>NZ_CP170102.1:3634249-3960999 GCF_042188925.1 Pseudooceanicola sp. LIPI14-2-Ac024
CCCTGCTGGGGGGCGAGGGCAACGTGCTGCAACTGGCGCTGGCCTGGGGCGCCGTCTATTTTCCCGGCGCGGCACTGGTCTGGTTGTCGCAGATCTCGGCCTCTCTGATGCGGGGCACCGGGAACATGCTGCTGCCGTCGCTGTCGCTGCTGGGGATCTCGGCCTTGGCGCCGCTTTTCTCGGGGGCCTTCGCGCTTGGCTGGGGGCCGTTCCCGTCGCTGGGCGTGCCCGGACTGGCGCTTGGCTTCCTGTGTAGCCATGCCATCGTGTCCGCGGTGCTGCTGGTCTACTTCGCGCGCGGCGGGCTGGGATTCGCGATCTTCGCCGACCTGCGCCCGGCGCTGAAGTTCGCCACCCCGATCCTCAAGGTCGCCAGCATCGCGGCGCTGTCCCCGGTTCAAACCATCCTCACGACGCTGGTGGTCACCGGCTTCGTCGCCCGTTACGGCGCCGAGGCGCTGGCAGGCTACGGCCTCGGCGCGCGGCTCGAATTCCTGATGATCCCGGTGAGCTTCGGCTTCGGCGCGGCCGCCACCGCGATGGTCGGCACCAACATCGGCGCGGGCCAGGTCGCGCGGGCGCGCGCGGTGGCCTGGACAGCGGCGCTGATGGCCGGGGCCTGCACCGGGCTGATCGGCCTGACGGTCGCCATTGCCCCGGACCTCTGGCTGGGCATGTTCCTCGGCCCCGAACCCTCGGCGGTGCGGGATGCGGCGACCGGCTATCTCACCCACGTCGCGCCGTTCTATGCCTTCATGGGCTTCGGCCTGGCGCTCTACTTTGCCAGCCAGGGGGCGGGTAAGGTGCTGTTGCCGGTGCTGGCGGTGACGGGGCGGCTGGCCATCGCGACGGCGGGCTGTGCCCTCGCGGTGCGGGCTGGCCTGCCGCTCGAATGGCTGTTCTGGGCGATCGCGGCGGCGATGGTGGGCTACGGCATCTTCGCGGCGCTGGCGGTAAAGCTGGCCCGCTGGCAGCCCGACCGCGTCCCGGACGCGCCGGTCAAGGCCGCGGCCTGACCCCCGGAAATGACAAACCCCCGGGGCTGGGCCGCGGGGGTCGTCTCAACTTCAATTCTGTTCCGAAGGAAACCCTCAGAGCAGACCTTCGCGTTGCGCTTTCTTGCGTGCCAGCTTGCGGGCACGGCGGATCGCTTCGGCCTTCTCGCGCGCTTTCTTTTCGGACGGTTTCTCGAAATGCTGCTTGAGCTTCATTTCCCGGAACACGCCTTCGCGCTGGAGCTTCTTCTTCAGGGCGCGGAGCGCCTGATCGACGTTGTTGTCGCGAACAGAGACCTGCATGTGGTTGTCACCACCTTCCTAAGTTAGAGTTGCAAGAGAATTTGCAGGAAGTGGCCTTTTAACAAGCGCTGCCCTATTTGTCCAGTAGAGGACTCAGGCCGGAGGCTCCGATGACCCAGACCACCCATCACGCCCAATCTCCCGCCGACAGGCTGCTCGACGCGGCGGTGTCGCACGTGCCCTTCGACGGCTGGTCAGAGGCGACGCTCAGGGCCGCGATGGCCGACACGGGCATCGAGCCGGGGCTGGCCAAGGCGCTCTTTCCGCGCGGTGCGCTGGACCTGGCGCTGGCCTACCACAAGCGCGGCGATGCCGAGATGCTCCGCAAGCTGGCCGAGACCGACCTCACCGCCCTGCGGTTCCGCGACCGGATCGCGCGCGCGGTGCGCCTGCGGCTCGAGGCGGTCGAGGATCGCGAACTGGTGCGCCGCGGCATGACGCTGTTTTCCCTGCCGCAGAACGCCCCCGAGGGGGCAAGGGCGATCTGGGGCACGACGGATGCGATCTGGACCGCGCTCGGCGACAGTTCGGATGACGTGAATTGGTACACCAAGCGGGCGACCCTGTCGGGCGTCTACGGCTCGGTCGTGCTCTACTGGCTGGGCGATGACAGCCCGGACCACCAGGCGACATGGGCGTTTCTTGACCGGCGGATCGACGACGTGATGCAGATCGAGAAGGTGAAGGCCGATGTGCGCGGCAGCAAGATCGCCTCGGCCCTGCTGGCGCT
Source organism: Pseudooceanicola sp. LIPI14-2-Ac024 (assembly GCF_042188925.1). Taxonomy (GTDB): domain Bacteria; phylum Pseudomonadota; class Alphaproteobacteria; order Rhodobacterales; family Rhodobacteraceae; genus Pseudooceanicola. Next base: position 3,636,278 of record NZ_CP170102.1, read on the forward strand.
GCCCCTCGCGGTGGCGGGCCAGATCAAGGCCCCGGCGCGCAAGCCGGGCGACATGCCGGGGCGCATGGGCTGAGCGGTGCGGGCCGCGCACGGGTTGCGAATCCGCCGCGCGGGTCCTATATCGCCCCTCGAGAGGTTGGCGCGGGCAGGCGCCTCGCCAACCCGGTCAGGTCCGGAAGGAAGCAGCCGTAACGAGTCCCGCTTGGGTCGATGTCCAGCCTCTCACCTCATCCCGGATTGCCCGCTCCCATCGTCTCGCGCTAGACAGGCGCCATGACACGCGCGACTCCGTCCTGCCGATGACCGACGCGCCGAGCCTGCGGGACCTCGGCTGGTCCGCGCATTTCCTGTCCCAACTGAGCACCGAAGAGGTCGAGGCGCTGACCCCCGGCCGGGTGGCCGAGATCCAGCGCGACCGGCTGACCGTTCTGACCGAGGGCCGGCCCAAGATGCTGGTCCTGCCGGGCGACATCGGCGCGGGCGACGTGGCGGTCGGCGACTGGCTGCTGGTCGAGGCCGAGGCCGACCGGGTCGAGCGCCTGCTGGACCGCAAGTCCGAGATCGCGCGCCGCGCCTCGGGTCCCGAGGTCAAGCCGCAGCTGATCGCGGCGAATGTCGACACGCTTTTCATCACCACTTCAGCCAACGCCGATTTCAGCCTGCCGCGCCTCGAACGGGCGCTGGCGCTGGCCTACGAGGCCGAGATCGCGCCGGTCATCCTGATCACCAAGGCCGACCTGACGGACGACGCCGAGGGCTTCGAGGCCGAGGCGCGCAAGGCCGCGCGCAATGTCGATGTGCTGACCCTGAATGCCAAGTCGCCCGAAGCGGTCACGGCCCTCTCGCCCTGGTGCGGCAAGGGGCAGACCGTGGCGCTGATCGGGATGTCGGGCACCGGGAAATCGACGCTGGCCAACGCGCTCTGCGGCACCGACAAGGCAACCGGCGGCATCCGCGAGGACGACGCGCGCGGCCGGCACACCACCACGGCGCGGTCGCTGCACCGGACGCTGGCGGGAGGCTGGCTGATCGACACGCCGGGCATGCGCGAGATGGGCGTCTTCGACGCCGCGGGCGGGATCGACGCGGTCTTTGCCGAGATCACCGAGCTGGCGGCCCAGTGCAAGTTCCGCGACTGCGCCCACGAAGGCGAACCGGGCTGCGCCGTGCAGGCCGCCATCGCCGCCGGAGAACTGGACCCCGAGCGGCTGGACCGCTGGCGCAAGCTGCGGGCCGAGGACCGGCAGGCGACCGAGACCATCGCCGAGGGGCGTGCCCGCGGCAAGAAGCTGAGCCGGCACTACAAGTCAGTGCAATCCACCCACCGGCGCTGGAAGGGCGCCGAGGAGTAGGGGGCGTCAGCCCCCCACCGTTCTTAGAGCTGTTCTGCCCGGAACGTGTCGCAGGACGCCATCTGCCCGCTGTCATACCCGGTGCCGAACCACCGCGCGCGCTGCGCGCTGGTCCCGTGGGTGAAGGTGTGCGGCTGCGGCACCCGACCCGCCGCGCCCTGCAACCTGTCGTCGCCGATCATCCGCGCGGCATTCATCGCCTCGGCCACGTCGCCGGGGTCAAGCAGCCCCTCGACATGCGCGGCCCAGACCCCGGCCAGGCAATCGGCCTGCAGCTCCAGCGCGACGGACAGCGCGTTGGCCTCGCGGTCCGACATCTGCTGGCGGGCGGTGTTGATCTGCCCGAGGATCCCCAGCTCGTTCTGGATGTGGTGCGCGACCTCGTGCGCCACGACGTAGGCGGCGGCGAAATCGCCCGCCGCGCCAAGGCGCGAGGACAGCGTGGCAAAGAAATCGAGGTCGAGGTACGCTTTCCGGTCCGCCGGGCAATAGAACGGCCCGGTCGCCCCCGACGCGCCGCCGCAGGGGCTGCTGGTCACGCCCGAGAACAGCACCAGCACTGGCGGGTCGTACTGCAACCCGGCCTGTTCGGCCATCACGGTGGTCCAGACATCCTCGGTCGTGGCCAGCACGCGCAGGGTGAAATCGGCGGCCTGTTCCTCTTCGGGGCTCAGCTCGTCCGGCAGGTAGGCCCCGGCGGTGCCGCCGTTGCCCGACACGAAGGGCGTCAGGTCGATGTCGGTGAAGAGCCCGATCACCAGGATCAGCAGCAGCCCCCCAAGGCCAAGCCCGCCGGCGCCGGCCATGGGCAATCCGCGCATCCCGCGCCTGTCCTCGACATTTGTGCTGCGGCGTACCCCTCTCAGGCGCATCTGCTCTCTCCTGCTGAACGTGGTCGAAGGTAACGCGAAATTGTCCGGGGGAAGGGGTGGACCGGTCAGGCACAGGCCGGGACCGGGCCATCGCGCAGCTCCTGCCGGACCAGCGCGGCGACGGTGCCCTCGGTGACGTTCCCGACGACGACGGTGCGGCCGATGACCAGCGCGGGGGTGCCGGCAAAGCCGAACTCCCGGGCGAGGGCGGCGGTGCGCGCCAGCTGGGTGTCGACCTCGGCGCTGTCCATGTCCGCGATCATGCGGTCGGGGTCGATGCCGATGTCTTGCGCCACGATCCCGAGGTACGCGGGCGTCGGCACGAACCGGGTCTGCATCAGCCTTTCATGAAACGCGGTGTAGGCGCCCTGCATCTTGGCGGCCAGCGCCGCCCGTGCCGCGATCTCGGACGTCGGGCCGAGCAGCGGCCATTCGTGCCAGGCCATGCGGATCGTGTCGGCCTCGCGCTCGGCCAGGGCGGCGAGCTTGCCGGTCAGCACCCGGCAGTAGGGGCAGTTGTAGTCGGTGAACGAGGCGATCGGCACGGTGCCGGGCGGTGGCGCCCCCTCGAAGAGCGCGGTGCAGAGGTCGCCGGGCGCAATGCGGTAGACTGCGCCTTCGGCCTCGTCGAGGCCGGCCAGCGGGCCGGGGGCGGTGATCGGGGCGGCGTCCCTGAGGCGGCGGAACCCCTCGGGGTGGGCCAGCGGTTCGAAATCGTGCGATCCGCCGAAGCGGCCCGCCAGGCGCGGGGCCAGCTGGAAGGCGGCGACCGGCGCCGCGATCAGCCCCAGCACCACGGCGCGGCGGGTCCAGGCGCCCTTTCGGTCGGTGTCTGTTGCGGTCATCCCGGCGCGGTCAGTTGGCCGTGGCCAGCAGCATGTCGGCCCGGATCCGGGCCAGCGTGATCCGGCAGGACTGGATGCCGATCCCCGATCCTGCCCCGCTGCCGTAGGTCGCGCCGACATAGCCGCACTGGGCGTCGCGATAGGCCTCCCACGCCCACTGGCTCTTGGTCAGGGCCTCCATCGTCGTGCTCGCCTGCATGACCTCGTCCAGTTTCTGGGCCAGGTCCATCGCGATCTCGAACGCGGTGGCGACGGATTCGTCCACCAGTTCGAGAGTGTCTTCGAGGCAGGTCTTCACCTCGGCCTCGGTCGCGGTGCCGGAACGGCACTCCATCGCCGGGTCCGCGGCCAGCGGTGGCGCGGCCAGCACGAGCGTCGCAAGGCAGAGGGGCAATAGTCGGGTCACGATCCGGTCCTCCGGGGCTCAGCCAGTGCACATGCCCTTGATCCCTGCGGCGATCTCGGGGCGGGCAGCCAGCGTGTCCGCCGCGATCTCGCGCGCGGTGTCGATCAGGGCGTCGGGCGGTACGATACGGTCGATCAACCCGAAAGCGAAGGCATCCTCGGTGCTGATCTTCTGCCCGCCCATCAGGATCAGCTTGGCGCGCGCCGGACCCACCAGCGCGGCCAGGCGGCCGGGGTCCGAAGGCTGCGGGAGGAATCCGAGCTTCATCACCGGGTAGAAGAACTTTGCCCCCGGCACGGCGATCCGGATGTCGCAGGCCAGCGCCATGCCCATCGACCCGCCCGCGAGCGTGCCGTTCAGCGCGGCGATGGACAGGCCGGGCAGCGCGGCGATGGCACTAGACAACCGCTCCCAGAGCGGCGAGGTCGCAAGGCCTGCGCGGGCGGCGTCAAGGTCGGCACCGGCCGAGAACACCTTGCCCGTGCCGGTCAGGATGACCGCGCGGGCGGCCTGCGCCGCCTCGGCGGCATCGGCCAGTGCCTCGAGCATCTCGGCCGTCAGCGAATTGGCCTTGTCCGGCCGATCGATCGTGATCGTCCAGAGGCCGTCATCGCCGCGGTCGGTGTGGATCATGCGATCAGGCCCACGCGGCGGCGCAGCCCCTCGTCACGCAGCGCCAGCTCCTGCCCGAGGAATTCGTCGGCCTCGGGCGAACACATCCAGAGCAGGGTGCGGGCGGGCCATTCGGGCGGAATGTGGTCGTCCCACTCCAGTTCGGACACCGGGTTGATGCCGCTCGCCTTGATCGAGCGCTGCATGTTCGTGGCAACGGTGCCCGGCGACAGGCCCATGGCGCGCAGGCCCCGATCGGCGCCTTCGAGGTGGGCGGAACGGGTCACCATCGCCGCCCCGGCCTTTGACGCGCAGTAGGCGCTCCATGCCTCGAGCGGGCCGTGCGCCGCGCCGGACGAGACATTGAGGATCGTGCCGCCACCGGCGGCCAGCATCACCGGCATCGCCGCGCGGACGCCGTGGAAGATACCCTTTAGGTTGACGTCGATGACATGGCCCCAGGTTTCGGGGTCGGCCTTTTCGAGATGCTCGATCGGTTCGATCACCCCGGCGTTGCCGATCAGGACGTCGAGCCGGCCAAAGGCGTCCAGGGTCGAGCGGACGGCGGCCTCCATCTCCCAGTAGCGCGAGATGTCGCAGGGGATCGCCACGGCATCCGGGCCGATCTGGCCGGCGATCTCGGCGATGCGGTCGTCGGTCCGGGCCAGCAGGACGATCTTGGCCCCGGCCTCGGCAAAGACATGGGCGGCGGCTTCGCCGATCCCGCGGCTGGCGCCGGTGATCATCACCACCTTGCCGGTCATATCCGTCATCGTCATTCTCCTTGCACTCGGGACGTGGCGAAGTCCTAGACCGCGGGTCCCGAGCGGTCCAGCCCAATCCCCTTGACCCCGTCCCGCCGACACAAGAAGCTGGCCGCGAATTGCCCAGGGAGTGAGTTGCAATGACCATATCGAATTTCCCGCACAGATTGAAATTGACCGCATCCACCGCCGTGATCCTTGCGCTCACCGCCACGCCCGGCCTGTCTCTCACGCCCGAGGAGCTGTGGGGGCAGTGGCAGGACTTCCTGACCAGCTCCGGCTACGAGGTCAGCGTCGACACCGGCGGCAGCGGGTCCGAGCTGATCCTCGACAACCTGACGCTGACGCGCGAGATCCAGACGCCGGACCAGAGCGGCACGGTAGCGGCGAACCTGGGCCAGTACACGATGACAGGGCAGGGCGACGGATCGGTCCTGATCACCATGCCGGACAGTCAGCCCATCGTCATCGACGTCACTGCCGAGGGCGAGCCGCCGGTCCAGGTCACGCTGGAACAGACCGCCGCCGCCTTCGAGATGCGGGCGCAGGGCAGCCTCGAAGACACGCAGTATTCCTATTCCGGTGACAGCTACGGGCTCGCGCTGACCTCGGTCGTCGAGGATGGCACCCCGATCGAGCTCGGCACCGCGGGGATGCTGCTCAGCGCCATCGCGGGCACCACCGACATCAAGACCGACACCGCCTACGAGATCGAGCAGCAGTTCACCGCCGAGACGATGACCTACACGCTCGACATCACCGAGCCGCCGACCGAGGGCACCGGCCACGTCGTCGCCGCGGGCATGCTGAGCGGCATCCGCTCCACCGGTGGCGGCACCATCCCGATCGGCGTCGATTCCAGCGATTTCGCCGCCCTCGCGGCGGCCGGGTTCGACGTGTCGGGCGCGCTTTCGTTCGAAAGCAGCGCGGGCGAGAACGCGTTCACCGACGGCGACCAGTCGGTCAACCTCAAGACCCGGTCAGGCGGCGGCCAGTACACCTTCGGCCTCGACGGGGCGCGGGTGACCTACCAGGCGACGGGCCAGGACCTGGGGATGGAGATCAGCGGGTCCGAAGTGCCCTTCCCGCTGAACCTCGAGGCGACGGAGGCCGGGTTCCAGATCTCCCTCCCGCTGGCGAAGTCCGAGGAGGCGCAGGATTTCGAGATGTCCTTCACCCTCGCCGGGGTGACATTGCCCGACCAGCTCTGGGCGATGGCCGATCCAGAAGGGCGCCTGCCGCGCGATCCCCTGACCCTGCAACTGGCGGTCAGCGGGACCGGCGAGCTGTTCGTCGACCTGACGAACGAGGCGCAGATGCAGCAGCTGGCGGAAACCGGCGGCACGCCGGGCCAGGTCGAGACGCTGAAGGTCGAGACCCTGACGATCGAGGGTCTGGGCGCGCAGATCGACGCGACCGCCGACCTGACCGTCGACAACGACACGCCCAGCCCGATGGGGCAGGGGCCGAACGTCTACGGCACCGCGAACATCCACCTTGTCGGGGTGCAGGCGCTGTTGCAGACGCTGGCCCAGATGGGTCTGATCCCGCCGGCGCAGGCGATGATGGGTGCGGGCATGATCTCGCAACTCGGGCGGCAGGTGAGCGGCCCCGACGACCTCGAGGCGGATATCACGATGGACCAGCAGGGGGCGCTGACGATCAACGGGGTGCCGTTCCCGCCGCGCTGATCGCGACCCGTGACACGACCTGCGACCCCGCCCGCACCCCAGTGCGGGCGGTGCCGTGTCCGGGCGGTCGCTTGCCCTCGCGCGGCCGGCGGGCTAGGTGCAATGGACCCTGACCGGAGGCGCGCCGCATGACATCCCCTTCGCCCGACCTGCTCGGCCATGCCGAGGCACTGCTGCACGCCGCCCGTGCCGCCGGGGCCGACACCGCCGATGCCGTGGTGCGCCGCGGTGCCTCCGTTTCGGTCGATGTCCGCGCCGGGGCGCTGGAACACGCCGAACGCGCCGAGGGTGTCGAGATCGGGCTGCGCGTGTTGCTGGGCCGGCGCCAGGCCTGCGTCTCGGCCTCGGACACCCGGCCCGAAACGATGCAGGCGATGGCCGAACGCGCGGTGGCCATGGCCCGCGAGGCGCCGGAGGATCCTTACATCGGCCTCGCCGATCCCGATCAGCTGGCCCGCGACTGGCCCGAGCTCGACCTTTGCGATCCCGCGCCCGAACCCGCGCCCGCCACGCTGGAAGAGGCCGCCCTGCGGGCCGAGGCCGCCGGACTGGCGGTCGCAGGCGTGTTGCAGGTGCAGGCGGCCAGCGCCGGTTACGGGGCCAGCGAATTCGTCATGGCCGCGACCAACGGGTTTTCCGGCGGGATGCGCCGCAGCTCCTCCTCGATCTCCTGCACCGCCATCGCGGGCGAGGGCACGGGGATGGAACGCGACTACGACTACGACAGCCGCCTCTACGCGGCCGACCTGCGCGATCCCGAAGACATCGGCCGCCGTGCCGGTGAGCGGGCCATCGAACGCCTCGGCGCCCGGCAGCCGAAGACCGGCGCCTACCCGGTGCTCTACGACGAGCGCATCGCCGCGTCGATCGTCGGGCACCTGCTGTCGGCGGTGAACGGGCAGGCGATCAGCCGCGGCGCGTCGTTCCTGCGCGGCGACCTTGGCACCCAGGTGCTGCCCAAGGGTCTTTCCGTGATCGAGGACCCGCACCGCATCCGCACCGCCGGCTCGCGCCCCTTCGATGGCGAGGGCCTGCCGACCGCCCGGCGCGAGATCGTGGCCGACGGGGTGCTGCAGGGCTGGACGCTCGACCTGGCCTGTGCCCGCAAGCTGGGGATGGCGCCGACCGGCAATGCCGCGCGCGGCCTCTCGGCCCCGCCGTCGCCCGCAACCTGGAACGTGGCCCTGACCCAGGGCATCCGGTCGCGCGAGGAGCTGCTGCGCGAGATGGGCACCGGCCTTCTGGTCACCTCGATGATCGGCTCGACCATCAACCCGAACACCGGCGACTATTCCCGCGGCGCCTCGGGCTTCTGGGTCGAGAACGGAGAGATCGCCTATCCGGTCAACGAGGTCACGATCGCCGGCAACCTGCGCGAGATGTTCCTGTCGCTGACCCCGGCCAACGACGCGCGGACCTGGCTGAGTACCGTGGTGCCCTCGCTCCTCGTCGAGGGAATGACGCTTGCCGGAAGCTGACCTGACGCTTCTGGAAGAGGCCGCCCGCGAGGCCGGCCGCATCGCGCTCGGCTATGCCGGGCGGGACCCGCAGAAATGGGACAAGCCCGGCGGCGCGGGCCCGGTGACCGAGGCCGACCTGGCCGTGAATGACATGCTCGAAGAGCGGCTGCGCGCGGCGCGGCCCGGCTACGGCTGGCTCTCCGAGGAAAGCGCCGACAGCCCCGACCGGCTCGAGCAGGACCGCGTCTTCATCATCGACCCGATCGACGGCACCCGCAGCTTCATCGAGGGCGGAGAGACCTGGGCCCATTCGCTGGCCGTGGTCGAGAAGGGCGAGGTCACGGCCGCCGTCGTCTACCTGCCGGTGAAGGGCAAGCTCTATGCCGCCGCGCGCGGGCAGGGGGCCTGGATCAACACCCGGCCGATGCGCGCCTCGGACCGGCAGGCGCTGTCGGGGGCCACCATGCTGGCCGCGAAGCCGACCTACGACGCGCGCCACTGGCCCGGCGGCGTGCCGCCGGTGACCCGCGTCTACCGCCCCTCGCTGGCCTATCGCCTGGCACTGGTGGCCGAGGGCCGGTTCGACGCGATGCTGACCCTGCGCGACAGCTGGGAATGGGACATCGCCGCCGGCGCGTTGCTGCTGGCGGAATCGGGCGCCGAGGTCAGCGACCGCACCGGGCGGCCGCTCTTGTTCAACAACGCCCATCCGCAGGTGAAGGGCGTCCTGGCGGGCGGCGCGGCGGTCTACCGCCAGCTGCTGGCGGGGCTGTCGGGCTGAGCTTGCGCCGGGCCGTGCCCGTCGCGGCGGGACGCACCGACCGGGCATCGAGCCCGGACGGTGCGTGGTGCCTCCGGCGGGGATACGGGACCAGAGGAAGACCGGGGCGCCGGCCGCGGGTGGTCGGATCAGCCCGATCCGATCAGCACCCCCGCGCCGAAGACCAGCGCGCCGCCCAGCACCACCTGGAAGGCGGCGCGGATGAACGGCGTCTGCATGTAGCGCTTCTGGATCCAGGCGATTGCCCAGAGCTCGATGAAGACGACTGTGATGGCGATGATCGTCGCGGTCCAGAAATCCGGGATCAGGTAGGGCAGGGCGTGGCCCAGGCCGCCGATCGTGGTCATCACGCCGGAGGCCAGTCCGCGCTTCAGCGGCGAGCCCCGTCCTGACAGTTCGCCGTCGTCCGAGGCGGCTTCGGTGAAGCCCATCGAGATGCCCGCGCCGACCGAGGCCGCGAGGCCCACGAGGAATGTCGTCCAGGTGTCCTGCGTCGCAAAGGCGGTGGCGAAGATCGGCGCGAGGGTCGAGACCGAGCCGTCCATCAGCCCGGCGAGCCCCGGCTGCACCCAGGTCAGCACGAACTGGCGATGCGCGGCGCGCCCCTCGGCCTCGCGCGTGTCGGGGTCGAGGTGCGCCTCGGCCAGGGCGCCCGCATGGCGCTGGTGCCCGGCCTCGGCGGCGGCGAGGTCGCCCAGAAGGCTGCGGGTGGCCGGGTCGGTGCTGTGCTGGGCGGCGGTGAGGTAGAAATGCTCGGCGTCGCGCTCCATCGCCTCGGCTTCGGCCCGGATCCGGTCGAGGCCGAGGTTTTCCACCAGCCAGACGGGCCTGCGGGCGTAGTAGCCGGCCACGTGTTCGCGCCGGATCAGCGGGATGACCGTGCCGAACCGCGTCTCGAAGAGGGCGATCAGGCGGCGGCGATGCTCGTCCTCCTCGGCGGCCATGCCGTCGAAGACCGCGGCGGTGTCGGGATAGTCGCCGCGCAGCCGTTCGGCATAGCTGCGGTAAATCCGGGCATCGTCCTCTTCCGAGGAGATGGCGAGGGCGAGGACCTCTTTCTCGGTGAGGTCGCGGAAGTGGCGGCGGTGTGTGAAGTAGCGCATCGGGAGTTTCTTTTTAGAACGATTCTAATCTAGATAGCTGCTGCCACACAAACGGGCAAGGTGGTGGCAAAGCATCGGGGGCGCTTGCCGGAACTAAACTGATCGGTTTATCGTTGATGTCAGCAGGAGCAACCGGAGACCGAGATGGGCGTGCATGAGACGGCGGTGCGCCGGGGCCGGAAATTCGACCAGGTCCTGGAAGGGGCGCGGGACGTGTTCCTGGCCGAGGGCTTCGAGGGCGCCAGCGTCGACGAGATCGCCCGCCGGGCCGGGGTGTCGAAGGCGACGCTCTACTCGTATTTCCCCGACAAGCGGCTGCTGTTCTTCGAAGTCGCCAAGCGCGAATGCATGCGCGTGGCCGAGGATGCGACCCAGCTGATGGCCGAGGAACGGCCGGTGCGCGACATGCTGTCGATCGCGGCGCAGAAGATCGTCGATTTCTTCAATACCGACCTGTCGCTGAACGTCTTCCGGGTCTGCGCCGCCGAGAGCGAGCGGTTCCCGGAACTGGCGCGTGAATTCTATGAAAGCGGCCCGGGCCAGGCGCGGGCGCAGCTGATGGCGTTCCTCGACTGCGCCAGCCAGAAGGGCGAGCTTGTCGTCGAGGATATCGAGATGGCCGCCGACCAGTTCGCCGAGCTCTGCAAGGCCCGCATCCTGATGGACCGCATCTTCGGCATCCGGGGCGCGTTCACAGACAACGAGCTGAAGATGATCGCCGACGAGGCCGTGACCACCTTCATGGCGCGCTACGGCAAGCGTTGAACGCGATCCCCGGTTGACCGGCAATTCCCCGCTCGATTATCGATAGGGGAGTGTTGCAGGTTCGCGTTTTTCCAATGCCCGTCCGCGCCCGGTCCGCATTTGCCCGGGGCTTCCGTTTCAGAGGTTGGCCGGATTGGGCGATCTTCTCGATATCTTCGATTTCTCGGTGCCGTTGTCGCAATGGCTCTATCGGCTCCTGGCGCTGTGCCTCGGGCTGTCGCTGACGGTCCTGACGCTCAACAATGTCTGGCGTCCGATCCGGAAACTGTTCTCGGAGAGCATCCTCGACGGCGTGCTGGCAACGATCACGGTCGCGGTATCGTTCGCCTGGATGGTGACCTACATCTTCGTGCTGGTGTTCGAGACCATCGCGCTCGACGCGGCCACGCTGGGGGTCGAGCCGCCGGTCAAGCTCAGCTACATCGTCGTGCCGGTGGTCATGTCCATCGCCTTTCCGTTCTTCGTCGCGAACTCGTGGCGCCTGGGGGTGGTGGTGTTCGGCGCGACGGCGGTCGGGATCCTCGACCTCTTCGGCAATGCCACGATCGCCGACGCGTTTCTCTGCGTGAAGAACCAGTTCGCCACCCCCGGCGCGCCCGAGATCAATCCCGCCCTCGAGGTCTGGGTGAGATACTACCTCGAAGGCAACCAGCTGCGGCGCGTCGCGAGCTACGTGGTGATCGTGCAGGCCTGCATGATCATCTACCTGTTCTACCGCTTTCCGATCGCCGAGGTCACCGAAGGCGACGACGCGGTGTCGCGCGGCGCCAAATCGGTGCTGAACGCCAAGACCGCGCTGAGGCTGGCGGCCACGCTGCTCTACTGCATGGCGATCATCGGCAACGAGTCGTGGATTTGGTCGGTTCGGCTGGACCGGGAACGCCAGCTCGACGCCTACGGCATGTCGCTCTTCCACGGGCTGGAAATGGACAATGTCACCAGCACGCGCGAAGAGGTCGAGTTCCAGGACCAGGTCCGCGAACTCTGCCTCTGATCAGTCCAGCCGCCGCACCATCATCTGGTTGCCGGCGCCGCGCTTGGTCTCGAAGGCCTTCAGCTCCTGCACCAGGTCCGACAGCTTGCGCTTGCCGTAGGAGCGGGTGTCGAAATCCGGATTCTCGGCGGTGATGTACTGGCCGACCTGGCCCAGCGGATACCATTCGTCGTCCGACTCGATCCGGTCCATCGCGCGGCGGATCATCGGGACGGCCTCGATCGGTTTCATCTTGCCGGCGGGGCGGGGTGCGTCGGTGCCCTTCTCGGGTTCGTCGGCGATGTTCTCGATCAGGATGAAGCGGTTGCAGACGTTGCGCAGGCTTTCGGGCGCCTTCGATTCCCCGATGCCGATCACGTCGAGGCCCTGTTCCCGGATCCGGTTGGCCAGCGCGGTGAAATCGCTGTCGGAACTGACCAGCACGAAACCGTCGAAGCGGCCGGTGTGCAGGATGTCCATCGCGTCGATCACGAGGCCGATGTCGGAGGCGTTCTTGCCCTTGGTGTTCGCCGTCTCCTGGTGCGCCACGAGGCCGAGCGCGCGGGTCTGTTCCGCCCAGGGCCGCAGCCGTTCCGCCGACCAGTCGCCGTAGACCCGGCGCAGGGCCGGTTCGCCGAAGCTCGTCACCTCTTTCAGCACCGCGGCGGCGTGGCGGGCGGGGATGTTGTCGGCGTCGATCAGGACGGCATAGAGCGGGCGGGTCTCGGGCATGGTCTCTCCTCGTTTGGTCCTGTCCTATCCCCGGGGCGGCGATTGCCTAGGGGCGTCGCGCGGGCGTAAGCTCGGGCCGTCGGTTCGGTACGGGAGGGAGGCCGATGACCCAGACCCTGGCCCATGTCGCGTTGGTCGTGCGCGACTACGATGAGGCGATCGCGTTCTACGTCAACCGGCTGGGATTCGAGCTGGTGGCGGATATCGACCAGCCGGAGCAGGGCAAACGGTGGGTGCTGGTGCGGCCCTCGGGCGGCGGCTGTTCGGTGCTGCTGGCCCGGGCCTCGACCATGCACCAAGAGGAATACATCGGCGACCAGTCCGGCGGACGCGTGTTCCTCTTCCTGCAGACCGACGATTTCTGGCGGGATTACGAGGCCTACCGGGCCCGCGGCGTCGCGTTCGAGAGGGAGCCGAAGGAAGAGAGCTATGGCACCGTGGCGGTGTTCCGTGACCTCTACGGCAACCTCTGGGACCTGATCCAGTTCGCCTGAGCGGAAGACAGCGCCTCGGCCAGCGTGTCGAAGACCAGCCGGATGCGGCGGGAGCTGTGCAACTCGCGGTGCGTGACCAGCCAGAGCGGCACCTGCACCACGACGAGGTCGGGAAGGATCGCCTCGATCCCTGGGGTGCGGGTGGCGACGTCGTCGGACATCACGCCCACGCCCAGGCCCTCGCGCACGAGGGCCCAGTAGGCCAGGCTGCTCTCGGTCTGGTGCGTGACCTGCGCCGCCTCGATCGGGATGCCGCGCAACCCGAGCTGGCGGGCGAATTCGTCGGCAGGCCCCATCGAGATGAAGCTGGCGCGGACCAGGTCCTCGATCGCCTGCGGCCGGCCGATCCGGTCGAGGTATCCGGGCGTGGCATAGAGCCGGGCAGTGCCTTCGGCCATCAGCCGCGCGGTCAGGTCGCCCTGCGTCGGGCGGACGTGCCGGATGGCGATGTCGGCCTCGCGCCGGGACAGGTCGGCCAGGTCGTTCGACGCGATCAGGTTGATGCGGATCTCCGGTGCCGTGCGGGCCAGCCGTGCGAGGATCGGCGGGAGGGTGTAGGTGGCGACGGTGTCGCTGGCGGTGATCGAGACCTCGCCGGCAATCGCCTCGGCCCGTCCGCTGGCGGCAAGGGAGAACCGGGTCGCGGCCTCTTCCATCGTGCGGACGTGGACCATCAGGTCGCGCCCGGCCTGCGTCAGCACCAGCGCCCGGCCCACCCGGTCGAAGAGCTGCACGCCAAGCTGCGCCTCGAGCGCGGCGATCTGGCGGCCGAGCGTCGGTTGGGTCTGGCCAAGCAGGCGCGCTGCGGCCGAGAGTGAGCCGGCCTGCGCGGTGGCGAGGAAGGCGCGCGCCTGGTTCCAATCGAAGGCGGCAGCGGGGGTGTTCATGTGTTTGTGTATAACGATGATGCGAATTCTGGCAATTTATTATGCGTCTGCGTTTGAGGTAGCCTGCCCGTGATAGAGAAACGGAGACACGACATGCAAACGGCAGAAAAATTCTGGGACGGGATGGCGCAGCGCTATGCCGCCCGCAAGATCCCCGACATGGCCAACTACGACGCCACGCTGGAACGGGTGGCGGCCTATCTCAGCCCCTCCGCCAAGGTGCTGGAACTGGGCGCGGGACCGGGGACGACGCCGATCCGGCTGGCCCCGCTGGTCGCCGAGTACGACGCCACCGACATCTCGGGTGAACTGGTCGCCATCGGGCAGGCGCGGGCCGAAGAGGCCGGCGTCCCGAACCTGCGGCTCTGGCGCGCGGGGATGGAGGACGACTACGGGCAGGCCGCCTATGACGCGGTGATGGGGTTCAACCTGCTCCACCTCGCGACCGATCCGGGCGGCTTGTTGCGCCACATGGCCGAGACGGTGAAGCCGGGCGGCTATGTCATCACCAAGTCCGGCTGCCTGAAGGACGGGCAATCCTGGCTGCGTCCGATCCTCTGGGCGATGCAGCGGATCGGCAAGGCACCCCATGTGCACATCATGTCGGCGGTGGAACTCGACGCGATGCACGAGGCGGCCGGGCTGAAGATCGTCGAGACCGGGTGGTATTCGCGGAAATCCGGCGCGCGGTTCGTGGTGGCGCAGCGGGCGGGATGGTGAACACGGCCCCGGGGCGATGCCCGGGGCCGCCGCCAGTTACCTGATCTCGTCCACCGAGCGGACGATCGAGCCCAGCAGGCCGTAGTCCTGCGCTTGCGGGGCCGTCAGCCAGAAATCGCGGTGTGTGTCCTCGGCGATCTTCTCGGGCGTCTGGCCCGTCGCCTCGGCAAAGAGCTTGTGGAAGCGTTCGCGCATGATCCGGATCTGTTCGGCCTGGATGCCGATGTCGGTGGCCTGCCCACCGACCCCGCCCGAGGGCTCGTGCAGCAGGAAACGGGTGTTCGGCAGGCAGTACCGGTCGGCCCGGTCCGCGCCGACAAAGATCAGCGCCCCGGCCGAGGCCACCCAGCCCGATCCGATGGTGCGCACGCGGGGGCGGATGAACTTGATCATGTCATGCACCATGTCGCCCGATTCCACGTGGCCACCGGGGGACGAGATGATGACGTTGATCGGATCGTCGCTGACCTCGGCCAGGGCGAGCAGTTCCATCGTCGCACGCTTGGCGACCTTGTCGTTGATCTCGCCCGCGATGATCACGTTGCGCGAGTGGAAGAAGTGGTGCTCGACCCCGGTGGGACGGTCGAGCGCGGTGATGGTGCCGGTTTCTTCGAGCATCTTGCTTTGCATGGGGGGGCTCCGTGGTGGCGGGTGATCGGTGCTGTCAGCCAACACCCCCGCGGCCGGGGATGCAAGCCGATGGCACATGGAAGATCACGTGCCTGTGACGCCACGGCAGCGCGGACGGCGTGCTAGGCTCCGGCGAGCGTTCCGGCTGACAGGAGGACCAGGCATGAACGAGCTTCCCCGCAAGAAGGCCAGCGACTTCGATCCGCGCATTCTCGAGATCTTCGACGGTTACGTGCATGGCCACATGACCAAGCGCGAATTCATCGCCCGGGCCGGGCGCTATGCCGCCGCGGGCGTGACCGGGGCGATGATCCTCGACCAGTTGCAGCCGAACTATGCCCTGGCCCAGCAGGTCGCCCCGGACGACCCGGCGATCGAGACGATGGAAGTCAGCTTCGAGAGCCCCGAGGGCCACGGCACGATCCGCGGGTTGATGGCGCGGCCGACCGGTGAAGAGGGGCCGCTGCCCGCCGTCCTCGTGGTGCACGAGAACCGGGGCCTCAACCCCTACATCGCCGATGTCGCCCGGCGCGCCGCCAAGGCCGGCTACCTCGCCTTTGCGCCGGACGGGCTCTCACCGCTCGGCGGCTATCCCGGCACCGACGAGGAGGGGCGCGAGATGCAGCGCTCGATGGACGGGGCGAAGCTGATGCAGGATTTCTTCTCGGCCTACGAGTTCCTGCGCGATCACGACCAGTCCACTGGCAAGGTCGGCTGCGTCGGCTTCTGCTACGGCGGCGGCGTGTGCAACGCGCTGGCGGTGGCCTACCCTGACCTTGCCGCATCGGTGCCGTTCTACGGACGCCAGCCCGACGCGGCGGACGTGCCGGCGATCGAGGCGCCCCTGCTGATCCACTACGCGGGCCTCGACGACCGGGTCAACGCGGGGTGGGAGGCGTACAAGGCCGCGTTGGACGCGAATGGCAAGGACTACGAGGTGCACATCTACGACGGCGCGAACCACGGGTTCCACAACGACACGACCCCGCGCTACGACGAGGCCGCGGCCCAGCTGGCATGGGAACGCACCATGGCGTTCTTCGACGCGCACCTGAAGTACTGAGCGCGCTCAGCGGCGCGACGTCACCTCGTCCAGCATCCGGGTGACAAGGAGGGCGGCGCCGGCAAAGACGAGCGACCGGCCGACGGAATCCGACAGGTTGTCCGGGGCCACGCGGGCGACGCCGTCGCGCGATTTCCGCGCCGCGCGACGCCATGTCGACCGGCCGCTGTCGTCGTGCAGGGGCGCGGGTTCGGGGATCTGCAGGGCCGAGGGCTTGATCCGCCACAGCAGCGCCCCGGTGGCCAGCAGGCCGACCCCGATGGCGACGGGCATCAGGCGCTCGCGGGTCGAGGGCTCTTCGATCTTGCTGAGGAACGGGATGCGGTCACGGGACGGCACGGGCAGCTTGGGGGTCATCGGGGTCTCCTTCGCGGGGTATGCCAACAGAACCGCCGGAGCGGCCCGTGGTTCCCGGCCCCGTTCAGCCGCCTGCCGATAGAGCCTGCAGGCAGGCCAGCGCCGCGTCGGCCTTGTCGGCCGGGACATAGACATGGTCGTGCCGGGTGGCGGCGACCATGTTGCAGGGGATGCCGGCCTCGGTCAGCGCCCCCGCGACGGCGGCGGTCAGGCCGATCCCGTCCAGCGCCGAGTTCACCTGCAGGGTGATGCAACGCATCGGCAGCGCCGTGTCGAGGCCGCGCGCCTCGGCCACCGCCAACGGCAGGATCCATGCCGGCCCCTCGGCCTCGCGGTAGAAGGCCATGGCCTCGGGGAGCAGGCCCATGTCCTCGCTCAGCGCAAAGACAAACGTCCCCTCGGTCAGGAGGGGACGCATTCCGGCGATCATGGCCGCCGTGTCGCGGACGATGCCGCTCATCGGGTCAGTAAAGCACGACGGACCGGATCGACTCGCCCGCGTGCATCAGGTCGAAGCCCTTGTTGATGTCCTCGAGCGCGAGGGTGTGGGTGATCATCGGGTCGATCTCGATCTTGCCGTCCATGTACCAGTCGACGATCTTGGGCACGTCCGTGCGCCCCTTGGCGCCGCCGAAGGCCGTGCCCTTCCAGACCCGCCCTGTGACCAGTTGGAAGGGCCGCGTCGCGATCTCGGCGCCCGCGGGGGCGACGCCGATGATGATGCTCTCGCCCCAGCCCCGGTGCGCGCATTCCAGCGCCTGCCGCATCACCTTCACGTTGCCGGTGCAGTCGAAGGTGTAGTCGGCCCCGCCGATCAGGTCGCCCCGTCGCTTGGTCAGGTTGACGAGGTAGGGAACGATGTCCTCGCCGATCTCGGAGGGGTTCACGAAGTGGGTCATGCCGAACTTCTCGCCCCACTCCTTCTTCGAGTTGTTGAGATCGACGCCGATGATCATGTCCGCGCCCGCCAGCCGCAGGCCCTGGATCACGTTCAGCCCGATCCCGCCAAGGCCAAAGACCACGGCGGTGGCGCCTTCCTCGACCTTGGCGGTGTTGATCACCGCGCCGATGCCGGTGGTCACCCCGCAGCCGATGTAGCAGATCTTGTCGAAGGGCGCGTCCTCGCGCACTTTCGCCAGTGCGATCTCGGGCAGGACGGTGTGGTTCGCGAAGGTCGAGCAGCCCATGTAGTGCAGGATCGGGTCGCCATCGAGCGTCGAGAACCGCGAGGTGCCGTCGGGCATCAGGCCCTGTCCCTGCGTCGAGCGGATCGAGGTGCAGAGGTTGGTCTTGCCCGAGGTGCAGGAATAGCACTCGCGGCATTCGGGCGTGTAGAGCGGGATCACGTGGTCGCCGGGCTTGAGGCTCTTCACGCCTTCGCCGACTTCGACGACGACACCGGCGCCTTCATGCCCGAGGATGGCAGGAAACAGCCCTTCGGGATCGGCGCCCGACAGCGTGAATTCGTCGGTGTGGCAGATGCCGGTCGCCTTGACCTCGACCAGAACCTCGCCCGCGCGCGGGCCTTCGAGGTTCACATCCATGATTTCAAGGGGTTTTCCGGCCTGGGTGGCGACGGCGGCACGGGTGCGCATGGCTTGCTCCTGAAATTGACCTTGGGGGACCGTGGGCGAAGCCCGCCGCGTTTGCAATCCCGAAAGGGGTCTGGACAGCGTCGCGACAAGCTCTCAGTCTCGGGGCTGATGGAGTTTCGAAAGGGAGACGTCAAGATGAAGAAATTCGGTTTTTCGGCACTAGCCCTCGTGGCGCTGGCCGCCTGCGAAATGCCGGCGGCAACCACCCCGCCCGCCAGCAGCCTGCCGCCCGAGGACGCCTGCGGCGCGTCCCAGCTTCAGGGCTATGTCGGCCAGCCCTTCAGCCAGGCCATGGTGCCGCCGGGCGCCGATCCGGTGCGGATCCTGCTGCCCTCGACCCCGGCGACAATGGACTACCGGCCGGACCGGCTGAACTTCATCCTCGACCAGAACGGCACCGTGTCGCAGGTCAAATGCACCTGACGCTTGCGCTTGCCTGAGAAATGATCCCATATTCGGGAAACTTTCCTGAATATGGGATCTCTCGTTGTCCGACCTCACGACCCGTCTTGCCGATCGCCTGCGCGCCCTGCGGCGCGAGCGGGGCATGACGCTTGAGGCGCTGGCGGCCGAATGCGGCGTCAGCCGGGGCACCCTGTCGCGGATCGAGACCGGAGAGACCAGCCCGACCGCCGAGGTGCTGGGCAGGCTCGGCGCGGTCTACGGCCTGCCGATCTCGCGCCTGATGCGGATGGCCGAGGGCGAGACCGCGCCCCTGGTCCGCAAGATGGACCAAGACGTCTGGGAAGATGCCGAAAGCGGTTTCTTCCGGCGCGATGTCTCTCCTCCGGCCGACGACCTGTCCGGCCACGTGATCGAGGGGCGGATGCGCCCCGGCGCCGTCCTGCGCTATGACCGGACCCCGGTCCAGGATCTCGAACATCACCTTGTCCTGCAAGAGGGCGACCTGATCATGGAGGTCGCCGACACCTCCTACCGCCTCGCCCCGGGCGATTGCCTGCGCTACCGCCTCGACGGGTCCACGGTGTTCCGCGCCGGGGCCGACGGGGCTGCCTACTACATCTTCATCCTGTGAGAGCATCCCCATGCAGATCGCCGAAATCTCCCTGACCGACTACCCGGCCGCCATCGACGGCCTGACCGAGGTCCTGCATGCCTGCGTGCATGACGGGGCGAGCGTGAACTTCGTGCTGCCCTTTCCCAAGCAGGAGGCGCGCGCCTTCTGGGCGGGCAAGGTCGCCGCGGCGATGGAGGGCGGACGCCGCCGGCTCTGGGTCGGGCGCCGGGACGGCCGGATCGTCGGCTGCGTGATGCTGGATTACGACCTGCCGCCGAACCAGGCGCACCGGGCCGAGGTCACCAAGCTTCTCGTGCTGCCGGAATACCGCGGCCGGGGCCTGTCGAAATCGCTGATGTGGCAGCTGATCGCCGCCGCGCGCGAGATGGAGCTGCGGCTGGTCACGCTCGACACCACGTCGGGCAGCATCGCCGAACGGGTCTATGCCGGTGTCGGCTTCAAGGTGGCGGGCACGATCCCGCATTTCGCGCGCCACCCGTCCGAGAACCGGCTAGAGCCGACCACGCTGATGTACCTGGAGATGTGATGCAGGGCGCGTTTCCCTTCCTGGCGCTGTCGGTGCTGGCCGGGGCGCTCGTCGCCGCGCAGGGGCCGATCTATGCCCGGATGGCGCATTCGCTCGGCGGGCCGCTGCAGGCGGTGCTGACCGCCTTTACCTCTGCCGCCTGCGTGCTGGCGCTGCTGGCGCTGGCGGGCGGATTCGCGCCGCGGGTCGATGCGCTCAGGGCGATGCCGGTCTGGGTCTGGCTGGGCGGCATGCTGGGCATCGCGGTGGTCGCGATCTCGACCCTCGCGGTGCCGCGCCTCGGGGCGGCGGGTTACCTGGTGGCGCTGGTGGCGGGGCAGATGGTGGCGGCGGCGCTTTACGATCGGGCCGGGGCTTTCGGGTTGCCGCAGCGGGTGCCGTCGGCGCTGAACCTGCTGGGCCTGGCCCTCGTCGTGATCGGCGCGCTGCTGGTGACATGGCGGCGTTGAGCCCACGGCCGGATTGACGGATCGCGCCCCTTTCGCTAGGTCGCGGCCTTCCATTCGACGGAGGCTCACATGGCGCGCAAGAAGAAGGGCCGGGACATTTCCGGCTGGCTCGTGGTCGACAAGCCCGCGGGCCTGACCTCGACCGCCGTGGTGAACAAGGTGAAATGGGCGCTCGAGGCGAATAAGGCGGGCCATGCCGGCACGCTGGACCCCGAGGCGACCGGCGTGCTGGCCGTCGCCCTTGGCGAAGCGACCAAGACCGTGCCCTACATCACCGATGCGCTGAAATGCTACGAGTTCACCGTGCGCCTCGGGCAGGCCACCAACACCGACGATGCCGAGGGCGAGGTGATCGCCGAGAGCGAGGCGCGCCCCGATGACGCCGCCATCAAGGAGGCGCTCAACCGCTTCGTCGGTGACATCATGCAGGTTCCGCCCAAGTTCTCGGCGGTGAAGATCGACGGGGAACGCGCCTACAAGCTGGCCCGCGACGACGAGGCGTTCGAAATCGCGGCCCGCCCGCTCTTTGTCGAAAGCCTGATCCTGATGGACCGCCCCGATGCGGATCACGCCATGCTGGAAATGGTCTGCGGCAAGGGCGGCTATGTCCGCGCCATCGCCCGTGATCTCGGTGCCGCGCTTGGCTGCCACGGCCACGTCCTGCGCCTGCGCCGCGTCTGGTCCGGGCCTTTCGTCGCGGCCGAGGGGATCGGGATCGAGGAGATCGACAGCCTTGCCCGGACGCCGGAACTCGATGCGCGGCTGCTGCCGGTCGAAGCCGGGCTGCAGGACCTGCCCGAGGTGCGCGCCACCGATGCCGGGGCGACCCGCCTGCGCAACGGCAACCCGGGGCAGGTGATCGCCCACGACCTCGACTACGGGGAGGAGTGCTGGGCCAGCTTCGACGGCAAGCCGGTGGCGGTCGGGCAGTACCGGGGCGGGGAACTGCACCCTTCGCGCGTCTTCAACCTGTGAGCGGCGCGGCAGTCGAACGGGTCCACGTGGCGGAGGGTGTCGCCTCCCGCGCGACCTATTCGACCTGCGAGACCTACCGTTACGCGCTGGAGCGGTCGTGGGACCCGGACGGGCCGCGCATCGCCTATGTCATGCTGAACCCCTCGACCGCGTCCGAGCTGGCGAACGACCCGACCGTCGAACGCTGCGAACGGCGCGCCCGGGCCATGGGATACGGGGCGTTCCGGGTGGTGAACCTCTTTGCCTTCCGCGCCACCGCGCCCGCCGACCTGCGCCGGGCCGAGGCGCCCGAGGGGCCGGGCAACCCCGGGGCGATCGCGGCGGCCTGCGACTGGGCCGACATGGTGCTGGCCGCCTGGGGCGTGCACGGGGCACATCGCGGCGCGGGGCCCGCGCTGGCCGCGGACCTGGCGGCGCGCGGACAGGCCATGCACCACCTCGGGCTGACCCGCGACGGGCACCCGCGCCATCCGCTCTTCGTGGCCTACAGCACCCTCCCGGCGCCTTGGGAGTTCTAAGATTTCGCTAAATTTGTCAGGGGCTTGCCTTTGACCGACTCGCCCGGTTCGTGGTCTATGCAGCCACGAAACTGGGGTGCCGTCATGTTTTTCCTGGCCGGATTGATGGGTATGATTTTGGTCGGGGCCACGGTTTTCGTCGGAGTGCCCGGCGAGGTGGACGAAGACGCCGAAACCGGAGAACCGGAAGATAACGACCTCGCGGGGGAGGGGATTCAATCCGGCTCTTCCCTCGCGGACATGATGCTGGGCAGCGCGGGCGACGACCAGATCAACGGCTATGCCGAGGATGACCTGATCGATGGCGGCGCAGGCGAGGACCACCTGCTGGGCGCGGCGGGCGAGGACAGCCTGTTCGGCGGCGATGATCCAGATAGAATCTGGGGCGGGGACGACAACGACAGGTTGTATGGCGGCGCGGGCGCGGATACGCTCTTCGGCATGTTCGGCAATGACCTGATCGAAGGCGGGCCCGGCGATGACAGCGCACATGGCGGCATGGGGGATGACCTCGTGTCCGGCGGCGACGGTGACGACGCGCTGCACGGCAACCACGACGACGACACCCTCGTCGGCGGGGCGGGGGCCGACACGCTCTTCGGCGGCTACGGCGACGATCTGGTCGACGGTCGGGAAGAGGAGGACGTCATGTCGAACGTGATCGACTATCTCAACGGCGGCGATGGCGACGACACGATCCTGGCCGACGAGGGCGACATCGTCACCGGCGGTGAAGGCGCCGACACCGTGATCCTGGGCGACTGGACCTTCGACGGCGAAGAGGCCGAGATCATGGATTTCCAGCCGGGCGAGGACAGCCTGCTGGTGGTCTACGACGATACCGCGCAGGAGGCCCCCGAGGTCGAGATCCGCGAGTCGATGGGCATCATGCACCACGTCTTTGTCGGCCAGACCCTCTATGCAACCCTGCTGTCCGAGCAGGCGGTCACCCTGGCCGACATCCAGGTGGTGGGGCAGAGCGCCTTTGACCTGCCCGCCGGGCTGGTCTGACTTTTCGCTTCCCTTCGCGCCAAAGACTCCCTATATGCCCGCAATCCGTCGCGCCCGATGCGGGGCGGTGCCTCCATGGACCTTGCTGGACGACATCCCGGCTCGTGCCCGTAACCCTTTGAAACAGGAGACCCCGATGTCGATTACTGCGGAAGAAAAGACCCGCCTGATGAAGGAATACGCAACCAAGGACGGCGACACCGGTTCGCCCGAGGTCCAGGTTGCCATCCTCACCAGCCGGATTTCCACCCTGACCGAGCACTTCAAGGTGCACGCCAAGGACAACCACGGCCGCCGCGGGCTTCTCAAGCTCGTCGCGCAGCGCCGGAAACTGCTGGACTACCTGAAAGGCAAGGACGAGGGCCGTTACCAGGACCTCATCAAGCGCCTCGGCATCCGCCGCTAAGGCAGGCCGCAGCAGGTTTCGAAAGGGGTGGCCCATGGGCCGCCCCTTTTTCGTTGCGGGGCGGACCCATCCAGCCTTTGCATCGGGGTCGCGCTTCCTTTTCCTGACAGGCGACACCACCGGGGACACCCTTGCCTGCACCTGCACCCTCACACGCCCCGACACAGGGCACACCGCCTGCGATCCCCGTCACGGTCTGGATGCTGGGCATCGTCAGCCTGCTGATGGATGTCTCGTCCGAGATGATCAATTCCCTGCTGCCGCTCTACCTGGCAACCGGGCTGGGGGCCTCGACGCTGGCGATCGGCGCGATCGAGGGGCTGTCGGTCGCCATCGCGACGCTCAGCAAGTTCCTGTCGGGCATGCTGTCCGATGTCAGCGGACGGGCCAAGCTGCTGGCGGTTCTGGGCTACGGCCTGGGCGCGCTGTCGCGGCTGATCTTTCCCTGGGCGGTGAGCCTCGACCAGATCGTGCTGGCCAAGGCGATGGACCGGGTCGGCAAGGGCATCCGCGGCGCCCCGCGCGATGCCATCGTCGCCGCCGTGTCCCCACCCGAGATCCGCGGGGCGAGCTTTGGCCTGCGCAAGTCGCTCGATACCGTGGGCGGGTTCGTCGGACCGCTGCTGGCGGTCGGGGCGATGTTCTTGCTGGCGGGCGACATCCCTTCGGTCTTCTTGCTGGCCGCCGTGCCGGCCGCGCTCTGCATGATCGTGCTGGTGGTCTTCGTGAAGGAGCCGCCGGGGCAGCACGCGATCAAGCGGGCGCGGTTCCGCCTGGGCGATGCGTTCGGCCTCAACCGGGCGGTCTGGGCGGTAATCGCGCTGGCGGCGGTCATCATGCTCGCGCGGTTCAGCGAGGCCTTCGTCCTTCTCAAGGCGCTCGAGGCCGGGATCGCGCCGGCCTGGGTGCCGCTGTCGCTGGTGGTGATGCACGCGGCCTACGGGCTGACGGCCTACCCGGTCGGGCGCCTGTCGGACCGGATCGGCACGAGGGGCCTCCTGCTGGTCAGCCTCGTCTTCCTGGCCGCCGCGCATCTCGTCCTGGCGCAGGCGGCGGGGGCCTGGGTCTATGTCGCGGGCACCGTGTTCTGGGGGCTGCACATGGGGTTTTCCCAGGACCTCCTGGGCGCGATGATCGCCGGGGCGACGCCGGATCACCTGAAGGGCAGCGCCTTCGGCACCTTCAACCTGGTGACCGGCCTGGTCGTCCTGATCGGGAACATCCTGGCCGGCTGGCTATGGCAGGTCTCCGGATCCGCCGCCCCGTTCCTGGTGGGGGCTGCACTGTCGGTTCTGGCCATGCTGGTGATCGCCCTCTGGCCGCGGGCCGGGCGCGCGAGCTGAGCCGTCCGGGTCCGGTCCGATGTGGCAAGGCCACGCTCCGGCGCAAAGTCCGTCCGTTGCGCGTCGCGATTTCGACAGCGGGGCAGGGCGGCGTTAGGGTTCGTCCGACATGCTGGGCAGGGACGGGCCAGGGAACGTATGACGACGACGGACACCGCGACGGCGGTCGACAGGGCCGCGCAGGTGCGCGATCTGGACGGGCAGGCGAACCGCGTCGGTTGGGCCGCGGTGATCGCCTGCGGCCTTGGCATGGCGGTGGTGGGCTGGGCCATCGTCGCGCGGATCGGTACCTTCGGCTACGCGCTCGACGATCCCTACATCCACCTGTCGCTGGCCGAGACGATCCTGCGCGGCGGCTATGGCATCAACCCGGGCGAATACGCCTCTCCGTCCTCGTCGATCGCCTATCCCTTTCTTGTCGCGGTGACTCTGGCCCTCGGCTTTGGCAGTTTCGGCCCGCTGGTCCTAAACGTCGCCGCGGCACTTGGCGCGGCCTTCGTGTTGGGCCACCTGCTGGGACGGGCGCTGGAGCGGGCGAATGGCGGGGTCAGCGCCTGGGCCTACCCTTTGGTGCCGCTGCTGCTGCTGGCCAGCCACGGCTACGGGCTGGCCTTCGTCGGGATGGAGCACACGCTGCATGTCCTGGCCTCTCTCGCCATCGTGCTGGGGCTGTCCAGGATGACCCGCGACGGGCCGGTGCACTGGGTGCTGATCGCCGGGGTCCTGGCTGCGCCGCTGCTGCGGTTCGAGGGGCTGGCGTTCTCGGGCGCGGCGTTGGTCGCGCTCGCCGCCTTCGGTCGCTGGCGGCTGGCGCTTGGCCTTGGGGCGGCGCTGGCGGGGCTCTTGGGCATCTACGTGCTGGCGATGCAGTCGATGGGCCTGCCGCCGCTGCCGAGTTCCGTGCTGGTGAAATCCGGCACCTCTGCCGCCGCCATTGGCGAGGCGTCGTTCCTGGCCGAGGTCATGCAGAACCTGCGCGACCTGGTGGGCGAGCCGCGTGCGCAATGGGTGCTCTTCGGCTCGCTTGCCCTGATCGTCCCGGCGCTCTGGCCCGGCCTGCCGGCGGCCGCCCGTGTCACCGCGGCGGCCACCGCGGCGGCGGGACTGGCGCATTGCGTGGCCGGGTCGTGGAGCATCTTTCCCCGCTACGGCATCTACCTTGTCGCCAGCGTGCTGGCGGCCTGGCTGGTGGTTCTTGCGGCCCTGCCGATCGCACCGGCGCGGCGGGTGTGGTTCGTGCCGCTGATCGCGGCCGTCTGCCTCTGGGCCGGGCAGCTCTACCTCGTGGCAACGCGGCTGATGCCGCCGGCAGCGCAGAACATCCACGACCAGCAGTACCAGATGCACCGCTTCTCGACCGGGTTCTTCCGCGATCCGGTGGCGGTGAACGACCTCGGCTGGACATCCTACCGGAACGAGGCCGCGGTGCTCGATCTCTGGGGGCTGGGGTCCGAGGAGGTCCGACGCCTCACCGCAGCGGGCAAGCGCACCCCCGAGGCCCTGCGCGACCTCACCTACCTGCACCGGGTGAGCTATGCGATGCTCTTCACCGACTGGTTCGACGGCCAGCTGCCACCCGAATGGTGCCGGATCGCGACCCTACGCACGATCAGCATCGTCACGCCCTTCGATCACGTGGATTTCTACCTTGTCGACCCGGCGCGGGGCTCTGACATGCGCGCGGCGCTTTCGGCCTGGGCCCCCAGCCTTCCGGCCAGCGCATCGGTTGAAATCCACGCCTGCGATCCCTAGCTGCAAAGGATAGACGGCTCCGCACGCGCGGTTTGCCGCTTTGCTGCGCCCCTCCGTCAAGAACGGTTTCCAAATCACCCGCTTTGATGTATGGCGGCGCAATCTGAGACGTGACGCTCCGGCCCCCGGCGTTGTGCAAAAGGATTGGGGGCGGCGGCAATGCGGCCGCCATGCAAATGGGAGACCCGGGAGGGCCCGGGAGTGCTCCCCTACAGGATACGCTAGATGTTCAACGTAACGACGAAATCGATGGAGTGGGGCAACGAAACCCTCACTCTGGAAACGGGCAAGATTGCCCGCCAGGCAGACGGCACCGTCATCGCCACGCTGGGGGAAACCAGCGTCATGGCGAACGTGACCTTCGCCAAGGAACCGAAGCCGGGTCAGGACTTCTTCCCGCTGACGGTCCACTACCAGGAAAAATACTACGCTGCCGGTAAAGTCCCCGGCGGCTTCTTCAAGCGCGAGGCACGGCCGACCGAGAAGGAAACGCTGACCGCGCGCCTGATCGACCGCCCGATCCGCCCGCTGTTCGTCCCCGGCTTCAAGAACGAAGTCCTCGTGATGTGCACTGTGCTGAGCCACGATCTGGTCAACGACCCCGACGTCGTCGCCATGATCGCCGCCTCGGCCGCGCTGACCATCTCGGGCGCGCCGTTCATGGGCCCGATCGCGGGCTGCCGCGTCGGCTATGTCGATGGCGAATACGTGCTGAACCCCGATGTCGAGGACATGCACAAGCTGCGCGAGAACCCCGAGCAGCGGCTCGACCTCGTGGTCGCGGGCACCCGCGATGCCGTGATGATGGTCGAATCCGAAGCCTACGAGCTGACCGAGGCCGAGATGCTGGGCGCCGTGACCTTCGCGCACGAGCAGATCAAGCCGGTCGTCGACCTGATCGTCTCGCTCGCCGAGGACTGCGCGAAAGAGCCCTTCGACTTCACCCCGCCGGATTACTCGGACCTCTACGGGGCCGTCAAAGCCGCCGGTGAAGACAAGATGCGCGCCGCCTACGCGATCACCGACAAGCAGGAACGCGTTTCGGCCGTTTCCGCCGCAAAGGACGCGATCAAGGCTGCGCTTACCGAAGAGCAGCTGGACGACGCGAACCTCGGTTCGGCTCTGAAGAAGCTGGAAAGCTCGGTCCTGCGTGGCGACGTCGTGAAGAACGGCCGCCGCATCGACGGCCGCGCCACCGACCAGGTCCGCCCGATCGTCTGCGAAACCGGCCTTCTGCCGCGGACGCACGGTTCGGCGCTCTTCACCCGTGGCGAGACGCAGGGCCTCGTGGTCACCACGCTCGGCACCGGCGACGACGAGCAGATGATCGACGCCCTGAACGGCACCTACAAGTCGAACTTCCTGCTGCACTACAACTTCCCGCCGTACTCGGTCGGTGAAGTGGGCCGCGTGGGTTCGCCCGGTCGTCGTGAGATCGGCCACGGCAAGCTGGCATGGCGCGCCCTTCAGGCCGTCCTGCCTGCCGCGACCGACTTCCCCTACACGATCCGCGTCGTGTCCGAGATCACCGAATCCAACGGCTCGTCCTCGATGGCTTCCGTCTGCGGCGGCTCGCTGTCGATGATGGATGCGGGCGTTCCGCTGAAATCGGCCGTGGCCGGCGTGGCCATGGGCCTGGTGCTGGAAGATGACGGCTCCTACGCCATCCTGACCGACATCCTCGGCGACGAGGATCACCTCGGCGACATGGACTTCAAGGTCGCGGGCACCGAGAACGGCATCACCTCGCTCCAGATGGACATCAAGGTGGCCGGGATCACCCCCGAGATCATGGAGAAGGCCCTGGCGCAGGCCAAGGAAGGCCGGATGCACATCCTGGGCGAGATGAACAAGGCGCTCAGCGGCGCCGGCGACTTCTCGGTCCATGCGCCGCGTATCGAGACCATGCAGATCCCGACCGACAAGATCCGTGAAGTGATCGGCTCGGGCGGCAAGGTGATCCGCGAGATCGTCGAAGTGTCGGGCGCCAAGGTCGACATCAACGACGAAGGCACCATCAAGATCGCCAGCCCGAACGGCGAAGCGATCCAGAAGGCCTACGACATGATCTACTCGATCGTCGCAGAGCCGGAAGAAGGCCATGTCTATAAGGGCAAGGTCGTGAAGATCGTCGACTTCGGCGCCTTCGTGAACTTCTTCGGCAAGCGCGACGGCTTGGTGCACGTCTCCCAGATCGAGAACCGCCGCCTGAACCATCCTTCGGACGTCCTGAAGGAAGGCCAGGAAGTGTGGGTCAAGCTGCTGGGCTTCGACGATCGCGGCAAGGTCCGCCTGTCGATGAAGGTCGTCGACCAGGAGACCGGCAAGGAAGTCGAGAAGGAGGAAGTGGAGGAGTAATCCCCACCTCCGACCAGGACTTGAATGGCCCCGGAGCAGCGATGCTCCGGGGCCTTTTGCATTTCGGCGGGTGCGAAACATTATTTCGCATCGGATGGTGACTTTGGGTCAATCTGAGATAGATTGATGCATTGTTCACGCAATCGATTGCATTACCGCTTTGGGAGGAGCTCATGCAAAGAACACTTGGCGCGGCCGTAGTGACGGCCGCCGCAACCATCGTGTCCGTACCGGTGCAGGCGTCGCCGCTGTCGGACATCTTCACCAGTTTCTATGCCTTCGGGGACAGCCTGACGGACGACGGCAAGTTCGGGGCGCTGCTGCCGCCCAGCTTCGGCGGGCGTTTCACCAACGGCCCGACCTATGCCGAGATGATCGCCGAGGATTTCGCGGTCAGCGAGAACTACGCCCTCGGCGGCGCGACGGCCGGCCCGGTGAACACCAACGCGCCCTACGGAACATCCAACGTGCCGCCGTTCGAGGACCTGAACAAGTACGCGACCCTCGGGGACCAGGTCGATCTCTTCATGTCCGAGCTTGACCTGGGCGCGGCCGGGTCCAACCCGCTCGTCTCGATCCTGATGGGGTCGAACGACATCTTCCAGAACGCGCTCGACCCGCTCTTCGACGTCACCGAAACCGTCGAGCACGTGATCACCGCGGTCTACGAGATCGCGGCGGCGGGGCCGTTCGACGATTTCATCATCCCGCTCACCCCGGGCACCGACAGCCCGGTCTACGGCGCGCTGCGCATCGCCTACAACGACTACCTGCTCAGCCGGCTGGCCGATCTTGAGGCGGACGGCCTGAACATCTTCGTGGCCGACCTCGACGCCGCCTCGGACCGGATCGATGCGGACCCCGAAGCCTATGGCATCACCGAGGAGGGCTATTGCGCGCCCTCGTTCTTCTCGCTCGACCTGACGCGGAACTGTACCTTCGTCGGGATCGGCCCGTCGGGACCGATCTTCGACTTGACGCTGGCAAATGCCTACCCGCTGGCCGATCCGGTGCATCCGACAACGCCGATCCACACCGAATGGGCCAAGGAGATCACCGCCACGGTGCAGGCCGACCTGTCGCCGGTGCCCCTGCCGGCGGGCGGTGTGCTGCTGCTGGCCGGTCTCGGCGCGCTTGGCATCGCGCGCCGCCGCCGGGCGTGACACGCGGGCGGGGCGGTGACGCCCCGCCTCAGGCCTGGCCGGGGTCTCCCTCGACCAGGATCGCCTCGGCGGGCTTGGCCTTGTGTTCGGGCTCGACATGGATGGCGATGCGCGATCCCGGAATGGCCGCGTGCAGCGCCGCCTCGATCCGGTCGCAGATCTCGTGCGCCTCGAAGACGCTGGTGGTGCCCGGCACGACGAGATGGAAATCGATGAAGGTCGCCTTGCCGGCGTGGCGGGTGCGCAGGTCATGCGCCTCGACCGCGCCGTGACCCTCGGCCGCGATCACGTCGCGCACCCTGGCCAGCGTCTTTTCCGGCACCGCCTCGTCCATCAGGCCACTCAGGGACTCCCGGATCACCCGGATGCCGGACCACAGGATGTTCACCGCGACCAGCGCCGCCATCGCGGGGTCGAGGATCCACCAGCCGGTCGCCAGGGCCAGCACGATGCCGAAGGCGACCCCGCCCGAGGTGACGACATCCGCCAGCAGGTGCTTGCCGTCGGCCACCAGCGCCGGGGACCGTTCGCGCCGCCCAGAGGTGATGAGAACCCAGCACCACCAGCCGTTGATCGCGGTGGCCAGCAGGTTCAGCGCCAGGCCGGGCCCGGGGGCAAGGATCGGACGTGGATCCTGGAACCCGGACCAAGCCTCGCGCAGTATCAGTATCGCCGCCACGACGATCAACACGCCTTCGAGAACCGCACTGAAGAACTCGGCCTTGTGGTGGCCGTAGTTGTGGGTGTCATCGGCCGGCCGCTCGGCCACCCGGATCGCGACCAGCGCGGCAATCGCGGTGGCCACGTTGACGGTGCTTTCCAGGGCATCCGACAGCAGCGCGACCGAGCCGGTGATCCACCAAGACCACGCCTTGAGCGCCAGCACGAGGCAGCCGACGAAAAGCGATCCGATCGCGATCTTGAGGGTGTTCGACATGGCACGGCCCGGGGTTGCAGCGGGAGGGCCTAGATAGGTCTCTGGTCGCCGTCGCGCAAGCCATTGTCATTGCTTATGAAAATCACTCGCAATCGCATCTTGGCCGGGCGCGGGACAGCCCCGAAATTGCAAGCGATACCAAAGCGTTCCCGCCGGGCGTCAGGGCCGGAGGCCCGGCGGGTCGTGATCAGTTCTTGGCCGGTTGCGTTCCGCCCGCGGCGCCATCGGCCGCGGCGAGGTCGGCACAGCCGGCAAAGAAGCAGCCCTGGGCCCCGAGGGATTCGGCACCCGCGCAGCTCAGCCGTGCCTCGCGGGCGGCATCGCGGATGGTGGTGGCCTCGGCCTTGTACTCGGTCCCGTTGGTCTGGAACGGGCCGACGTTGCCCTCGGTGTCGGGCTGGCCGGGCTCTCCGCCCTGGAAGGTGCAGGCAAAGCCGGTGGCTGCCTGGGCGGCGAAGGGGCTGCCCAGAAGGATCGCCGTCGCGGCGACAAGGGTGATCTGACGCATGGGTCTGTCCTGAAGAATGCCGCGGCGCGTCCGGCCCGTGCCGCCCGCCGCGAGAGAGTCAGCTAGAGCCGCCCTGACCTTTGGTCAATCGGCCTTGTGGGCGGCGCATCGCAAAGACATGAATGTGTCGTCTGCCCCGGCCCGCGGAACGGTCCGGGTCGCGCCGCGTCGGCGCGTCCGCCTTGACGTGGCGGGGCAGGCGGGGATGCTGCGCAGAGGGAGGAGCCAGCCATGTATCACGAGGGCCAGATCAGTTACGAACCGCAGCCGCTGCCCGACAGGCGCGAGCTGTCGGACGCCGAGATGGCGCAGGCGGCGCAGGACTTCTTTGACCTGATGAAGACGCGTCACACGGTGCGCGACTATTCCGACCGGCCGGTCGACGGCGCGGTGATCGCGAAATGCGTCGAGACGGCGGGCCGCGCGCCTTCGGGCGCGAACCACCAGCCCTGGCATTTCGTGGCGATCGCCGATCCCGCGATGAAGGCCGAGATCCGCCGCGCCGCCGAGGCCGAGGAGGAGAAGTTCTATGCCGGTGGCGCCGGCGACGAGTGGCTGAAGGCGCTGGAGCCGATCGGCACCGGCGTGTCGAAGCCGCACCTCGAAGAGGCGCCGTGGCTGATCGTGATCTTCGCGCAGCGCTACGGCGTGACCCGGGAGGGCACCCGGTACAAGAACTACTACGTGCCCGAAAGCGTCGGCATCGCCACAGGCTTCCTGATCGCGGCGCTGCACAACGCGGGGCTGTCGGCCCTGACCCACACGCCGAACCCGATGCGGTTCCTGAACGAACTCTGCGACCGGCCCGAGAGCGAGAAGCCGGTGATGATCCTCGCCGTGGGGCATCCGGCCGCGCATGCGACGGTGCCGGCGGTGGCCAAGATGAAGAAGCCGCTGGACGAGATCCTGACCGTCCGGTGACGCGGCAGCGGGGGCGGGGGGCTGTCTGCCCCCCGACGCGGCCCTTGGCCGCGCCTCCCCCGAGGATATGGGACCAGAGGAAGCGGGCGGCGCGGTCCGTCGGAGAGACGAGAGGCAAGTGCGATGAAGACAGTGTCCGAGAACCGGTGTTTCGGAGGCGTGCAGGGGGTCTATGCCCACCAGAGCGCGGCGACGGGATGCGAGATGACCTTTGGCCTGTTCCTGCCGGAAGAGGCGCGGGACGGTCCGGTGCCGCTGCTGTGGTACCTCTCGGGTCTGACCTGCACGCATGAGAACGCCATGGTGAAGGCGGGGGCGCAGGGCTGGGCGGCCGAGCAGGGGATCGCGTTGGTGTTCCCCGACACCTCACCCCGGGGCGAAGGAGTGGCCGACGACGAGAGCTTTGACATGGGCCAGGGCGCGGGGTTCTACGTGAACGCGACCGAGGCCCCCTGGGCGCCTCATTTCCGGATGTGGGACTACGTGGCCGAGGACCTGCCCGACCTGCTGGCCCGCGAGTTCGCGGTCGACATGGAGCGGCAGGCGATCACCGGCCATTCGATGGGCGGGCACGGCGCGCTGACGCTGGCGATGACCTATCCGGAACGTTATCGCTCTTTCTCGGCCTTCGCGCCGATCTGCAACCCCACGGGCGCGGACTGGGGCCGCAAGCAGCTGGCGGGCTACCTCGGGTCGGACGAAGCCAAGTGGGCGCCACATGACGCGAGCCTGCTGATGGCCGAGCGCGGGTTCCCCGGGCCGGTGCTGGTGGACCAGGGCGCGGCGGACCAGTTCCTGGACCTCCTGCGGCCCGAGACGCTGTTCCAGGCGGCCGCGGCGCGGCGGCAGGAAGGCACGTTCCGGATGCAGAAGGGCTATGACCACAGCTACTTCTTCGTGTCGTCCTTCATGGAGGATCACGTCGCCTTCCATGCCGAGGCGCTCTACGCGTGACGGTCCTCTACATCGATGCCGACGCCTGCCCGGTGAAGGCCGAGGCCGAGCGGGTCGCCACCCGCCACCGGGTGCGGATGCTCCTGGTGTCGAACGGCGGCATCCGTCCGTCGCAGAACCCGCTGGTCGAGATCGTGGTGGTGCCCGAGGGGCCCGATGCCGCCGACATGTGGATCGCCGAGCGGGCCGGGCCGGGCGACGTGGTGGTGACGCAGGACATCCCGCTGGCGGCGCGCTGTGTCGAGGCGGGGGCGCGCGTCCTGAAGCCCAATGGCGAGGCGCTCGATGCCCGCAACGTGGGCCAGGCGCTGGCGGTGCGCGACCTGATGACCGACCTGCGCGCGGCGGACCCGTTCCGGCAGGGCGGCGGCAAAGCGTTCTCGAAAGCGGACCGGTCGCGGTTCCTCGACGCGCTGGAGCGCGAGATCCGGGCGGCCGGGCGATAGCGGCGCGGTTCAGGCGGCGGCCGGCGGGGGCACGTCGCGGGCATAGGTGATCGAGGTCGGGCGGTCATAGCCCGCGTGCGCCGTGCGCCCGGTTTCGGAAAAGCCGAGCCGGGTGAAGGTGGCCTGGTTCTCGGTCAGTTCCACCCGGGTCTGCAGCACCACCCGCGGCAGGCCGAGGGCGCGGGCCCGCTCCACCGCGAAATCGAGCATCAGCCGGGCGAGGCCCCGGCCCCGGTGGCTTTCGGCCACGGCGAGCTTGCCGAGGTAGAGGTGATCGTGTTGCGGGGCGAGGACCATGCAGGCCACCGGCGCGGGATCGTTGAGCACCCAGAGCTCCTTGCTGCGGGCCTCGTCCGCGAAGGTCGCGGGCGTCATCCGGGTCAGCGAGGAGGGCGGATCGATCCGGTCCTCCATGTAGGCGAAGGCCCCGGTCAGGAGGCCGTGGACCGACACCATGTCGTCATCTGGGGTGAGGCGGACGGGCTGCATGGGGCCGAGATTACGCCCGCCGCGGCGGGGGCGGAAGAGGGTGCTGACATGAACGACCCTCATAATGAGCTTGTTGAATATGAATTGGGCTTATGTAGGCGGATGGGATAGAGCCTTCGGCTCAACCGCTGCCGAAGGATATGCCCCATCGTGACCCGCAAGATCGTCCCGTCCCCTGTCTTTGCCGAACTGGAACGCGCCATGGCCGAGCGCATCCTGATCCTCGACGGCGCCATGGGCACCCAGATCCAGTTGCTGGGCCTCGACGAGGCCGATTTCCATCTTGCCCCGGATCATGCCGGTCACGCGCGCTACGAGAACGACAAGCCGCAGAAGGGCAACAACGACCTTCTGAACCTGACCCGTCCGGACGTGATCGAGGATATCCATTACCGCTATGCCATGGCGGGCGCGGACATCGTCGAGACCAACACCTTTTCCTCGACCACCATCGCGCAGGCCGATTACGCGATGGAGGCGGCGGTCGACGACCTGAACATCGAGGGCGCGCGGCTGGCGCGCAAGGCGATGGACCGGGCCGAGGCCGAGGATGGCCGCCGCCGCTATGTCGCGGGCGCGCTCGGGCCGACGAACCGGACCGCCTCGATCAGCCCGGACGTGAACAACCCCGGCTACCGCGCGGTGAGCTTCGACCAGCTGCGCGAGGCCTATGCCCAGCAGGCCCGCGGGCTGATCGAGGGCGGCGCCGACATCCTGCTGATCGAGACGATCTTTGACACCCTGAACGCCAAGGCCGCGATCTTTGCCTGCGAAGAGGTGTTCGCGGAGACCGGCACCCGCCTGCCGGTGATGATCTCGGGCACGATCACCGACCTCTCGGGGCGCACGCTGTCGGGCCAGACGCCGACCGCCTTCTGGCATTCGATCAGCCATGCGAGGCCGCTGACCGTCGGGCTGAACTGCGCGCTTGGTGCCAATGCGATGCGCGCCCACCTGGCCGAGCTGTCGGGGGCGGCCGACACGATGGTCTGCGCCTATCCGAACGCCGGCCTTCCGAACGAGATGGGCGAATACGACGAGACCCCGGAGCAGATGGCGGCCCAGATCGCGGGCTTTGCCAGGGAGGGGCTGCTGAACGTTGTCGGCGGGTGCTGCGGATCGACCTATGACCACATCCGGGCGATCGCCGAGGTGGTCAAGGGCCACGCCCCCCGAGTGGTGCCGAAGAAGGCGCCGCTGATGCGGCTGTCGGGGCTGGAGCCGTTTACCCTGACGAGCGACATCCCCTTCGTGAACGTGGGCGAGCGGACGAACGTCACCGGCTCGGCCCGGTTCCGCAAGCTGATCACCAATGCCGACTACACCGCCGCGCTCGAGGTCGCGCTGAACCAGGTCGAGAACGGCGCCCAGGTGATCGACATCAACATGGACGAGGGGCTGATCGATTCCAAACAGGCGATGATCGAGTTCCTGAACCTGATCGCCGCCGAGCCCGACATCGCGCGGGTGCCGATCATGATCGACAGCTCCAAGTGGGAGGTGATCGAGGCCGGGCTGAAATGCGTGCAGGGCAAGTCGATCGTGAACTCGATCTCGCTCAAGGAGGGGGAGGAGGCGTTCCTCCACCAGGCGCGGCTCTGCCGGGCCTATGGCGCAGCCGTGGTGGTCATGGCCTTCGACGAGACCGGGCAGGCCGATACCGAGGATCGCAAGGTCGCGATCTGCCAGCGTGCCTATCGGATCCTGACCGAGGAGGTCGGCTTCCCGCCCGAGGACATCATCTTTGACCCCAACGTCTTTGCCGTGGCGACCGGGATCGAGGAACACGACAACTACGGCGTCGACTTCATCGAAGCGACGCGCCGGATCACCGAGACCTGCCCGCATGTCCATATCTCGGGCGGCGTGTCGAACCTGTCGTTCAGCTTCCGCGGCAACGAGCCGGTGCGCGAGGCGATGCACGCAGTGTTCCTTTACCACGCGATCCAGCAGGGCATGGACATGGGGATCGTGAACGCGGGGCAGCTGGCGGTCTACGACCAGATCGACGCGGCGCTGCGCGAGGCCTGCGAGGACGTGGTGCTGAACCGCGCGCCCGCGAACGGCGGCAACGCGACCGAGAACCTGCTCGAGATCGCCGAAACCTACCGCGGGCAGGGCGGCGGCAAGGGGCGCGAAAAGGACATGTCCTGGCGCGAGCTGCCGGTCGAGAAGCGGCTGGAACACGCGCTGGTCAACGGCATCACCGAATTCATCGATGCCGATACCGAAGAGGCGCGCCAGCAGGCCGAACGACCGCTCCACGTGATCGAGGGGCCGCTGATGGCCGGGATGAACGTGGTCGGCGACCTCTTTGGTGCGGGCAAGATGTTCCTGCCGCAGGTGGTGAAATCCGCCCGCGTGATGAAGCAGGCCGTCGCCGTGCTGCTGCCCTACATGGAAGAGGAAAAGCGCCTGACCGGCGGCGAGGGGCGCAACAGTGCCGGCACCGTCCTGATGGCGACCGTGAAGGGGGACGTGCACGACATCGGCAAGAACATCGTCGGCGTCGTCCTGGCCTGCAACAACTATGAGATCATCGACCTGGGCGTCATGGTCCCGGCCGAGAAGATCCTCGCCGTGGCCAAGGAGAAAAACGTCGACGTCATCGGCCTGTCCGGCCTGATCACCCCCTCGCTGGACGAGATGGTGCATGTCGCCGCCGAGATGGAGCGCGAGGGCTTTGACGTGCCGCTGCTGATCGGCGGGGCGACGACCAGCCGGGTGCACACGGCGGTCAAGATCCATCCGCGCTACGACCGGGGGCAGGCGATCCACGTCACCGACGCCAGCCGCGCGGTCGGGGTGGTGTCCTCGCTCCTGTCGCAGAGCCAGAAGTCCGATTACGTGGCGCGGGTGCAGGAGGAATATGCCGACGTCGCGAACAAGCACGCGCGCGCGGAACTCGCCAAGCAGCGGCTGCCGTTGCAGGCGGCGCGGGACAATGCGCTCAGGATCGACTTCTCGGGCTACCGGGTGGCCGCGCCCAGTTTCCTCGGTGCGCGGACCTTCGAGGACTGGGACCTGGCCGAGCTGGCCCGCTACATCGACTGGACGCCGTTCTTCCAGACCTGGGAGATGCGGGGCGTCTACCCCAAGATCCTCGACGACGAGAAGCAGGGCGAGGCGGCGCGCGCGCTCTTTGCCGACGCGCAGGCGATGCTGAAGCGGATCATCGACGAGAAATGGTTCCGTCCCCGCGCCGTGGCCGGGTTCTGGCCCGCGAACGCGGTTGGCGACGACATCCGGCTGTTCACCGGCGAGGACCGGCAGGAGGTGCTCGACACCTTCTTCACGCTCCGCCAGCAGACCTCGAAGCGCGGCGATCGTCCGAACGTGGCGCTCAGCGATTTCGTGGCGCCCGTGGGGGTCGCGGATTACGTCGGTGGCTTCGTGGTGACGGCGGGGGTCGAGGAGATCGCCATCGCCGAGGCCTTCGAACAGAAAAACGACGATTATTCCTCGATCCTGGTCAAGGCGCTGGCCGACCGCTTTGCCGAGGCGCTGGCCGAACGGATGCACGAGCGCGTCCGCCGGGAGCTCTGGGGCTATGCCCCGGACGAGAACGCCAGCCCCGAGGACCTGATCGCCGAAAACTACGACGGCATCCGGCCCGCCCCGGGCTATCCGGCACAGCCCGACCACACGGAAAAGACGACGCTGTTCCGCCTGCTCGACGCGACCGCCGAGACCGGGGTGGAATTGACCGAGAGCTTTGCCATGTGGCCCGGCAGCTCGGTCTCGGGCCTCTATATCGGGCACCCGGACAGCTATTACTTCGGCGTCGCCAAGGTGGAGCGGGACCAGGTCGAGGATTACGCCGCTCGCAAGGGGATGGAGATCGAGGAGGTCGAGCGCTGGCTGGGCCCGATCCTCAACTACGTCCCCGGCGGCGCGTCGCAGGTCGCCGCCGAGTAGGCCCTAAAGCAGCGCGCCGATCCGCGCGCGCGCGGAATTGGACCGGGGCTGCCAGAGGCCCCGGTCGATCGCCTCCTGCAGGCGCTCCGCGATCTCGCGCAGGGCCGCGGGGTTGTGATCCCCGATGAAGGTGCGGGTGTCCTCGTCGTTCAGGAAGGCGTCCTCGACCAGGTCGAAATGGTGGTTCTGCACCGCGCCCGTCGTGGCGGCGAAGGCGAAGAGGTAATCGACCGTCGCCGCGATCTCGAACGCACCCTTGTAGCCGTGGCGCTTCACGCCCGCGATCCATTTCGGGTTCACCACGCGGGAGCGGACGACGCGCCCGATCTCTTCGTCGAGCGTGCGGATGACGGGCCGTTCCGGACGGGAATGGTCGTTGTGGTAGATCGGCACGTCGCGGCCCTGAAGGCTGTGGACCGCCGCCGCCGCGCCGCCTTCAAACTGGTAGTAATCGTCGCTGTCGAGCAGGTCGTGTTCGCGGTTGTCCTGGTTCTGGACGATCGCCTCGGCCTGTTTCAGCCGGGTCTCGAAGCCCTGGCGGTCGGCCGCGCCCTCGGCCTCCGCCGCATAGGCGTAGGAGCCCCATTCGAGGTAGGCGGCGCCGAGGTCGGCCTTTTCCGCCCATAGCCGTTCGTCGATCATTGCCTGCAGGCCCGCGCCATAGGCCCCGGGTTTCGAGCCGTAGACGCGGGATTGCGCCTCGCCCGCCCGCGCACGGGCGGCGGCGGGGTTCATGTCGTCCGGTTCGTCCAGCGCCTGCACCGCGCGGGCGGCGCGATCCACGAGGGCGATCAGCTGCGGGAAGGCGTCGCGGAAGAAGCCCGAGATGCGGAGCGTCACGTCGACGCGCGGGCGGTCGAGGATCGAGAGCGGCAGGATCTCGAACCCGGTGACGCGGCGGTTGGCGCTGTCCCACTGCGGCTTCACCCCCATCAGGGCGAGGGCCTGGGCGATGTCGTCGCCGCCGGTGCGCATGTTGGCGGTGCCCCAGGCGGTCAGCAGCAGCGCGCGCGGCCAGTCGCCATGGGTCTG
Source organism: Pseudooceanicola sp. LIPI14-2-Ac024 (assembly GCF_042188925.1). Classification (GTDB taxonomy): domain Bacteria; phylum Pseudomonadota; class Alphaproteobacteria; order Rhodobacterales; family Rhodobacteraceae; genus Pseudooceanicola. The sequence continues at coordinate 3,675,125 of NZ_CP170102.1, forward strand.
AAGGTGCTTTTCGATCAGCAGGTTGGCCGATTTCCAGCCGAGCGCCCAGGCGGTCGGGGTCGGCACCGCGCGGCTGTCGACCGAGAAGAAGTTGCGCCCCGTGGGCAGGGTGTCGAGCCGTCCCCGCGTCGGCGCGCCGGAGGGTGCGGGGGGACGAAGCGGCCCGCAAGGGCGGTGAGCAGGCCCGCGCCCTCGGAGGGGCCGCAGCCGTCGAGGGCCGGGGCGACGGTGGTGGCGATGGTGTCGAGGACGGCGGCGAAGGCGGGGCCGGGGGCCGCGACCTCTGTGTCAAGCAGCGCGGCCGCCAGCAGTTCCAGCCGTTCGACGGTGTCGCCGTGGGTCCGCCAGCTGTCCGCCGAGACCCCGGCCAGAACCTCCGGTCTAGGCCCTTCCCAGGCCGCCGCCATGTCGCAGTCGAGCGGGTCGAAACCCAGCCCGAGATCGGCCGCCAGCGCGCGGGGAAGGGAGGCGTCGCCGCCCGCGCCCGCGCCGCGCGGTATGCGGGTCAGCGCGATCAGCAGGTCGCGCCGCAGCCGGCCCTCGGGCGACTGGCCGAAGACATGCAGCCCGTCACGGATCTGCGCCTCCTTCAGTTCGCAGAGATAGGCGTCGAGTTTCGCGAGGTCGGTGTCGCTGTCCTCCCCCGTGAGCCCCGCGTCGCGGTCGAGGCCGGTGGCGGTGGTGAGCGAGAGGATCTCTTTCCGCAGCACCTCGATCCGGCGGGGATCGACACCGGCGGCCTCGTAATATTCGTCCACCAACGCCTCGAGGTCGCGCATCGGGCCGTAGCTTTCGGCCCTTGTCAGCGGCGGGGTCAGGTGATCGACGATCACCGCCTGCGCCCGGCGCTTGGCCTGCGTGCCCTCGCCGGGGTCGTTCACGATGAACGGGTAGACATGCGGCATCGGGCCGAGGACCGCCTCGGGCAGGCAGGTCTCGGACAGCGCCAGCGCCTTGCCGGGCAGCCATTCGAGGTTGCCATGCTTGCCCATGTGCACCACCGCGTCGGCGCCGAAGACCTCGCGCAGCCAGATGTAGAAGGCGAGGTAGTTGTGCGGCGGGACGAGGTCGGGGGAATGGTAGGTCTCGGTCGGGTCGATGTTGTAGCCGCGGGCGGGCTGCAGGCCGACGATGACATTGCCGTAGGTGAGGATGGAAAGCTTGAAGCACGGCTCCGCGGCGGCGGCGCCGGACGGAGAGCGGCCCTCCGGGGGAGTTTTTCAGGCAAGATGAAGGGATCGGCCTCGGGCTGGCCCCAGCGGTCGGTGATCCGCTGCTTCACCGCCCAGGGCAGGGCGTCGAAGTGGCGGCGGTAGGTCGAGAGTGGCAGGGCCACGCCGCCCGCACGCTCGGCCCGGTCGGTGAGCCAGTTGGTCGGGCCTGCGAGGACCGCCTGCATCAGGGCATCGCTGTCGGCGGGAGCGTCCGCGACGGCGTAGCCCTCGGCGGCCAGCAGGCGCAGCGCCTCGACCGTGGCGGCGGGGGTGTCGAGGCCGACGCCATTGGCGAGGCGGCCGTCCTTGTTGGGGTAGTTGGCGAGGACGAGGGCGACCTTGCGGTTCGCAGGGGCCGCGTGGCGCAGGGTGCACCAGCGGCGGGTCAGCTCGGCCACGAAGGTGATCCGGTCGCCGCGCGCGCGGTAGGTGGCGATCGGGCACTGGGTGGCCGCGTCGAAATACGCCTCGTCCTTGAAGCTGATCGCGCGGGAGAGGATGCGGCCGTCGACTTCGGGAAGGGCCACGTTCATCGCGATGTCGCGGGCGGAGAGGCCGGAAAGGCCCTGCTCCCAGGCCTCCTCGGACCCGCCGGAGAGGACGACCTGGAAGGTGGGCGCGCCGTTGGCAGAGGGGGCGGCGAGCGGGTTCTCGGCCCCGTCGCCATGTGGCGAGCCGGTCGCGAAGGCGGTGGCGTTCAGGATGGCCGAGGGCGGCGCGGCGGTGAAGAGATGTTCGAGCGTGGCGGTGGAGACCGGATCCTTCAGGGAGGCCACGAAGACCGGCATCGGGGCGAGGCCCGCGCGCAAGAGTGCCTTGGTCAGGCGGTTGATGGGGTTCAGCCCCGCGCCCTGAACCAGCGCGCGGTAGAAGATCACCGGCACGACGGGGGCACCTTCGGGCCAGATCGCGCGGAGGGTGTCGAGCGTCGGGGCGCTGTCGCCCGGCCAGTAGAGGCCGGCGCGCAGAAGCGGTTTCGGGGCGGGCGGCGCCTCGGTGCCGTCCAGCATGTGGGCGGCGTGGCGCAGGAGGTTGGTGGCGTTCTCGGGCCCGCCCTCGACCAGGTAGGACCAGAGGCGGTCATAGTCGCTGTCCGAGACGGTGGAGAGGGCGCGCAGCTCGGCGTCGGGCTTGTCGTCGCCGGGCAAGAGCGCCAGCGGGACGCCCCTCGCGTGCAGGCGGGCGGCATATTGCTCCACCCCGTAGCGCCAGTAGCCAATGCCGCCGAGGATGCGCGCGATCACGAGGCGGGAGCCTTCCGCACATTGGTCGAGGTGCAGGTCGACCGACATCGGGTGGCGCAGGTGGGTGAGGTTGGCAAGGCGGAGCGAGGGGGCGCCCGGCAGGGCCGCGCGGGCCTCGGACAGGGCCGCGAGTTCGGTGTCGGCGGCCGAGATCACCACGAGGTCCGCCGGGGTCTGGTTCAGGTCGACCGGCTCCTGTCCGTCGTCATGGGATCCGGGCGTGGCGGCGAGGAGATGCATCGGGCAGGCCTAGGGGCTGGTGGTAAGTGCGGGAGCCTCCGGCGGGAGTTTATCTGGCAAGATGAAGCCGGGTGGCGGCCCCGGAGCGCCAGAACGGTCGTGGGCGGCGTCAGTCCGACCCCATGGGCTCCAACCGTTTCTCCATGAAGACGCTCAGCGGGTCCTCGGCATAGTCGCCGAAGGGCCCGCGCTCGGCGAAACCGTGGCTGGCGTAGAGGCGGCGGGCGGCGGTCAGCGTGTCACCGGTCTCCAGCCGCACCACCGGCAGCCCCTCTTCCCGCGCGGTGTCCTCGAGCATCCGCATAAGGGCGGCGGCGGCGCCGGTGCCGCGGGCGGCGGGGTCGACGAACATCGACTTGATCTCGCCGTAGCCGTCCCGGAGCGCGAGCGCGGCGCAGCCCACCACCGCGCCGTCGCGGCGGGCGGCGAAGAAGCGGATGTCGTCGCCTGTCAGCGCCGCGGGATCGAGCATGTGGTTGCTCTCGGCCGGGAAGAGATCGCCCATCAGGGCATGGCTCATCTGCAGCAGCCGCAGGCAGTCGGGGTCGAGCGGGGATGCGGGGAGGATCTGGATCATGCCGAGAGCGCCTGTTCGATCGCCGCTTGGTCCAGCCCGGCCTGGCCGATGACCACCAGCCGGGTGGCGCGCGCGTCGGCGCCGAACGGGCGGTCGAAATAGGTGTCGACGCGCGGCCCGACGGCCTGCAGCGTCAGGCGCATCGGCTTGCCCGCGACGGCCGCGAACCCCTTGAGGCGCAGGATGTCGTGGGCGCGGATGACCTCGGCCACCTGTTCGGCGAAGGCGGTGGCGTCGGTGACCTCGCCACGGGTGACGACGAAGGTCTCGAACTCGTCATGGCCGTGGTCGTGGTGATGATCGTGGTCGTGATCACCGTCCTCGTCATCGTCGTGATGGTGGTGGTGATGGATCTCGTGCCGCGCCGCGGTGTCGCCTTCGGCGGCAGAGTTCATCCCCAGCAGCACCTCGACCGGCAGCGCGCCCATCGACGACGGCACGATGCGCACGCCGTCGCGGATGCCGGATTTCAGCTCCGACAGGATCGCCGCCGCCTCGTCCGCGCTCAGCAGGTCGGACTTGTTCATCACCACCATGTCGGCACAGGTCAGCTGGTCCTCGAAGAGCTCGCTGAGCGGGGTCTCGTGGTCGATGCTCTCGTCGGCGGCGCGGATCGCGTCCACCGCGCCCTCGTCATGGGCAAACCGGCCGTCGCGGAGCGCCGGGCCGTCGACCACGGTGACGACACCGTCGACGGTCACCCGGGTCGAGATGCCGGGCCAGTTGAAGGCGCGGATCAGTGGCTGCGGCAGGGCGAGGCCCGAGGTCTCGATCACGATGTGGTCGGGCCGGTCGGGCCGGTCGAGCAGCTTTTCCATCGTCGGCACGAAATCCTCGGCCACGGTGCAGCAGATGCAGCCGTTCGAGAGCTCGAGGATGTCATCCTCGCCGCAGGTCGCGTCGTTGCAGCCCTTGAGCAGCTCTCCGTCGACGCCGAGATCGCCGAACTCGTTGATGATCAGCGCGATGCGCTTGCCCTCGGCATGGGTCAGCATGTGGCGGATGAGGGTGGTCTTTCCGGCGCCGAGGAAGCCGGTGATGATCGTGGCGGGGGTTTTCGTCTGCATGGGGATCTCCGGGGCGCGCGGGGTCAGTCGACCGTGACAACCTGCACCGCCTCGATGGGGGTGCCGTCATGGGCGAGTTGTTCGTGGCTGTTGGCGTTGAGCGTGACGCGGATCTCGACATCGCCGGGGTGGATGCCGGCGATGTTCACCCAGGGGGCATAGGCGCGCATCACCTTGACCCCGTCGACGTAGACATGGGCGTGGCCCTCGCCGGCGGTGTTGGGCGTGTTCACCCGCTCGGGGGCGAAGTCGAAGTTCTCGGTCTCGATCTTCAGGTTCAACCCGCCGTTGCCCTCGGGCAGGGCGGTGAAGGCGACGGTCGGGGCGGGGGTGCCCGCCTCGACCAGCCGGGAATGATCGTGCCCGGCCATCTCGGCATCGTGCGTGTCATGCGCGACGCCGTGGCTGGCGTGGTCGTGGCCCTCGACCTCGGCCCCGGGAACCTGCGCCAGCAGGAACCCGAAGCCGGTGCCGAAGAAGAGCCCGATCACCAGCATGAAGAGCGTGTTCTTCACGCCGCGGCCTCCTGCCGCTGCTGGGCCGCCTCGCGCTGCCAGAAGTATCCGGCCAGCCAACCAAGCAGCACCCAGGCGACAAGGCCCACGCCAAGCGCGCGGGCGGCGAAGAGCGCGGCCAGTTCCGGCGGCACCGGTCCGGTGAAGCTGTCGGGATGCGGCGCGCCGACCACGTGCGGGGCCAGGATCAGGATCGCGGCGGCCACCTTGACCAGCCAGCCACGGCCGAAGGCAAAGCCCCAGAGCGCGACGGCGGTCGAGATCACCGTGGCCGCCCACCAGAATCTGCCGCGACACGAGGTCGGCGGCGGCGACGCCGGGCACCTCGGGCGGCAGGCCGAAGGCCGGGGCGAAGTGGACGCAGGCAAAGCCCGCCAGCCCCCAGAGCACCCCTGTGCGCCCGTCGATCCGGGCCCCGCGCTGCTCGGCCAACGCCATCAGCGCGACCATGATCAGGGCGTAACCGGTGTAGATCAACGCGGTGAACAGCACCGACAGCCCGTCACGCACCACGTCGATGCCGGGCAGGTCGGGATGGGCGCTGACCGCGCCCGCCCCGAAATGGGCAAGGTCTCCGCCCTCGTAGAGTTCCGCGTGCAGCAGCACAGGCTGCACGAACATGAGCTGCAGCGCGGCGGCCGCGAGCCCCGCGCAAAAACCAGCGAACAGCGCGCTGGTCACGATCTGTCTGAACATGGCGTGTCCCGGGGCCTCAGTGGCAGGGGAAGCCGGTGGCATGGCGGACGTCGTGGGCCGCGTCATGCAGGGTCGAGGCCTGCAAGTGGCCGGCGAAGATCACGATCCCGACGCCGATCAGCGCCGCCAGCACGATGCCGGTGGTGGTCGAGGCGGATGCGGCCTGCGGGGCGGCGGTGGCCTTGGTCGATGCGTTCATCTGTCACTCCTTGCCGTCATCCCCGACGGCATCTTGGGTTACGTTGCAACGGCCGGTCTCCTGGCTTGCGGGTCGTTGCGCACCTTCGCCTTCCCGGTTTCCCAGTGGCTTGAAGAAGGCGCGCTCGCCGCGTCACAGTCGCGGGGGCGGCTGCGGCTGCGGACCCCTGGCTGGGTCGTCCGTTCCGCATTCCCGATTATCCCCGGGCGCTCCTGCGCCCTTTTCGGGGAACCGTATCCCACGTTTCTGCGCAATTCCCCCGGGTCACGTCAAGGCCAATCGGCGCCCCTGTCGTCCCGCCTGCTTCCCCTGGTCCCCAATATCCCGGGGGAGTCGGGCCGCCGGCCCGACGGGGGCAGCGCCCCCGTGACCCCTCGCCTCCGCCCCCGCGCCAACCACTGCGTAGGGTGCGTGCTTGCCACGCACCGCCCCGTTTCCCCCACCAATCACGCCATATCTTGTGGATAACCGCCGATCCCTGCCAACATGCAGTCAGGCTCTGATTGACTCGCACCGGCCGGACCCGCCACCCTGTCCGGATAACGGGAATCACCCCGAGGCAGAGCATTTGCGGTTTTCCAAACTCAGACTGACCGGCTTCAAGAGCTTCGTCGATCCGACCGACCTGATGATCCAGGACGGGCTGACCGGGGTCGTGGGCCCGAACGGCTGCGGCAAGTCGAACCTGCTGGAGGCGCTCCGCTGGGTGATGGGCGAGAACCGTCCGACCGCGATGCGCGGCGGCGGGATGGAGGACGTGATCTTTGCCGGCGCGGCCTCGCGGCCCGCGCGCAACTTTGCCGAGGTGTCGCTGCATATCGACAACGGCGAACGGCTGGCGCCCGCCGGCTTCAACGAACACGACCATATCGAGATCATCCGCCGGATCACCCGCGACGTCGGCTCTGCCTACAAGGCCAACGGCAAGGACACCCGGGCGCGCGACGTGCAGATGCTGTTCGCCGACGCCTCGACCGGGGCGCATTCGCCCGCGCTGGTGCGGCAGGGCCAGATCTCCGAGCTGATCAACGCCAAGCCGAAGAACCGCCGCCGCATCCTCGAGGAAGCGGCGGGGATCTCGGGCCTTTATGCCCGGCGGCACGAGGCCGAGCTGAAACTGAACGGGGCCGAACAGAACCTGACCCGCGTCGACGACGTGGTCGAGAACCTCGCCAACCAGCTGGCGACGCTCGAGCGGCAGGCCCGGCAGGCGGCGCGGTACCGCGCCATCGGAACCGAGCTGCGGCAGGCCGAGGGCATGCTGCTTTATCGCCGCTGGCGCGAGGCGGACGAGGCGCGGACGGCGGCGGTGGCCACCCTGCGCGAGCGCACCAGCACGGCGGCGCAGGCCGAGGTCGCGGCGCGGGCCGCCGCCAAGGCGCGCGAGGCCGCCGACGAGGCGCTGCCGCCGAAGCGCGAGGAAGAGGCCATCGCCTCGGCCATCCTGCAGCGGCTGACTGTGGAACGCGACGCGCTGGCCGAGCGCGAGCAGCGCGCCATGGCGCATATCGAGACGCTGAAGGGCCGGATCGCCCAGCTTCTGCGGGACATGGAGCGCGAGGCGGGGCTGAACCGCGACGCGGGCGAGACGATCGCGCGGCTGGAAGAGGAACGCGAGGCGCTGGCCGAGGCCGGCGAGGGCCACGAGGCCGCGCTGGAAGAGGCGGCTGAGGCGGCGCGCGAAGCGGCGGCGGTGCTGCGCGAGCGCGAAGAGGAACTGGCCGAACTGACCGAGGACGTGGCGCGGCTTTCGGCCCGGCACCAGTCGGCGCAACGGTTCCTGGAAGACAGCCGCAAGACGCTGGCCCGGTCCGAGGGCGAGGCCGAGAAGGCGCGCGCGGCGGTGGCCGAGGCGCGCAAGGTGCTGGCGACCTCGGACGCGGCGATGGAAAAGGCCCGGGCCGAGGAGGAGATCGCCCAGGCGACCGCCGAGCGGGCAGAGGAAACCCTGGTCGATGCCGAGGCCGCGCGGGCCGAGACCCAGTCGCGCGAGGCGGATGCCCGCGCCGAACGCTCGGCCGCGGATGGCGAGGTCAACGCGCTGCGGGCCGAGGTCACGGCGCTGGCCAAGCTGGTCGAACGCGACACCGCCGAGGGCGGGCAGGTGATGGACCTTGTGAAGGTCAAGCCGGGCTATGAAAAGGCGCTGGGCGCGGCGCTGGCGGACGACCTGCGCGCGCCGGTCGTGGATGCCGACGGGCCGTCGGGCTGGACCACGCTGCCGGGCTATGGCGCGGGGCAGGAACTGCCCGCGGGTGTCGTGGGTCTGGCGAATTACGTCAATGTTCCCGAGGTGTTGCAGCGCCGGATCAGCCAGATCGGCGTGGTCGACGCGGACGATGGCGGGCGTCTGCAGGCGCAGCTGAAACCGGGGCAGCGGCTGGTGACGGTCGAGGGCGATCTCTGGCGCTGGGACGGGTTCCGCGCCTGGGCCGAGGATGCGCCCTCTGCCGCCGCGCTGCGGCTCCAGCAGCTGAACCGGCTGGAGGAGCTGAAGCAGGAACTGGAGCGCGCGACCAACCGGTCCGAGGGCGCGCGGGCGGCACATGAGCACCTGGCGAAACGGCTGGCGGACCTGGCCGAGGCCGACAAGATGGCGCGCCAGGCGCGGCGCGATGCCGACCGGCTGATGACCGAGGCGGCGCGGGCGTTGAGCCGGGCGGAGGCCGACCGCAACATGGCCGAGAGCCGGCTGGAAAGCCTGGGCCTGTCGGTGACGCGGCATGAAGAAGACGCCATGGCCGCGCGCAAGCAGTTGGCCGAGGCCGAGAAATCCATGTCGGAGCTGGGCGATCTGGACGCCGCGCGCTCCGCGGTCGAGCAGATCAAGATCACCGTCGAGGGCGCGCGGATGGCGATGATGGCCCGCCGCGCCGCCGCCGACGAGATGCGCCGCGAGGGCGAGGCGCGGGTCAAGCGGCTGGCCGAGGTGCAGCGCGAACTGGGCACCTGGACCGCCCGTCTGGAAAGCGCGGGCAACCGCGTGGGCGAGTTGCAGGACCGGCGCGAAGCCTCGGAAGCCGAGTTGATCGAGGCCGAGAGCGTGCCCGAGGGGCTGGCCGCCGAACGGGAAAAGTTGACAGCTGGCATCGAGGAGGCCGAGGCGCGGCGCCGGACGGCGGCCGATGCACTGGCCGAGGCCGAGACGGCGGCGCGGGAAACCGTGGCCAACGAGCGCGACGCGGAACGCCGGGCGTCCGAGGCGCGCGAGGTGCGGGCGGCGGCCGAGGCGCGGGCCGAGGCGGGCGCCGAGGCGGTGAGCGCAGCGGCCGAGCGGATCGCCGAGGACATGGAGCTGACGCCCAAGCAGCTGCTGGAGAGCCTCGACGTGGACCCGGAGGCGATGCCGGCGTCCGAGGCCATCGAGAACGACGTCAACCGCTTGAAAAGACAGCGGGATGCCCTGGGCGCGGTGAACCTGCGCGCCGAGGAGGACATGAAGGAAGTCGCGGGCGAGCACGAACAGTTGATCCGCGAGAAGGCTGACCTGGAAGAGGCGATCGCGACCCTCAGGAACGGGATCGCGTCGCTGAACCGCGAGGGGCGGGAACGGCTGCTGACCGCCTTTGAGCAGGTCAATGCGAACTTCACCACGCTCTTCACCCACCTCTTCGGCGGGGGCGAGGCGAACCTCGTGCTGGTCGAAAGCGACGACCCGCTGGAGGCGGGGCTCGAGATCATGTGCCAGCCGCCGGGCAAGAAGCTGGCGACGCTGTCGCTGCTGTCGGGCGGTGAACAGACGCTGACCGCGCTGGCGCTGATCTTTGCCGTCTTCCTCGCCAACCCGGCGCCGATCTGCGTGCTGGACGAGGTCGACGCGCCGCTCGACGATGCCAACGTGACCCGGTTCTGCGACATGCTGGACGAGATGTGCCGCCGCACCGACACCCGGTTCCTCGTCATCACCCACCACGCGGTGACGATGGCCCGGATGGACCGGCTGTTCGGCGTCACGATGCAGGAGCAGGGCGTCAGCCAGCTGGTGTCGGTCGACCTCAAGAAGGCCGAGGCGCTGGTCGCCTGACGGGCGAAGGTTAACGGAAAATCCCAAAGACACCGCGAATCGAGGGTTAAGTCCCGGGATTTGCGGGAAAACGCCGTGTCGGTATCGCGTCGGTATCACGTCGGTATCGCGTCGGTATTTTTCCCGCCACGGGCCGGGTTAACCCGCCGCGCGGCGGGGGTCAGGACTGATCGGGCGCGGCAAGGCTCTGCCGGGCGAGGGCGGCGATCATGTCGGTCTGGGTGACGATGCCCCGGATGCGGCCGCGGTCGAGGACCGGGACGGCGTCGATCTCTCCGGCCAGCAGCGGCAGCAGGGCGGCGACCGGCGTCGCGGGCGTGGCGCGCGGCGTGGCCACCGCCATGATGTCGGAGGCACGCACCGGCTGATCGCGCCGCGCCACCAGCCGCGCCATCGCCGCGCCGAAGCCGCGGTCGAGCCGGAAGGCATCTTCGCGCGCGCGGCGGATCAGGTGGATCTGGAAGATCAGCCCGAGGTAGCGGTCGCCGGTCTGCACCACCGGGAGCGCGGTAAATCCGTGCCGGCGGAAGAGGTCGGCGACCTCTTCGAGGGGCGTGTCGGGATCGACGCAGACGAGGGTGCGGGACATGATCCCCTCGGCCGTAAGGGCCCCGGTGCGGCGTCCGGCGGCGCGCATCTCGGCCGCGCCGATCAGGCGGGCGAGGTCCTCGACCCCGAGGTTGAGGGACTGCCGGTAGCCTTCGAGGATCTCGACCAGATCGCCCTCGTCGAGGCCCAGACGGTCGGCCGGGGTGGGGTCCAGGCTGCCCTGCGGGCCCGCGGCGTCGTACTGGCGCAGCGGATAGTGGCGGCCGGTAAGCCGGGCATAGGCCATCGCCAAGAGGACCAGCAGCACCGTGCCGGCGGCGATGGGGGCGAGGGCGAAGGCAAAGCCCAGGTCCTGCACCGCGCCGGGCGACATGGCGGCGGTCATCGCCACGGCCCCCGCTGGCGGATGGACCGCGCGCAGCAGGATCATCACGGCGATGGCGAGGCCGACGGCCAGCGCGATCCTAAGTGCCGGGTCGGGCACCGCGAGGGTCACGGCGACCCCGACCAGCGCCGCCGAAGTGTTGCCGACCACCGCCGACCAGGGCTGTGCCAGCGGGCTGTTCGGCACCGCGAAGAGCAGGACGGAGGACGCGCCGAAGGGCGCGACGAGGTAGAGGCCGAGGCGCAGGTCGGCCTGCGGCGACAGAACGAAGAGACCGGCGACCAGCAGGCCGAGGCCGGCGCCGAGGCCCGCGCGCAGCGCCTCGGACGCGGGGGCGTGGGCGATGGCCGGGCCGAAGGGGCGGAGCGCCCTGGGCAGGCCGCCCCGGGGTGATGTGGTCATGGTGCGCCTCCTCCTGTGCCGCGGCGGGCACCTTGGGCCGGGGCGCAGCCGGGCGCAAGGCGCGGCGGGGTCAGAGCAGGTGGGCGAACCGGTCGGGAATGCGCACGACCCGGGGGGCGCCGGGCATCAGCGGCTTGTTCCAGGCGTAGGGCGGGCGCAGCCAGGTCTGCATCCGGCGGGCGCTGGTGGTGGTGCTGTCGAAGTCGGTGGGCGGGGTGCCGGTGACGACGTCGAAGACCTTCTGCCGCCGGGCCATGTGGCCGGTCCAGCCGTTGTCGATCCGGTCCGCATCGGTGCTGCGCTGCGTGGAGTTGGCGTGGTCCATCATGCCGAGGTGCACGAGGTAGAGATGCGGGTGAATGTGGAAGTTGCGCCGTTTCACCCGGTGGTAGCCCGAGCCCCAGGTGACGGGCCGGAAGGCGACCGAGGGCTTGGTGTAGCGGGTGGAGAGCTGGGCGAAGCGGCGCTGCTGGAGGATCGGGCGGCTGGTGTCGATCGGCGCCTCCAGCGCGGTGTTCTGGGCGACGTCGAGGCCGAGGCCGGAGAGCGTCGCGTGGCGGCCGCGCTGGTGTTCCCCGGCCAGCAGGGCGGCGAGGTCGGGGTACTGCGCGGGATCGGCGAGCAGGAATTCGTCGACATCCACGGCGATGACGGCGTCGTAGAGCCTGTGCAGGCCGCGCGCGATGTCCGAGATCAGCCGCGCCCGCCGCCGGTCGCCGGTGGCGCGGTCGGAGGCGACGAAGGGCACGCGGAGGATGTTGGGCGGGTCGGCGCGGTCGGGCACCGGCTGATCGAAGCCGTCGATCACCACGTAGAGGCATTCCGCACCGAAGAGCCCGCCGTAGTAGTCGAGCCAGAGGTCGAGGAAGAGGCTGTCGTTGCGGACGGAGGTGAGGACGGCGGTCTTCATCGGGGCCTTGGGGTGGTTGCGGCGGGTTGGGGGAGTGTGACGGGAAATGGCGGGGACGGGAAGGGGGGCGGGGGGTCCGCGATCCTGGTTAACCGCTGGTTAGCCCGGTCCGCCGTAGCCTGCGCCCGTCGCGACACATCGCGGCGGAAGGAGGTGAGGCATTTGAAGGAAAGCGACTACCGGAGATGGATGGTCCGGCTGGCAGCGGCGACGCTGTTGCTGACGGTCATTCGCCTTTGGATCCGGGTGTAGACCCGGGTCTAGAGAAAGACCCGGCGGAGAAGCACCTCCGCCGGGTCGCATTCAGTGAGGCACTGAAAGATGACTACCGAATATTGGCGGTCATAGTGCGGAAATCTTGCCCAAAAGTAAATCCGTGGCGGAAGGAGGTAAGGCGACCGGATGACGAGACGTGCGGGAAACAGATGGTTCAGACGGCCGTATCAATGTTGCTGACCTTCATCCGTCTTTGGCTCCGGGCGTGATCCCGGGACAAGGAAAGACCCGGCGGAGCTGCAACTCCGCCGGGTCGCATTCAGTGAGGCACTGAACGGAAACATACAGGAATGTCTGAAAGGATAGTGCAAAAAACTATACCTGAACGTGCAATGGTTAGCCCGGTGTACCGTAGCCTGCCCGCGTCGCGACACATCGCGTCGAAAGGAGGTGAGGCGACTGGATGAGAACCAGTACCGGAAGTGGATGGTTCGGCTGGCGGTGGCGACGCTGCTGCTGACCGTCATCCGTCTTTGGCTCCGGGCGTGATCCCGGGACAAGGAAAGACCCGGCGGAATAGCCGCTCCGCCGGGTCGCATTCAGTGAGGCACTGAGACCAGTATCGATGTGTCCCTCATAGTCCCAATTCCCTACCAAGAAGTAAACCCGCCCCCTCTCAGAGCCGGTTCAGCAGATCCCGCGTGGGCCAGGCGTCGGCGGGCAGGCCGAGCTTGAGCTGCAGCTGCTGCACCGCCTCGCGGGTCTTTTCGCCGAGGATGCCGTCGACCTTGCCGACGTCGTAGCCCTGCGCGACCAGTTTCTGCTGCAGCTGCTTCATCTCGTTCCCCGAGAGGCCGGGGGCGGGGCTGCCCGCGTCGAAGACCGGGCCGCCTTCGAGGCGGGTCGCGAAGTAGGCGGCGGTCAGGACGTAGACGAAGCTCTGGTTCCATTCGAAGAGCACCCGGTAGTTCGGGTAGATCAGGAAGGCCGGGCCGCCGCGGCCCTGCGGCAGGACGAGCGAGGCGGGCAGGTCGGGACGCAGCATCTGGCCCGAGCGGGGGGCGACACCCGCCGCCTGCCAGTCACCGGCGTTCATCTGGTGGTCGAGGCCGGATTTCGACCAGTCGAAATTCGCGGGGACCGCGACCTCTTGCAGCCAGGGTTCGTTCGGGCGCCAGCCGAGCGAGCGGAGCATGTTCGCGCCCGACATCAGCGCGTCGGGGGCCGAGGTCTTGAGCCGGACGTGGCCGTCGCCGTCGCCGTCCACGCCGTTTTCGAGGATGTCGCGGGGCAGCATCTGGACCATGCCGATCTCGCCCGCCCAGGCGCCGGTGGTGGTGGCGGGGTCGAAATCGCCGTGGGCGTAGAGCTCGAGCGCGGCCATCACCTGCGGGCGGAAGAGGTCGGGGCGGCGGCAGTCGTGGGCCAGGGTCACCAGCGCGTTGGCGGTGTTGAAGTCACCCTGGAAGGCGCCGTAGTCGGTTTCGAACGCCCAGAAGGCCAGCAGGATGCCGCGCGGCACGCCGTAGTCGCGTTCGATGCGGGCGAAGGTGTCGGCGAACTGCTGCGCCTTCTTCTGGCCGGTCTGGACGCGGTTCTGCGAGATCAGGCGGCGGGCGAAGGTGGTGAAGTCGAGCTGGAATACACCCTGCGCGCGGTCGGCCTTGATCACCGCCGGGTCGTGGCGGACGCCGGCGAAGAAGCGGTCGACCGTGGCGGGGGCGTGGCCGTTGGCGACGGCCTCGTCCTTGAGGCCGCGGACGAACTGGCCGAAATCGCCGCCGCATTGGGCCGTGGCGGCCCCGGTGGTCAGGGCGAGGGTCAGGGCGGCGGTGAGGGTCTTGGCGAGCATGGGGGCCTCGGCTTGGTCAAAATCCTGGGGAAAGTAGCAGGTTGGGGCCGCGGGGCAATGCTCAGCCGATCACGGTCAGGACAGCGGCCGAGGCGAGCATCACCGCCCAGGCCTGCCAGAGCAGGCGGGCGGCGGCGTCGACCTCGGCGGGCCCGGCGTCACGGCGGCCGCGGGGGTGGACCCAGGGAAAGTCCTGCATCACGCCGTGGTAGGCGCGGGGCCCCGAGAGCGCGGTGTCGAGGGCGCGGGCCATCGCGGCCTCGGGCCAGCCGGCATTGGGGGAACGGTGGCGGCGCGCCTCGGCGGTGATGTCGCGCCAGGCGCGGTGCTGGTGGCCGAGAACGGCGAGGATCAGCGCGGTCAGGCGGGCGGGGATCCAGTTCAGGAGGTCGTCGAGCCGGGCGGCGGGCTTGCCGAAGCGTTCGTAGGCGTCGGTCCGGTAGCCGATCATGCTGTCGGCGGTGTTGACCATCTTGTAGACGGCCATCGCCGGCAGGCCGCCGACGAGGAACCAGAAGGCGGGCGCGGTGACGCCGTCGGACAGGTTCTCGGCCGCGCTTTCGATGGCGGCGCGGGCGACGGCGGGCGGGTCCATCGCGGCGGTGTCGCGGCCGACGATCCGGGCAACGGCGCGGCGGCCGTCGCCGAGCGAGAGGCGCAGCGCGTCGCCGACGTCGCGGACATGGGTGACGAGGGATTTCTGGGCCAGCAGGATCGCCGCGGCCAGCGCCTCGGCCCAGGGGCCGAGGGCGGCGATCACGAGGCCGGTGGCGAAGGTGGCGGCGCAGAGCGCGGCGAGGACCGAGGCGCCGCGGGTCAGGCGGGCCGGGCCGTGGTTGAAACGGCGGTCGCACCAGCCGATCGCGCGGCCCATGACGACGGCGGGGTGCGGCAGGCGCGACCAGAGCCAGCGCGGTTCGCCAAACGCCGCGTCGAGCAGCAGGGCGGCGCAGAGGATCGCGGCATGCTCCATCTCAGGCGAGCGCGGCGTCGACGCGGGGCCAGTCGGCGGGGGCGGGCAGCCCGAGGCGGATGAGGCGGGGCGACCACGGGAAGATGCGGGTCCAGACCTGGCTGCGGGCGAGGTGGTCCTGCAGCGCCGCGGCGTCTGGGACGTCGTAGAGGCGGAAGAGGTCGGTGCCGCCCGCGAGGGCCGCGCCACGGGCCGCCAGCCGCGCGTCGAGGCGGGTGGCGTCGGCGCGGAGGCGGGCGCGGGTGGCCGCGGCCCAGCCGGTGTCCGACAGCGCGGCGGTGCCGATGGCCTGGGCGGGGCCGGACACGCTCCACGGTCCGAGCTGGGCGGCAAGGGCATCGCAGAGGCGCGGGTCGCCGATCACGAAGCCGAGGCGCAGGCCGCCCATGCCCCAGAACTTGCCGAGGCCCTTGAGGACGAGGGTCGCGGGCGCGGCCGCCTCGGCCACGAGGGAGGCGGCGGGGGTGAGATCGCAGAAGCTTTCGTCGATCACCCGCAGGCGGAGGGTCCGGGCGGGCGCGGCGTGGTGCCGTCCGTCGGGGTTGTTGGGATGGACAACGACGGCGGCGTCGTCCGTCGGGGCCGGGTCGTCGGAGGAGACCTGCCAGCCCGCGGCGGCGAAGGCCGGGGCGTATTCGTTGTAGGTGGGGCCGGGGATCGCGACCCGGCCGGGCGCGGCGAGCGCGGGCAGGCGGGGGATCACCGAGGACAGGCCGGGGACCGGCAGGAGCGCCGCGGCGGCGGGCACCGACCAGAAGGCGCGGGCGGCGGCGATCAGCGCCGCCTGTCCCGCGGCGTCGGGCAGGTCGCGCCAGAGGCGGGGCGGCAGGTCGGGCAGCGGGTAGGGCACCGGGTTGATCCCGGTCGAGAGGTCGATCCAGTCGGCGCGCGCGCCGCCGAAGCGCGCGGCCGCCGCGTCGATCCCGCCGCCGTGGTCGCGCCCGGTCACGGTGTCAGCCCTTGGGCAGCGGCGGGTGGCGGGTGACGAAATGCCCCTTCACCCCCTGCGGCCACTGGCGGTAGGGCACCTGGCCGGTGTCGGTGTCGGCATGCAGGCCCGCGTATTCGACGATGGCGGCGGCGTCGTCGGTGACCGGTTCGAACCGGCCGAGCGTGTAGCTGAGCTTGCCCTCGGACTGGATCGCGACGTTGCAGCCGTGCGAGCAGCCCATCAGGCAGGACACCCGGCGGGTCGGGATCCCGGCGGCGGCGGCCAGCGGTTCGACGAGGTCGGCCAGCGCCTCTCCGTCGGTGCGCTCGACCCCGCGGTCGGCCCAGTCGTCGCGCTTGCAGGTGTCGCAGATGGTGATCCAGGTGGTCATGCGGGCCTTTCGAGGTGACGCTGATTGGCGTCAAATTGTGTATTATTTTCCGCGGCATGCGCGGATTTTGGCCCATTGTTGCGGGCTGCGCGGCAGTGAAACGCCTGTTTTGTGTCAGGTGCCCTTTAGGCGGTCTGGTGTTAACCCTTTGTTAGGATTCCGGACAGACCTTGTTGATCATTCTGGCCCGTCTATCCCGGCGCGAGGCCATGACGCAACAAACAACAAAGACTGAATGGTCATGAGACAAGCGAGAGCATCCGGCACCCGCGTGTTGATCGTGGAGGACCGGCAGGAACTGGGGGCGCTGTGGCAGCGCCACCTCGATCGGCAGGGCTGCGTGACCCGGCTGGTGGCGGGACAGACGGCGGCGGTCGACGCGCTGCTGGAGATGGAGTTCGACGTGATCGTGCTCGACCTCATCCTCGAGGAGGGGTCGGCGCTGGCGGTGTCGGACTTTGCCAGCTATCGCCAGCCCGAGGCGCGTGTGATCTTTGTCACCAACTCCAACTTCTTCTCGGACGGGTCGATCTTTGCCCACTCCCAGAACGCCCGTGCGCTGCTGCCGGCGGACGGCCCGGTGGCGGACCTGGCGGCGGTGGTGGAGCACTACGGGCTGGCGGGCTGAGGCCCGGGGCGCGGGGCGTCACGATGCCGTCACGCGGTGGGCGTAAGCGGCGGGGATGCCGCGCGCCCTCATCGTCTTTGCGATCCTCGCCGTGTCCCAGGTCATCGGCTGGGGGGCCGTCGGATTCCTGGCTGCCGTCGCCTCGGCCGTGGCAGAGGATATCGGGCTGACGCTGCCGGGGGTGTTCCTGGGCACCTCGGTCATGTTCGTCGCCATGGGACTGGGCGCGCCGCTGGCCGGGCGCGGGTTCGCGCGGTTCGGCGTGCGGCGGGTGATGGCGGCGGGCGCGCTCTTGATCGGCGTCGGGCTGGCGGTGATCGCGGCGGCGCAGGGGCGGGTAGTCTTCCTCGCGGGCTGGGCGGTGGTGGGCGCGGCGGGGGCGATGTTCCTGACCACTGCCGCCTATGTCTACCTGTCGGATTTCGCCGGGGAGCTGGCGCGCGGGACCATCGGGACGCTGATGCTGGTGACCGGGCTGGCGGGCAGCCTGTTCTGGCCGGTGACTGCCTGGCTGGAGCAGGCGATCGGCTGGCGCGGCGCGGCGCTGGCCTATGCGGGCACGATGGCGGCGCTGGTCGCGCCGCTGGTGCTGCTGGGCCTGCCCGAGACCCATGGTCACGGCGCGAGCGCGGCCGTCCCGACCCGCAGGCCGCTGCTGCGCGAGCGGGTGTTCCTGCTGATCTTGGCGGCGGTGGCGCTGAACGGCTTTGTCACCTTCGGGATCGAGGCGGTCGGGATCGAGCTGTTCCGCGCCCTCGGGGCGGACACCGCGCGAGCGGTTGCGATCGCGTCGCTCCTGGGGGTGTTCAAGGTCGGCGGGCGGTTGATCGACCTGGCCGGCGGGCACCGGTGGGACGGGCTGAGCACCGCAATCCTGGCGGGCGCGATGATCCCGCTGGGGCTGCTGGCGGTGGCCTTCGGCGGCGCGACGGGCTGGGCGGTGGCGGGTTACCTCGGCCTGTTCGGGATCGGCAGCGGGGCCTTCGCGGTGGCCCGCGCCACGATGCCGCTGACCTTCTACCGGCGGGCGGATTATGCCGCGACGATGTCGGCCATCGCCCTGCCGCTGAACCTGATCAACGCGCTGGCGGCCCCGGCGCTGGCCGCGCTGCTGGTCACGACGGGGCCGCGCGCGGTGCTGGTCGCGCTGGCGGTTTTCAGCGCGGCGGCCTGGCTCTGCCTGCTGCAGCTCGGGCGGTTGCGGCCCGGTCCGCTGGCGGCGGACGGTGTGCGCGGCTGAGGCGAAGGGGGCGGGCGTCATGCGCGCGGAAGTTGACTTTGGGTCAGCTTTGCGGTGCAATGCCGCCCCATAGATAGATTCGATTCAATTCCAATCCTCCATGACGTGTTTTCACCTGGAGGTGATTATGACCGACGTCCGTATTGACGACGACGCCCCCGCGGCCACGCGCGGGCTGCCCGACGACAGCTTCTTCGACCAGAACGGCGCGCTTGAAAAGTGCATCGCCTTCGGCGTGATCGCGATTTCCGCCGCGGTCTTTGTCGGGCCGACCACGGTCGGGCTGCTGTTCGCCAACGAGGTCGCGAGCGCCGAGGAGCCGAACGTGCTGGGCGTGCTCTTTCCGCTGGCGGTGACCTGGGTCCGCTTCGACCTGTCGAGCGCGCAGGAGCTCTTCTTTGCCCTGCCGGTGCTGCTGGGGGTGATCTTTGGCAAGCGGCGGTCGGTGCGCACCGCGGCCAAGTGGCTGATGGTGCTGGTGCTGCTGTTCGTCGCCATCGGCGGGACGATCGCGCTGGCGATCTACCCGGACTACGAGGCGCTCAGGAACTACGTGCTGACGGTCGATCCGACGGCATCGGAGTTCGACGACGTCTACGAACAGATCAAGACACAGATCGAAGGCACCCGGACCGCGGCGATCGCGTTCCTGGCCGCGCTGGCCGGTGCCGTTGTGACGAGGGCCGGATAATGAGACAGGCTGTGAGAACCATGATATCCCGGGCGCGGCGCGGTGCCGTGGCGGCGGGGCTGTCGGTGGCGCTGGTGGGCCCGGCGCTGGCGGGGGACGTGACGCTGAAACTGGCGCTGGTGGGGCCCTACGGGCCGGATCAGCTCAAGGATTTCGCGGTCGTGGTGCTGCCGGAAGAGATGCTGGTGGTGCCGGTCGACACGCTGAAGTTCGACAGCTTCAACTCGAACTGGGTGGTGCCGGTCGCGGGGCCGGGGCGGTCGCACCGGTCGGACCTGAGCATCCGGCTGGAAAGCGCCGACGAGAACGTGCCGCTGAGGCCGATCTACGTCGCGCTCGGCCTCTTTGCCAACGACACGGTCGTGCCGGTGTCGATCCCCTACATCGGGCCGACCGACGCGGCCGAGGCGCAGGTGCTGCTCAAGACGGCCTACGAGGACGGCATCGGCGGGTTCAGCCAGGACAAGCTGATCCGCACCTACCTGACCGCCGTGCACGAGATCGAGCGGCTGGTCGCCCTGGAGGACACCCGCGGCTTTCCGATGAAGCGCACCATGGTGGTCTTTGCCGACGCGATGAACGAGCTGGTGCGGACGACCGACTGGTTCGGCGTGCCGAAGGCCGACCTGAACCGGTACCGCGCCATCATCGACACGCTCAGCGTCGGGTCGGCCAATGCCGAGCCGCTGTCGGCCTCGACCAAGCGGGTGCTGAACGCGGCGCGGCTGTTTTCCGAGGCCGAGGGCACGCTTTACGGCCGGCACTGGCAGGCGCTGCGGCAAATGCCGGAATACGAATGCGAACAGGTCTATACCGCGGCGGGCAGCCTGTACGACGACCTGCGCGGCCTGGAAGAGGCGCGCTACAAGCAGGTCAAGGACACCGCCCAGTTCACCCGGACCCAGGTGCTTCTGCTGCGGAGCCAGTGTTTCCGCCAGCTGCTGCACATCGAACCGGCGGTGCGCAGCGTCGATGACTACGTCGCGGAGGAGGTGTTCGACGAGCGCCCCCTGATCGAGGTCGCGGGCGCCCTGCGGACGGACCTGACCCGCGAAGGGCTGACGATCCGCGGCACGGGCCCGCAGGCCACCGACCGCGACCCCTGCGCGCGGCCATCCACCATCACCGAGCTGCGCCCGGTGTGCGAGGCGATCGCCTATCTCGACGAAGCGATGCCGATGCTGAAGGATCCCTGAGATGTCACCCACTGACCGCCTGATCCAGGCCGCCGCGGCGGCCATCCTGCTGATCGTGCTGGCCACGATCGCCACCGCTCACGACGGGCCGACCAATTCCCGCGGCTGCCATTTCAGCGAGGCCGAGGGCCGCCACTGCCACGACGACAAGAAGAAGGACTGACCCCGGTCAGCCCCGCCCGTGCGGCCGGCGCAGGTCGAGCACCGGGGTGATCGGCACGATCCGGTTGGGGTTAATGCTCTCGTGGCTGTAATGGTAATGGCGCACGATGTGGTCGAACTTCACCGTCTCGGCCACGCCCGGCCACTGGTAGAGCTCGCGCAGGTAAGGCCAGATGTTCGGGTAATCGACGATCCGCTGGCGGTTGCACTTGAAGTGGCCGTGGTAGACCTTGTCGAACCGGATCAGCGTGGTGAAGAGCCGCCAGTCGGCCTCGGTGATGCGGTCGCCCAGCAGGTAGCGGTTTTCCGACAGGATGCATTCGATCCAGTCGAGGCTGTCGAAGAGCGGATGCACGGCCGCGTCGTAGGCCTCCTGCGTGGTCGCGAAGCCGGCCTTGTAGACGCCGTTGTTGACGGTGTCGTAGATCCGGGCATTCACCCCCTCGATCGGTTCGCAGAGCGCCTCGGGGTGGTAGTCGTCGGTGTTGCCGGTGATCGCGTCGAAGGCCCCGTTGAACATGCGGATGATCTCGGCGCTTTCGTTCGACACGATCGTCTCGCGCGTCTTGTCCCAAAGCACGGGCACGGTGACGCGGGTGGTCACCCCGGGATCGGCCCGGGTGTAGATGTCGCGCAGGTAGGGCAGGCCGTAGAGGTCATCGCCCGTCGCGCCCGGAAAATCGGTGGCAAAGGTCCAGCCGTCGTCCAGCATGTCGGGATGCACCGCCGAGACGGTGACGTGATCCTCGAGCCCCTTCAGCTTGCGGAAGATCAGCGCCCGGTGCGCCCAGGGGCAGGCGTAGGAGACGTAGAGGTGATAGCGCCCGCTTTCGGCGGGAAAGCCGCCCTCGCCGCTGGGGCCGGCGCTGCCGTCGGCGGTGATCCAGTTGCGGAAGCTCGACTCCTTGCGCTTGAAGGCGCCGCCATCGGACAGCGACTTGAGGCTCTGCACTTCCCATTTTCCGTCCATCAGCTGGCCCATGGCGCGTTCCTTTCCTCTGGCTCATGCCAGACATAGCGGTTCCGCCCGCCGCGCATAGCGCCATGGGCGCGCAAGTCGGCTGCGCTCGTGCACATGAGGGCGCAGCCGGAGGGCGGATGGCCGCTTTCGGCGATTGCGACGCTGGGGCAGTTCCGCTAGGCAGGGGGCGGACGATGCCCCGCGAGGGGCCGGAAAGGAGCTCGGACCGGCGCCGACCCAAGCAGGGGGCGCGGGAAAGATCGTCGGGGGCCGCAGGGCCGCCATCCCCTTTCCGTGGCTGAGACGAAAGAGGGACAGATGTTCAGACCCGCACGCATCACCACGGTTGCATCCGTATTCACCCTGGCGCCGCTGGCCGCGGCCGCCCATCCCGGCCACCTGGCCGAGGTCGCGGGCCACGGCCACTGGCTGGGCGCCGCCGCCATCGGGGCCGCCATCGCCATCGGGCTGTGGCAGGCGCTGAAGGGCCGCAAGGATGCCGCCCCGGACGAGGCCGAGGCCGACGAGGGCGCCGAGCCCGAGCTTCAGGACGCCTGAGCCATGACGAAAACCGGGGTGATGATCTGCGGCCACGGCTCTCGCAGCCAGGCCGCCGTGGACGAATTCGCCGTTCTGGCCGAGAAGCTGCCGCCGCTGCTGCCGCCCGACTGGGAGGTCGACTACGGCTATCTCGAGTTCGCCAACCCGGTGATCCGGGTGGGCCTCGACCGGCTGCGCGAGAAGGGCTGTGACCGCATCCTCGCCGTGCCGGGGATGCTGTTCGCCGCGATGCATGCCAAGAACGACATTCCCACCGTGCTGAACGCCTATGCCGCCGAGCACGGGATCGAGGTGAGCTATGGCCGCGAGCTGGGGGTCGACCCCAAGATGGTCGCCGCCGCCGCCGCCCGCCTGCGCGAGGCCGTGGCGCGGGCGGATGCCGCGGGCGGCGCGGTGCCGCTGGAAGAGACCTGCCTCGTCGTCATCGGCCGCGGCGCCTCGGATCCGGACGCCAATGCCAACGTCGCCAAGATCGCGCGGCTGCTGCACGAGGGGATGGGCTTCGGCTGGTGCGAGGTGGGCTATTCCGGCGTGACCTTCCCGCTGGTCGAGCCCTGCCTGACCCACGTGGTGAAACTCGGCTACCGCCGTGTGGTGGTCTTTCCCTACTTCCTTTTCACCGGCATCCTGATCGACCGGATCTACGGCTTCACCGACCGGGTCGCCGCGGCCCATCCGGGCATCGAGTTCGTCAAGGCGGGCTACCTGAACGACCACCCCGAGGTGCTGGCCACCTTCGCCGAACGGGTGCGCGAACAGGCCGGCGCCGAGGCGCCGCCGAACTGCGGCACCTGCCTCTACCGCGAACAGATCCTGACCACGCCCGGCGGCGGCCACCGCCACGTGAAGGCAGAGGCGCGCCGCGCCGGGGCCGCCGCCCGCGGCGCCCACCCGGCGCTGCGCGACGTGCCGCCGCCGACCTGCGTGATGTGCAAGTACCGGGTCGCGGTGCTGGGTTTCGAGGCCGAACTCGGCGCCCCGCAGGAAAGCCACCACCACCATGTCGAGGGGCAGGGCGCCTCGGCCCCGGGATCGAACGTGGCCGACTGCACGCTCTGCGACACCTTCTGCACCGGCGCCTGCCGGCTGGCGATGGCGGATCACCACCACCATCACCACCACCACGACGGGCATGACCACGACCACGCCCACCCGGACTACCCGCATGCGAAACACCCGCACGGGCCGGAAAGCGCCCGGGTGAAATGACGCACGCCCCCTGGCTTCATCTTGCCAGGAAAACTCCCCCGGAGGGTCGCCCTCCGCCAGCACGAAGGCCCCGATCTTGCGCCCCTACGAAAAGGACCCCGCCGCGATCTACGCGCAGAGCTTTGCCGCCGTCCGGGCCGAGGCCCGCCTCGACCGGTTCGACGACGGCATGGCGCGGATGGCGGTGCGGCTGATCCACGCCTGCGGCATGGTCGAGATCGCGGACCGGCTGGCCTTCTCGCCGCTGGCCTTCGACGCCGGGCGGGTCGCGCTGCAATCCGGCGCGCCGGTGATCTGCGACTGCGAGATGGCGGCGGCCGGGGTGATCCGGCGCTATCTTCCGGCGGGCAACCAGGTGATCGTCACGCTGAACGATGCGCGCGTGCCGGCCATCGCGGCGGGGATCGGCAACACCCGCTCGGCGGCGGCGGTGGAGCTCTGGCCCGACCATCTGGAGGGCGCGGTGGTGGCGATCGGCAATGCGCCGACGGCGCTCTTCCACCTGCTGGAACTGCTCGACCAGGGCGCGCCGAAACCGGCGGTGATCCTGGGCTTCCCGGTCGGCTTCGTCGGCGCGGCCGAGAGCAAGGCGGAGCTGGCGGCCAACCCGCGCGGCTGCGATTTCGTGGCGCTGCGCGGACGGCGGGGCGGATCGGCGCTCGCCTCGGCGGCGGTGAACGCGCTGGCGGCGGGACTGCCGGAGGAGGACAGATGAGCGAACATCCCTGGCTGCATATCGTCGGCATCGGCGAGGAGGGCATGGACGGGCTGCTGCCCGCCACCCGCGCGGTGCTGGAGGCGGCGGAGGTGGTGATCGGCGGCGACCGCCATCACAGGCTGTCCGAGAGCGTGACCGCCGAGCGCATCGCCTGGCCGCATCCCTTCGATGCGCTGATCGACGTGCTGGAGGGGCTGAAGGGCCGCCGGGTCGTGGTGCTGGCCACCGGCGATCCGCTCTGGTTCTCGGTGGGCGCGCGGATCGGGCGGGCGATCCCGCCGGCCGAGATCGTCTATCATCCCCAGCTGTCGGCGTTCCAGCTGGCCTCGGTCCGGATGGGCTGGTCGATGGCCGACCTCGAGACGCTGACGGTGCATGGCCGCCCGGTCGAGCAGATGATCGCCTTCATCCAGCCCGAGGCGCGGCTTCTGATCCTGACCACCGGGGCCGAGACGCCGGGGCAGATCGCGCGGTTCCTGACCGAACGCGGCTTCGGCGCGTCGCCGATGACCGTGCTGGCCAGCATGGGCGGGGCGGAGGAGCAACGCTTCGACGGCGTCGCCGGGAGCTGGGACCACGTGGTGCCCGCCTTCAACACGCTGGCGGTCGAGTGCCGGGCGGCGCCCGACGCGGCGCTCCTGCCGCGGGTGCCGGGGCTGGCGGACGATCTGTTCCAGAGCGACGGGACGATGACCAAGCGCGAGGTGCGGGCGGCGACGCTGGCCAAGCTGATGCCGATGCGCGGCGCGCTGCTCTGGGACATCGGGACCGGGTCGGGATCGGTCGCGGTCGAATGGATGCGGGCGGCGCGCTATGCGCGGGCCGTGGGGATCGAGCCGCGCGCCGACCGGCGGGCGATGGCGGCGGCCAACGCGCTGGCGCTGGGCGCACCCCGGCTGGAGCTGGTCGATGGCCGGGTGCCCGAGGCGCTGGCGGGGCTGGAGGCACCCGATGCGGTTTTCATCGGCGGCGGGCTGTCGCGGGCGGTCTTCGTCGCGGCCTGGGCGGCACTGCGGCCGCTGGGCCGGCTGGTCGCCAATGCCGTCACGCTG
Source organism: Pseudooceanicola sp. LIPI14-2-Ac024 (assembly GCF_042188925.1). GTDB lineage: Bacteria > Pseudomonadota > Alphaproteobacteria > Rhodobacterales > Rhodobacteraceae > Pseudooceanicola. The sequence goes on from NZ_CP170102.1 coordinate 3,699,928, forward strand.
GAGAGCGAGGCGGTGCTGGCCGAGCTGCACGCGGAATTCGGCGGCGAGCTGGTGCGGATCGCGGTGCAGAAGGCCGAGGCGGTCGGGCCCTATCGCGGCTGGCGCGCGGCGATGCCGGTGACGCAATGGTCGCTGGTGAAGCGGTGAGGGGCGTGGCGGCCTCGGGCCAGGGTGCGGGCGGTGAGTGCGGGAGCCTCCGGCGGAAGGTGAGGGGCGGAATCGAAACCGTCCGGTGGACGGTTTCAGCCCCGAACGGGCGGAGCCCAAGGCAAGATGAAGCTCGGGGTACGGCTGGATGACCGGCGGCGTGCTCTACGGCGTGGGGCTGGGGCCGGGCGATCCCGAGCTGATGACGTTGAAGGCGGCACGGCTGATCGGGGCGGCGGAGGTCGTGGCCTATCCGGCGCTGGCGGGGGCGGCGAGTTTCGCGCGCTCGATCGCGGCGGGTGTGATCCGGGCGGGCGTCGAGGAGATCGTGATGGACGTGCCGATGACGCAGGCGCGCGGCCCGGCGCAGGCGGCCTATGACGCGGGCGCGGCGCGGATCGCCGAGGCGCTGGAGGGCGGGCGCGACGTGGTCTGCCTCTGCGAGGGGGACCCGTTCTTCTACGGCTCGTTCATGTATCTCTTTGCCCGGCTCTCGGGGCGGTTCCGGGTCGAGGTGGTTCCGGGCGTGACCTCGGTCAGCGCGGGGGCGGCGCGGGCGGGGCGGCCACTGGTCGCGCGGAACGAGCGGCTGGAGGTGCTGCCGGGGACGCTGCCGGAGGTGGAGCTGGCCGCGCGGATCGGCGCGGCCGAGGCGGTGGCAATCCTCAAGGTCGGGCGGCACCTGCAAAAGATCCGGGGCGTGATCGCGGCGCTCGGGCTGGAGGATCGCGCGGTCTATGTCGAACGCGCGACCCTGGCCGAGGAGGTGATCGCGCCGCTGGCCGAGGCGCCGGAGGCGGCGCCCTATTTCTCGATGATCCTGCTGACGAAAGGGGGCGATCCATGGCTCTGAGCCCGGTGGTGATGGCGGTGTCCGCAAGCGGCGCCCCGGTGGCGCGGCGGGTGGCCGACGCGCTTGGCGTGCCGATGTTCGGGCGCGCGGGGCGCGTGGCGGGGGCGGACGAGACATTCGACGACGCGCTGGTCTTTGCGCGCGAGATGTTCGCGGCGGGGCGGCCGGTGGTCGGTGTCTGCGCCAGCGGCATCCTGATCCGGGCGGTGGCGCCGATGCTGGCCGACAAGCGGGCGGAGCCGCCGGTGGTCGCGGTCAGCGACGACGGGGCCGTGGTGGTGCCGCTCCTTGGCGGGCACCGGGGCGCGAACCGGCTGGCGCAGCGGATCGCGGCGGCGCTGGAGGGCGTGGCGGCGGTGACCACGGCGGGCGAGGTGTCGCTGGGCCTGTCGCTGGACGAGCCGCCAGAGGGCTGGGTTCTGGGCACGCCGGATCTGGCCAAGGACGCCATGGCGCGGCTGCTGGCGGGGGCCGGGGCGGACGTGCGCGGGGAAGCGGCCTGGCTGGACGGGCTGGCGCGCGGCACGGGCGCCGGGGCGGTGCGGATCGACGTGACCGATGCGCCGGCGGAGGCCGGGGTGCTGACGTTCCATCCGCAGGCCTATGCCCTGGGGGTGGGGTGTTCGCGGGATTGCCCGCCGGAGGAACTGGCCGGGTTGGTGCGCGCGGTGCTGGACGAGGCGGGGGTGGCGCCGGGGGCGCTGCGGGGCGTGTTCTCGATCGACGTGAAGGCGGACGAGGGGGCGGTGAACAAGTTGGCGCGGGAGCTGGGGCTGCCGCTGCGGGTGTTCACGGCGGAAGAACTGGAGGCCGAGGCCGGGCGGCTGGCGACCCCGTCGGAGGTGGTCTTTGCCGAGGTCGGCTGCCACGGCGTCGCGGAGGGCGCGGCGCTGGCGGGCGCGGGGGCCGAGGCGGTGCTGGTAGTGACCAAGCGCAAGACGGCCAACGCCACCTGCGCGCTGGCGCGGGCGCCGGGGGTGATCGCCGAATTGCGCGGGCGGCCGCGCGGGCGGCTGTCGGTCGTGGGGATCGGGCCCGGGCAGGCGGCCTGGCGCACGCCCGAGGTGTCGCGGCTGGTCAGCGAGGCCGAGGAGCTGGTGGGCTACGGGCTTTACATCGATCTGCTGGGGCCGCTGGCCCTGGGCAAGGCGCGGTCGGATTTCCCGCTGGGGGGCGAGGAGGCGCGCTGCCGCTACGCGCTGGAACGGGCGGGCGAGGGGCGCGACGTGGCGCTGGTCTGTTCGGGCGACGCGGGGATCTACGCCATGGGGGCGCTGGTGTTCGAGCTGCTCGACCGGGATGCGGACGCGGGCGGCGTGAGCCAGGCGGCGCGCCGGGTCGAGGTGGTCTGTTCGCCGGGGGTGAGCGCGCTGCAGGGCGCGGCGGCCCGGGCAGGCGCGCCGCTGGGGCATGATTTCTGCGCCATCTCGCTGAGCGATCTGCTGACGCCGCGGGCGGATATCCTGCGGCGGCTCCATGCGGCGGCGGAGGGGGATTTCGTCATCGCCTTCTACAACCCGGTCAGCAAGACCCGGCGCACCCTGCTGGCCGAGGCGCGGGACATCCTGCTGCAGCACCGGCCGGCGGACACGCCGGTGATGCTGGCCTCGAACCTCGGGCGGGTCGAGGAGCAGGTGCGGTATCGCCGTCTCGACCAACTGGAGGTGGACGAGGTCGACATGCTGACGGTCGTGCTGGTCGGCTCGTCGAATTCCCGGCTGGCGAAGCTGGGCGAGGGGCCGCGGATGTACACCCCGCGCGGCTATGCGCGGCGGATCGACGGGGACCTGTCGGGCAAGGCGGTGTCGGAATGAGCCTGCGGCAGGAGAACCGTCGGCCCCCATCCTGGCCTTCCCCCGATCCGGGGGAAGGGACCCCGTGGCGGGCCGACCCCGGAACAGGGGCGGAGGTCCGCGTGGCGGCGGTCGGGATGTTTGCCGAGAGGCGGTTCAGGGGCAGGTCTGCCCTGAACGCGCCAGATCGAGTGTGGTGCGAGTCGCGCCCGCCTCAAGGACAAGCCGCGGCAGGGCCGCGGTGGCCTGCGGCCATCCTTGACCCGGGCCCGACTCGCGGCGGGGAGTGCGTGGAATGACGGTGTTTTTCGTGGGGGCCGGGCCGGGCGATCCGGAGCTGTTGACGCTGAAGGCGCAGCGGGTGATCGGAAGCTGCCCGGTCTGCCTATATGCCGGGTCGCTGGTGCCGCCCGAGGTCGTCGCCTGTGCGCCCGAGGGCGCGCGGGTGATGGACACCGCGCCCATGACGCTGGAGGAGACCCATGCCGAGATCGTCGCGGCGCATGCGCGGGGCGAGGATGTCGCACGGGTGCATTCGGGGGATCCGTCGCTCTACGGGGCGATCGCCGAGCAGATCCGGCTGCTGCGCCGGGACGGCATCGCCTACGAGATCGTGCCGGGGGTGCCGGCCTATGCCGCCGCCGCCGCCGCACTGGGACAGGAGCTGACGATCCCCGAGATCGCGCAATCCATCGTGCTGACGCGGGTGTCGATGAAATCGACGTCGATGCCACCGGGCGAGACGCTGGAGAACTTCGCCCGCACCGGGGCGACGCTGGCGATCCATCTCGGCGTGCGGAACCTGCGCGAGATCGAGCGCCAGCTGGCACCGCATTACGGGGCGGATTGCCCGGTGGTGGTCGCCTACCGCGTTGGCTGGCCGGACCAGATACTGATCCGGGGCACGCTGTCGGACATCCATGCCAGGGTGCGGGCCGAGAAGATCACCCGCACGGCGCTGATCCTGGTCGGTCCGGCGCTTGGCGAGGTGGCGGATTTCCGCGACTCGGCGCTTTACGATGCCGCGATCCCGCATGTCCTGCGGCCCCGGGTGCGGGGTTAGCGCGAACACTCTGTTACAGGACTTTTTCTTGACGCGAGCGGGGGTTGCGCAGATCTTGGTCGCCGAAGCCGGACGAGTCGGGACCATGACAACCTATCTGACCAAAGAGCTGATCGAGGGCATCGCGGCGGCGCAGAAGCTGTCGCGGTCGCGCAAGCGCAATCGCCTGCGGGTGCGCGTCGGGGACGAGGTCGTGCCCGTGCTGCAGCTGTGGGAAACCGGCTTTGCGGTCGAGACCGCGGCGGCGCCGCGGCTGCGCGGGCTGGTCGACATCTACGACGGCAGCCGCCACCTGTTCCAGTGCCTGATCGTCGCCTCGGAGGACGAGGCGGGCGAGATGCGCTACGAGTTCAAGCGCGCCACCGCCGCGATGGACCGTCCGCCGCTGGATTTCGTCCGCGGCGAGGACCAGCCGATCGGCCTGATCCCGCGCTTCTGACCCGGCGCCGCCGGAGCTGCGGCGCGGCCTGGCCGGAAGGGTGGCGGTCATAATTGTTATGATGGATAACAATTCTTGACAGCGGCCCCCGCCCTGCGCCATTCTGCCCCCTGATAGCGACCCCCGGCCGGTGAGGAGACCAGCCGCAGAAGGGACCTCGCATCACATGGGAGGAAAGACATGACACGAATGACACCCCTGTTTCGGGGCGTGGCCGCCGGTGCGGTTGCAGCCCTGCTGGGATCGGCGGCCTGGGCCCAGGACGTCACGCTGAAGATGCACCAGTTCCTGCCGGGGCAGGCCGTGGTGCCGACCCAGGTGCTGGACGTCTGGGCCGACCGCGTGCAGGAGCAGAGCGACGGCCGCATCAAGGTCGACCACTACCCGGCGATGCAGCTTGGCGGCAAGCCGCCCGAACTGGTCGACCAGGTGATCGACGGCGTGGCCGACGTGATCTGGACGGTGACCGGCTATACCCCGGGCCGCTTCCCGCGGTCGGAGGCCTTTGAGCAGCCGTTCACGATGACCAATGCCGAGGACACCAGCCGCGCCTACTGGGAGTATGTCGAGAAGAACATGCTCGACCAGGACTTCAAGGACATGCACATCATCGCGGTCTGGGTGCACGGACCGGGGCTGATCCATTCCAAGGAGCCGGTGAGCTCGGTCGGGGACCTGAACGGCGTCAAGCTGCGGGCCCCGACGCGGGTGACCAACAAGCTTTTCACCGATCTCGGCGCGACGCCGGTCGGCATGCCGGTTCCGGCAGTGCCCGAGGCGCTGTCGAAGGGCGTGATCGACGCCACGGTGATCCCGTGGGAGGTGACGACCGCCCTGAAGGTGTCCGAGCTGGTCGGCAACCACACCGAGTTCGGCGACAACTCGCTGTATACCACGACCTTCATCTTCGCGATGAACAAGGACAAGTACGAGAGCCTGCCGGACGACCTGAAGGCGGTGATCGACGCCAACTCGGGCGCCGAGTTCTCGGCCTTCGCGGGCAAGGTGATGCAGGATGCCGACGCGCCGGCGCGCAAGATCGCGGTGGACCGGGGCAACACCATCATCGAGCTCTCGGAAGAGCAGGTGCAGGAGTGGAAGGACGCCGCCGCCGGGGTCGAGACCTGGTGGGTCGAGGAACAGACCGCGGCCGGCCTGAACGCGCAGGAGCTTCTGGACGAGGCCAAGGCGCTGATCAAGGCCCACTCGGAATGACCCAATCGGACGGCGCCCGACCGGCGCCGTCCGCCCTTGAAGGGATGTGAACCTTGCAACGTTTTGCCTTTGGGCTGGCCCGTTTCATGGCGGTGCTGGGCGGGATCGTCCTGACCGCGCTGATCCTGCTGACCTGCGTGTCTGTGCTGGGCCGGTCGATCAACACGATCCTGCATTTCGACTGGCTGACCGCGGCCTCGGCCGGGGCGACCAAGCTGCTGCTGGACACCGGCGTCGGCCCGGTGCCGGGTGACTTCGAACTGGTCGAGGCCGGCGTCGCCTTTGCCATCGCGGCCTTCCTGCCGCTCTGCCAGATCACCGGCGGCCATGCGACGGTCGACATCTTCACCGCCTACCTGCCAGAGCGCGCCAACCGCTTTCTCGTCGCGCTGTGGGAGGTGGTCTTTGCCCTTGTCCTGATCCTGCTGACCTGGCGGATCTACGAGGGCATGGTGTCGAAGCTGCGCTATGGCGAAACGACGATGCTGCTGCAGTTCCCGATCTGGTGGGCCTATGCCGGGTGCTTCCTGGGCACGGCGGCGGCGGCGCTGGTGTCGGTCTATGTCGCCTGCGTGCGGGTGGCGGAACTGCTGACCGGGCGGGTGATCCTGCGGGCCGAGGGGGCGGGACATTGACGAGTTTCGAGATTGGGCTCTGGTCGTTTCCGGCCCTGCTTTTCCTGATCTTCCTGCGGATACCGATCGGGCTGGCGATGTTCGCCGTCGGCCTTGTCGGGCTGAACCTGGTGACCGACGGCAACACCGTCGCGCTGGCCAAGCTGAAATCCGAGACCTATTCGACCTTTTCCAGCTACTCGCTGTCGATCGTGCCGATGTTCCTGCTGATGGGCCAGTTCGCGACCCTGGGCGGCATGAGCCAGGCGCTGTTCAAGGCGGCCGAAAGCTGGCTGGGGCACCGCAAGGGCGGGGTCGCCATGGCGGCGGTCGGGGCCTGCGCGGGTTTCGGCGCGATCTGCGGATCGTCGCTGGCCACCGCCGCGACGATGAGCCAGGTCGCCCTGCCGGAACTGCGCCGCTACGGCTATTCCGGCGGCTTCTCGACCGCGACGCTGGCCGCGGGCGGCACGCTGGGGATCCTGATCCCGCCGTCCGTGATCCTGGTGATCTATGCCATCCTGACCGAGCAGAACATCGCCAAGCTGTTCCTTGCCGCGTTCATTCCCGGCATCCTTGCCGCCATCGGCTACATGATCACCATCTCGATCTACGTCCGGCTCAATCCCAAGAGCGCGGGCACCCGTCCGCCGGTGCCGATGGCCGAGCGCTGGCGCGCGCTGGTCGACGTCTGGCCGGTGATGCTGGTGTTCTTCGCCGTGGTCGGCGGCATCTACCTGGGCTGGTTCACCCCGACCGAGGGCGCCGCGGTCGGTGCGCTCGGCACCGGGCTGATCGCGCTCTTCAACGGCGGGCTGCGCGGGCGCGCCTGGCTCGACAGCTTCTACGCGACGGCCAAGAGCACGGCGATGATCTTTTTCATCGTGCTGGGGGCGGGGTTCTACAACTCGTTCCTCGCGCTCACCCAGGTCCCGCAGGAGCTGAGCCGCTGGGTGGTCGAACAGGGTTTCAGCGCATGGACCGTGATGATGATCATCCTGGTGCTCTACCTCGTCTTCGGCTGCCTGATGGACAGCCTGTCGATGATCCTGCTGACGATCCCGATCTTCTTCCCGATCGTGTCGTCGATGGATTTCGGCATGAGCGCCGAGGAGTTCGCGATCTGGTTCGGCATCATCGTGCTGATCGTGGTCGAGGTCGGGTTGATCACGCCGCCGGTGGGGATGAACCTCTTCGTCATCAACTCGATGGACCGCGAGACGCCGATCTCGAAAACCTACGGCGCCGTCATGTATTTCGTCGGGTCGGATATCGTCCGGGTGGGGCTGTTGCTGCTGTTCCCGGGCATCACGCTGGGGCTGCTGCGCCTCTTCCACTGAGGGGGAGCGGCCGGCGCCGGGATCGGCGCGCATTGATAGTTATGACCCATAGCATTCGGGTCGGAAAAGGAGGAGTGGACATGGACATCAACGGGATCACCGCGATCGTGACCGGCGCGGGCAGCGGCCTGGGCGCGGCGACGGCGCGGCACCTCGCCAGCCTCGGCGCCAAGGTCGGCGTGCTGGACTACAACGGCGACGGCGCCAAGGCCGTGGCGGACGAGATCGGCGGGCTGGCGCTGCCGTGCAACGTCGCGGACGAGGCGCAGGTGGCCGAGGCCTTCGAAAAGCTGCAGGCGTGGTCCGGGTCGGCGCCGCGCGTCGCGGTCAACTGCGCCGGGGTCGGCACCGCCGCGCGGGTGGTGAACCGCGAGGGCGAGCTGGCCATCGACAAGTTCCGCCGCACCATCGAGGTCAACCTGATCGGCACCTTCATCGTGCTGTCCCACGCCTGCAAGGCGATGGCCGGTAACGAACCCGAGGGGCGCGACGGCGAGCGCGGGGTGATCATCAACACCGCGTCGGTCGCGTTCCAGGACGGGCAGATCGGCCAGGCGGCCTATGGTGCGTCCAAGGGCGGCGTGGCGTCCCTGTCGCTGCCCGTCGCGCGCGAGATGGCGCGGATCGGCGTGCGGGTGATGGCGATCGCGCCGGGCATGTTCCAGACCGCGATGGTCGACGGCCTGCCCGAAGAGGTCCAGCGGACGATCGAGGCGACGATCCCGTTCCCGTCGCGTTTCGGCGATCCCGAGGATTACGCGCTGATGGTGGAATCCATCGTGCGCAACAAGATGCTGAACGGCTCGACCATCCGCCTCGACGGCGCGGTCCGGCTGCCCCCGCGCTGAGGAGTGACCATGTCGGACGACGTGCTGAACATCGAGATACGGGACCGTATCGCCATCCTGACGATGAACCGTCCGGACAAGCGGAACGCGATGAGCGACGGGCTGCTCTCGGCCCTCGACGGGTTCTTCTCGAACCCGCCCGAGGGGGTGAAATGCGTCGTCCTGACCGGGACGGCGGGGCACTATTGCTCGGGTCTCGACCTGAGCGAACACGTGGCCCGCGACGCCGAGGGCACGCTGCGCCATTCGCGCGGCTGGCACGGCGTGATGGACCGGATCCAGTTTTCCGGCCTGCCGGTGGTGAGCGCCATGTTCGGCGCGGTCATCGGCGGCGGGCTGGAGCTGGCCACGGCCACCCATGTGCGGATCGCCGAACCTTCGGTGATCTTCCAGCTGCCCGAGGGGCGGCGGGGGATCTACGTGGGCGGCGGCGCCTCGGTCCGGGTCGGGCGGATCCTGGGCGCTGACCGGATGACCGAGATGATGCTGACCGGGCGCAAATACGGCGCCGAGGAGGGGCTGCGGCTGGGGCTTTGCCACTACGCGGTCGGGGAGGGCGAGGCGATGGACCTTGCGCTCGAGCTCGCGGGGAAGATCGCCGACAACGCCTCGCTCTCGAACTACATCATGATCCACGCGATCTCGCGTATCGACGACATGAGCCGGGCGGACGGGCTTTTCACGGAAAGCCTGTCGGCGGCCATCGCCCAGACCAGCGCGGACGCGGCCGAGGGGCTGAACGCCTTTCTCGAGAAGCGCCAGCCGAGGTTCCGCTAGATGTCGCGCCCCAGCCTCGACGCCATCGAGACCCCGACGCTGCCGCATGTGCCCGACCGGCACCTGCGCGAGCTGATCGGTTATTCGATGAAGCGCGCCTATTACACGCTGCAGAGCGACGCGGCGCGGGTGCTCGAGGGGCTGGGGCTGCGGATTTCGACCTATTCGGCGCTGAGCATCATCTGCGACACGCCGGACCTGCGCCAGTCACAGCTGGCCGAGGCGCTGTCGATGGAGCGGTCGAACACCGTGGTGCTGGTCGACACGCTGGAGAAGGCCAAGCTGATCGCGCGCCTCAGGGTGCCGACCGATCGGCGGTCCTACGCGTTGCGGCCGACGCCCGCGGGCGAGGCGCTCTGTGCCCGCGCCACGGCGGCGCTGCACGCGCACGAGGACCGGCTGCTTGGCGGGCTGGCGCCCGAGGAACGCGCGGAGCTGATGCGGCTGCTGCGCAAGATCGACGGATCGGGAGGAGAGACCGATGACAGGTGAGACACGCGCGGGCCTGGCCCCGCAGCGCGCGCTGGTCGAGGCGCGGGCCGACGGCACGCTAATCCTGACCTCGCCCCGGGAGCTGGGGCCGGTGGCCGACACCTCGGGCGACTGGCTGGACCGCTGGGCTGCCGAGACGCCCGAGGCCGTGTTCCTCGCGGAACGCGCGGCCGATGGCTGGCGCGAGGTGACATACGGCGCCGCACGGGACATGGTGCGCAGCCTTGCCGGCTGGATGCTGGCGCAGGGGATGCGGCCCGGCGACACGGTGGCGATCCTGTCGGGCAACGGCGTGGATCACGGGCTTCTGGCGCTCGCCGCGCAGTATGTCGGGATGGTCTCGGCCGCGGTAGCGGAACAGTACACGCTGATCCCCGGCGCGCATGACCGGCTGGCGCATGTGCTTGAGCTGGTGCAGCCGAAGCTGCTGTTCGTGGACGATGCCAAGCGGTACGGCGAGGGGCTCATGCTGGCCGCGGCGCGGGACGTGCCGGTGCTGGCGGGCCGTGTCGACGGCGCGCTGCGGGCGGTGACCGCGATCGCCGAGGCCTATGCCAGCGACGACGCCGGGGTCGATGCGGCGCATGCGGCGGTCACGCCGGATACGCTGGCGAAGGTTCTGTTCACCTCGGGCTCCACCAGCCACCCCAAGGGGGTGCAGACGACGCACCGGATGCTCTGTGTGAACCAGGCGCAGCTGGTGTCGGCCTTTCCCTTCATGCAGGAGGTTCCGCCGCGCATCCTTGACTGGCTGCCGTGGAACCACGTCTTTGGCGGGTCACACAACTTCAACATGATGCTCTCGAACGGCGGCGCGCTCTACATCGACGACGGCAAGCCGACCGAGGCGCTGTTCCCGCGCACGCTGGAGAACATGCGGATGCTGACCGGCACGCTCGCCTTCAACGTGCCGATTGGCTACGCCCGCGTATGGGAGGCGCTGAAGGCCGATCCCGAGCTGCGGCGCGACTACTTCGACGGGCTAGGCTTCTGCTTCTACGCCGGTGCCTCGCTGCCGCAGGAAATCTGGACCGGGCTGGAAGAGATGGCGCAGGCCGAGACGGGCCGCGAGCTGTTGATGGTGTCGTCCTGGGGCATGACCGAAACCGCGCCCGCCTGCCTGCTGGTGCACGAGCCGGTGGCGGAATCGGGCATCGTCGGCGTGCCGGTGCCGGGGGTCCGGATCAAGCTGATCCCCGAGGACGGCGACCGGTTCGAGCTGCGCGTGGCCGGGCCGAACGTGATGCCGGGCTATTATCGCGACGCGGCCAAGACCGCCGAGAGCTTTGACGGCGAGGGCTTCCTGATCACCGGCGACGCGGTGAAGTTCGTCGACCGGGCCGACCCGGATCGTGGGCTGCGGTTCGACGGCCGGATCTCGGACGATTTCAAGCTGACCTCGGGCACCTGGGTGCGCTGCGCCAACGTGCGCGGCGCGTTGCTGACCGCGCTCGAGGGGCTGGCGGCGGATGCGGTGATAACCGGGCATGACCGGGCCGAGGTGGGCGTGCTGATCGTGCCCGCCACACCGCTGGGCGGGGCCGAGGGCGAGGTCGGCGCGGATGCCGCGCTGCTGGACACCATCCGGGACCGCATGGCGGCGCTGGCCGATGCCGCGACCGGGTCGTCGACCCGGATCAGCCGCGCGCTGGTCCTGGCCGAACCGCCGTCGATCGCGGATCACGAGATCACGGCCAAGGGCAACCTGAATTACCGCAAGGTCCTGACCCGCCGCGCCGCGCTGGTCGAGCGCCTGTATGCCGCCGACGGGACCGACCCGGCGGTCATCATCGTCTGAGGAGAGAGACATGGTCGACATCACCAAGGTCCGCGCGATCGATATCCATACGCATGCGGAAGAGCCCTGCGGCTGCCATTCCGACGATGGCTACGACGACCTGCAGAGCACCATGGCGAAGTACTTCGGTGCGCCGTGGAGCCACCCGCCGACGATCCCGCAGACCGCGGCGCATTACCGCGAGCAGAACGTGGCCGCGGTGATCTTCCCGGTCGATGCGGAGCGCGAGACTGGCTATCGCCGTTACAAGAACGAGGAGGTGGCGGAGCTGGCCGCCGAGAACTCCGACATCCTGATCCCCTTTGCCTCGATCGACCCGTGGAAGGGCAAGATGGGCGTGCGCGAGGCGCGGCGGCTGATCCGCGATTTCGGCATCAAGGGGTTCAAGTTCCACCCGACGATGCAGGGATTCTGGCCGAACGACCGGATGGCCTATCCGCTCTACGAGGCGCTGGAGGAGGAGGGCTGCATCGCGCTCTTCCATACGGGACAGACTGGTGTGGGATCCGGCATGCCCGGCGGCAACGGGATGCGGCTGAAGTATTCCAACCCGATGGTGATCGACGACGTGGCGGTGGATTTCCCCGACCTCAAGATCATCCTCGCCCACCCGTCCTTTCCCTGGCAGGAAGAGGCGCTGTCGGTCGCCCAGCATAAGCCCAATGTCTACATCGACCTGTCGGGCTGGTCGCCGAAGTACTTCCCGCCGATCCTCGTGCGCTACTGCAACTCGATCCTGAAGAAGAAGATGCTGTTCGGGTCGGACTGGCCGATGATCTCGCCCGAGCGCTGGATGGCGGATTTCGAGAAGATCGACATCAAGGAAGAGGTCCGGCCCGACATCCTCAAGAACAACGCGGCGCGGCTGTTGGGGTTGGGGTGATCCGAAAGCGCTCCGGGGGCAGGCCCCCGGACCGCCACGCGTGCCAAGCGGCCTAGACCGCCCGCAGCCCGAGGATCTCGCGCGCCTGTGTGGCCGTGGCCACCGGGCGCTCGTTCTTCTCGCAGATCTCCACCACCCGCTTGACCAGCGCGGCGTTCGACGGCGCGAGGGTGGACTTGTCGAGGCGGATGTTGTCCTCGAGCCCGCAGCGGGCGTGGCCGCCGGCGGGGACGGTCCATTCGTTGACGATCAGCTGCCCCGGCCCGATCCCGGCGGCGCACCATTCGCTGTCGGGCAGGATGCGCTTCACCGTCTCGATGAAGAAATCGAAGCTGGGCTTGTCCACCGGCATGGCGTTCTTCACGCCCATGACGAACTGGACGTAGGGGCTGTCCACCAAGCGCCCGTCGGCGAACATCTTCGCGGCCTGGTGGATGTGCGAGAGGTCGAAGCATTCGACCTCGGGGCGGATGTGGTAGGTCCGCATCTCGCCCGCCAGCCAGTCGACGAGGTCGGGCGGATTTTCATACACCCGCGTCGGGAAGTTGTTCGACCCGACCGAGAGCGACGCCATGTCGGGCCCCAGCGGCAGGGCACCGCCGCGCGCCTGCCCGGCGCCGGAGCGGCCGCCGGTGGAGAACTGGATGATCATGCCGGGGCAGTGTGTCTCAAGCCCCTCCTTCAGCCGCGCGAACCTCTCCGGGTCCGAGGACGGCGTGCCGTCGTCGTTGCGGACATGGGCGTGGCAGATGGTGGCCCCGGCCTCGAACGCCTCGTGCGTGCTTTCGACCTGTTCGGCGACGGTGATCGGGACGGCGGGGTTGTCGGCCTTCGTCGGCACGGAGCCGGTGATGGCGACGCAGATGATGCAGGGCTTTTCCATGCTCACCTTGTCGGGCGGAAGTGCCGCCAAGTCAACGGATCAGGCGTCTAGGCGGCGCGCCTCGTCCACCAGCATGATCGGGATGCCGTTGCGGATCGGGTAGGCGAGGCCGGCGGTGTCGCTGATCAGCTCGTTCGCCTCGGCGTCGTAGCGCAGGGTGGCATGGGTCTCGGGGCAAACCAGCGCCTCGAGCATGCGGCGGTCGAAGGCGGGCTCGGCCTCGGGCACCGGGGCCTGGGGAACGGGGGGCTGGGGAACGTCGGTCATTGCATGATTTCCTTACCTTTGCCGCCGCGCAGCGTGTACTCGATGAGCGTCACCAGCGTTTCGCGCCGGGTGGTGAGCGATGGCGCCTCGAGGAGGGCCTGCTTGTCCTCGGGTTCGAACCGCAGCAGCATCGAGAGCGAGTTGATCAGCAGCTCGTCGTCGGCCTCTTTCAGCGTGTCCCAGTCGGTGTCGAGCTGGCGTTCCGTGAAGTATCGCGACAGCAGGTCGAAGAACCCGTCGCGGTCGAGCGCGCGGTCGTGATCGGCCGGGCCGAGGTCCCGGTCGAAGCCGGTCCAGTCGACCTCGCACCGGCGGTAGGGGGTGAAGCCCTCGAGCTCGGTCCGGATGCGGTAGCGCGAGATCCCCGAGAGGGTGATCATGTAGCGCCCGTCCTCGGTTTCCGAGAACTGGGTCAGCCGCCCGGCGCAGCCGATGGTGTTCAGCCGCGTGGTGCCGTCGGGCTGTTCATAGGGCTGGATCATGCCGATCAGGCGGTGCGAGGTCTTGAGCGTGTCGTCGAGCATGGCGAGGTAGCGCGGCTCGAACAGGTGGAGCGGCAACCGCGCCCTCGGCAACAGGAGCGCCCCGGAAGGGGGAAGACCGGGATCACGTCGGGCAGGTCGGCCGCTTTCATCATGCACCAGACTTAGCGTGTCGCAAGCCTCAGGCAAATATCATGGAGCTCAGTTTCCGGCGTCCGTTCAGGACGATGGGATCGTTCGCCTTGAGCGCGTCGAAGATGGTGAAGAGCTGTGCGCGCGCGGCGCCGTCGTTCCAGTCGCGGTCGCGGCGGAAAAGGTCGAGGAGCTGGTCCACCGCCTCTTGCACGTCGCCCTGCGCATGCAGCGCCTGCGCGAGGTCGAAGCGGGCCTGCAGGTCGGCCGGATCGGCCTCGACCCGGGCGCGCAATTCGTCCACCGGGCCGGCACCTGCGGCCTGTTTCCTGAGCTCGAGCTGGGCGTGGGCGGCTTCGAGTTCGGCGGTCTGGGAGATCTCGGCCGGGGCGCCGTTCAGGATCGCCTCGGCCTGGGCCAGGTCGTCGAGCGCGATGTAGCTGCGCACGAGGCCACCGTAGGCGGCGGCGTGGTTCGGCTCTTCCTGCAGGATCGCGGCAAAGGTCTGGGCGGCGTCGGCAGCCGCGCCTTCTGCCAGCATCTCTTCGGCCGCGGCGACCGCGTCGTCGAGCCCGCCCGAGGCGTCACCGCCGGCGGCCTCGATCGCGCGCTTGATGAAGGCGTCGATCTCGGACTGCGGCACGGCGCCCTGGAAGAGGTCCACGGGGCGGCCCTTGACGAAGGCGACGACGGTCGGGATCGACTGCAGGGGCAGGCCCTGCTGGGCCAGCGCCTGCGCCAGCCGCTGGTTCTGGTCGACGTCGATCTTGGCCATCTTCACGGCGCCCTTGGCCTTGGTCACCGCCTGTTCGAGCATCGGGCCCAGCGTCTTGCAGGGGCCGCACCATGTCGCCCAGAAGTCGACGATGACCGGCACCTCCATCGAGCCATCGACCACCTCGGCCATGAAGGTCTCTTCGGTGACGTCCTTGATCAGGTCGCCGGATTGCTGGGGCTGCGTCTGTCCGCCAAGTTCGATCATCGCTGCCATTCCTGTGCTGTGTGCTTCGGTTGGCCCATATATGGACGCCGCGCGGCAGAGTTCCAAGCCCGTCTTGCGGGGAAGCGCCCCTCGCGTGACATCGGATCGTGCCTATGTACTGTCGTGGGGAGCGGACCGCGCCGTGGGGCGTGACAGAGAGACAGGACGGTTACATGCCCGGAAACCGATACTACAGCGGACCCGTCAGCGACCATTTCGACGGGGAGCGGTTCCATTCGCCCGGTCAGCCGGGGACCGACAGGTCATTTGCCGACCTGCGGCGCTGGCGGCGCGAGGGGCAGCGGGCGGCCTGGCCCGCGCATGTGCCCGTGACCCCGGCCGTCCCGCCCGCGCGCAGCGTGGTGCCGCGGCTGACGATGGTGGGCCATGCGTCGGTGCTGATTCAGGTCGCGGGGCTGAACCTGCTGACCGACCCGGTCTGGTCCGACCGCGCCAGCCCTGTCAGTTTCGCAGGGCCGAAACGGGTCACCGCGCCGGGGATCGCGTTTGCGCAACTGCCGCCGATCGATGCCGTGCTGCTGAGCCACAACCACTACGACCACCTCGACGTGGCCACGCTGCGGCGGCTGAAGGCGGGGCACGATCCGCTGATGGTCATGCCGCTCGGCACCGATGCGACGGTACGCCGGTCGGTCAGGGGCGCGCGGGTCGCTGTCGGCGACTGGCACGACCGGATCGAGCTGGGGGAGGGCGTGTCGGTCTGCCTGACACCCGCCAACCACTGGTCCTCGCGCGGGCTGCGGGACCGGCGGATGGCGCTCTGGTGCGGGTACTGGATCGACAGCCCGGCGGGGCGCATCTGGTTCGCGGGGGACACCGGCTATGGCGATGGGGCGGTGTTCCGCGGCATCCGCGCCCGGCACGGCGCGCCCGAGATCGCGCTGATCCCGATCGGCGCCTACGAGCCGCGCTGGTTCATGGGCGCCCAGCACGTCGCGCCCGAGGATTCGGTGCGCATCCTGCACGACATCGGGGCTGAGCGGGCGCTCGGCTTTCACTGGGGCACCTTCCAGCTGACCGACGAGCCGCGCGAGGAACCGGTGGAGCTGTTGCAGGCCACGCTCGACCGCGAGGGCATTGCGCGGGAACGCTTTACCGCCTTTGCGCCGGGCGATGTGCACGTCGGTCGGGTGGCCGATGCCCGGCGCGAGGCGGCGGGGGACTGACACGCGTCGGGGCACGGCACCGGAGGTCGGGATGAAGATCATCAAGGGCATGGAGCGGTCGATGGGCCTCGACCAGGCGGGGTGGGACCGCCATGCCAACCCGTTGAGCGTCTGGACCCGTTACACCGTGCTGCCGCTCTTCGTGCTTGCCGTCTGGAGCCGGGTCTGGCTGGGCTGGTGGTGCCTGCTGCCGCTGGCGCTCGTCGCGGTCTGGGCGCGGGTGAACCCGCACCTCTTCGCGCCGCCCGCCACGACCCGGTCCTGGGCATCGCGGGCGGTGATGGGGGAACGGGTCTGGCTGAACCGCGACACTGTGCCGATCCTGGCCGATCACGCGGCCTGGGCTGTCCGGCTCTCGGTGCTGAACGGCTGCGGGCTGGTGCCGCTGGCCTGGGGGCTCTGGGCCCTCGACCCCGGCTGGACGGCCTGCGGGGTGGCGGTGATCATGATCGGGAAGAGCTGGTTCCTCGACCGGATGGTCCGGCTCTTTGACGACATGGCGGACCACCCCGCCTACGCGGGCTGGCTGCGCTAGAGGTCGAAGGTCGCGAAGACCGGCGCGTGGTCGGACGGCTGTTCCCAGCCCCGCGCGGTGCGCAGGATGCGGCTGGAATGCGCGGCGTTCGAGATGTCGGGCGTGGCCCAGATGTGATCGAGGCGGCGGCCCTTGTCGGCGGCGTCCCAGTCGGGCGAGCGGTAGGACCACCAGGAATAGAGGTTGCCCTCGGGCAGGTCCTGCCGGGTGATGTCGACCCACTTGCCGGCGTCCTGCGTCTGGCCGAGGTGCTCGACCTCGACGGGGGTGTGGCTGACGATCTTGAGCAGCTGCTTGTGGTTCCAGACGTCATCCTCGCGCGGGGCGATGTTCAGGTCGCCGACGAGGATCGCGCGTTCGGGGCGTTCGGCATGGAACCAGTCGCGCATCTCGGTCAGGTAGTCGAGCTTCTGGCCGAACTTCACGTTCTTCTCGCGGTCCGGGATGTCGCCGCCGGCGGGGACGTAGAAGTTGTGGATCACGGTCCCGTCCTCGAGCCGTCCGGCGATGTGGCGGGCGTGGCCGAGGGCGGCGAAGTCCTTGTCGCCGGCATCCTCGATCGGCAGCTTCGACAGGATGGCGACGCCGTTGTAGCCCTTCTGCCCGCGCGCGAGCATGTAGCGGTAGCCAAGTGCCTCGAACACGGCAAAGGGGATCTTGTCGACCGGGCTCTTGCATTCCTGCAGGCAGAGGACGTCGGGCGTCTCTTCGGTCATCAGCCTCGAGACCAGCGCCTCGCGCAGGCGGACGGAGTTGATGTTCCAGGTGGCGAGGGTGAAGGGCATCTGCGGCTCCGCGGGCTGAGGGACGGGATGGCGCAGGGGTCCATCCTCGGCGCCGCCATGTCAAGCCCGCGGGGGTCGGCGCGGCGGATTGCGCAGAAACCGGATCGGGCAAGATGTTGCGTCCGGGCGTCAGCTTTGCACCAAAGACGGGGGACGGGTTGGAGGATGCCGCGGCTTGGGTCAACCTTGGCGTGCGTTTTTTGCGAGTAAGGGCACCAGCATGATCGTCGCTGAATCCATCGGCTTCGCCGCCACCCACACGATTACCAGCATCCTGTCGGACGTGCCCGGTTGCCGCGTCACCCACGGGTCGCAGAATTTCGAGACGGCGGGCCCGATCGGCAGCGGGTCGCAGACGCCCGAGGCCTTTGCCGCCAGCATGGCCGCCGCGGCCGAGGCGGGCGAACGGCCGATCGCGGTGCACACCAATTTCGACCCGCGGCGCCTGCGGCCCGCGTGCCGCGACAACGGCATCCGGTATGCCCTGCTGATCCGGGAACCCCGCGCTCAGGTGAACAGCTGCTACGCCTGGGCGGTGAACAAGGTGCTGGACGGCGACGATTCGACCATGCTCGTGGCGCTCAAGCTGGCGCTGCCGGTGTTGCCGCGCATCGGGGTCCGGGCGAGCCTGCCGAACCTGCTCTATGCCTACGCGATCAACCACGTCTGTTCGTTCAACCTCGTCGCGGTCGAGACCGGCGCGCAGGTGCTGCGGATGGAGGATCTGCTGTCGGACGTGGACAAGTTCCGCGCTGCCTTCGGCCTGCCGGACACCGTGCCGCTGGCGCATTTCGAGGGCGAGGAGCGGCGGCTGGCCTCGCACCGCGCCAAGGCAGGCGTCGACGCGGTGGCCGCGCCGGAGCGCGACCTCTTGCTGGAACGGTTCCCGGTGTCCGCGGGCGGCGCCGAACTGACCGTGCCGCAGATCACCGAGGTCCTGGGCTACGCCGCCTGATCCGCCCGGATCCGGTCGAGCACCGGGCGCAGGTAGGTCAGGAAGGTGTCGGGGTTCTCCGACATCGGGAAATGGCCCATGTCGGGCATGATCGTGACCTCGGTGCCAAGTGCTGCGGCCAGCGCCTGGCTGTCCTCGGGCCGGCAGGAAAAATCGTATTCCCCGGTCAGAAGGTGCAACGGGCAGGCCGTGAGGTCGATCCGCTCCAGTTCGGACCGCATGTCGCCCTCGGAGCCGCGGTAGAAATGCAGGTCGCCTTTGAAGATGCCCGGTCCGCCCTGCATGTAGTGCCAGCGGGTCTCGTCGACGTGATCGGCCGGAGAGGTGGGGGCCATCAGCGAATGGGCAAAGGCACCGCACATCCGGCCGCCGTGCACGTCGCCCCGATCCAGCCAGCCGGTGTCGTAGTAGGGATCGACATGGGCCGAGCTCTGCAGGCCGATCAGCGCGCGGAACCGCGCGGCGTGCCAGCGGGCCAGGTGCAGCACGATCCGCCCGCCGATCGAACAGCCCATGGCGACCGGGCGGTCGAGCTCGAAGGCGTCGCAGAAGGCGAGGATCTGGTCGACGTAGGCGCTGGCCGTCAGCGCGTAGTCGTCATCGACGGTGCCGGGGGCAGGCGAGGATTTGCCGTGGCGCGGCATGTCGAAGACCATGACGCGGAAGTGGCGGGTGACCTCGGGGTCGTTCAGCACCGCGCGGTACTGCCGCCCGTCGCTGCCGGCGGTGTGCAGGCAGACCAGCGGAATGCCTTCGCCCGCCTCTTCCCAGTAGAGGCGATGGCTCACCCCGGCGATATCGACATGGGCGTAGCGCCCGGTGATCGGTTCGATACGGGGCGCCATCATGCCACCTCCGGCCGGAGCGAGGCGAGCAGCCGCTTGATATACATGATGTTCTGCATCATCGGCAGCAGGTTGCCCTCGAACGCCATGCGGTCGTTGCGCAGGAGCGCGTAGATGTCGTGGTAGCCGGGGCGCGGCACGGGGGCGAGGAATTCGGCCCAGTCGGCGCGGGCGGCCGAGAGGCGCGTGTCCCAGCTGGGCGTGACATGCGGGCCGGGGATGCAGTCGGCCACCGCGCCGTCGCGGATGACGACCAGCGTGTCCTCGTCGCCCGCGCGCAGCATCAGCCGCATGTCGAGCCCGCGCGCCTGCGCCGCCAGCGGCGTGCCCGGCGCGGCGGTCCGCGTCAGATCGTTGAACATGGGAACCTCCCTTTCTCCTCCGGGCGGGAGTGTATCGCGGGCGCGGCACGGGGCGAGGGGAAATGCCGGGCGTTCACGGATGAGGCGGCGGCGCGCGCCGAATTCTCGCCACGGCCCCCTTCGCTCTTGGCGTGTGCTGCGCTATCGTGGGTGGCAAATCCGCCGAAAAGGCAGGGGCATGGGCAGGCAGTTCTTCACATTCATCGGCGCCGTGGCGCTGGCCGGGTGCATCGCCGCATCGGCGGTGGCACAGGGGTTCAACGGGCTGGCCCGGATCGAACCGGGCGCCAGCCGGATCGAGGACACGGGCGACGCGCTTGAAGTCTCCCTGGTGCTCAGCCAGGGCGTGCCGTGGCGGATCTACACGCTCGACGATCCGCGCCGCGCGGTGATCGATTTCCGCGAGGTCGACTGGACCGGCGTGGACAAGGCCGCGCTGCTGCATGCGGGGCTGGCGACGGATGTCAGGTTCGGCAGCTTCCGCCCCGGCTGGTCGCGGATGGTGATCGACCTTTCCGCGCCGCTGGCGCTGGACCGGGCCGGGTTGAAGCTGGACGCCGAAAGCGGGACCGCGCGGCTGACGGCGCGGTTTGCCCCGGTGGACGACGAAGGGTTTGCCGCACTCTCCGGCACGCCGGTCGATGACGGCGTCTGGCAGCCGCCCGCCGTGACCCCGCCCGCGCCGCGACAACGCGACGGCCTGCTGGTGGTGATCGACCCTGGCCATGGCGGGATCGATCCGGGCGCCGAACGCGAGGGGCTGACCGAGAAGCACCTGATGCTGACCTTCGCGCGGGAGCTGTCCGAGGCGCTGATCCGCGCCGGGGTCGAGGTGGTGATGACCCGCGCCGACGACAGCTTCGTCTCGCTCGAACGCCGGGTCGAGATCGCGCACGAGGTGGACGCGGACCTCTTCATCTCGCTGCATGCCGACGCGCTGTCCGAGGGGCGGGCACGTGGCGCGGTGGTCTACGCTCTGTCCGAGACGGCCACCGACGAGGCTTCGGCCAAGCTGGCGGAACGGCACGACCGCGACGACCTGCTGTCGGGGGTCGACCTGACCGGCAAGGACGACGAGGTGGCGGGCGTGCTGATGGACCTGGCCCGGATGGAAACGCAACCGCGCACGCTGCGGCTGGCCGGGGCGCTGGTGAAGGGGATGAAGGCCGCGGGCGCGCCGCTGAACTCGCACCCGCACCGGTCCGCGGGCTTTTCGGTGCTGAAGGCGCCCGACATTCCCTCGGTCCTGATCGAGGTCGGATTCCTGTCGGACGAGCGTGACCGCCGCAACCTCGCCGATCCGGCGTTCCGCGCGAATTTCGCCGCGGCGATCCGCGACGCGGTGGCCGCCTGGCGGATAGAGGATGCGGCGCTGGCGCGGCTGGTCCGGCAGTAGCGCGCCCCCGGGGTGTTGATCGCCGCGGCAAAACCGGGTCTGTTGCACGGGCTGGGGGAGGAGCGGTGATGCACGAGGCAAGTTACGACGACACTCCGAAATTCGGCCTGCCGCCGATCCACCGGGTCACCTTTGCGATGCTCGGCACGGCACTGCGCCGGGCGGTGCGCGACATGATCCGGGCGCCGTTCTACGGCATCCTCTTTGCATTGCCTTACGTGCTGATCGGCTGGGGCCTCGGCTGGATCACCTGGACCACCGGGCAGAGCTACTGGCTGATCTTTGCCGCCGTGTCGTTTCCCCTGATCGGACCCTTCGCCGCGGTCGGCCTTTACGAGGTGTCGCGGCGGATCGAGATCGGGCGCCCGCTGGTGCTGTCGGAGATCCTGACCGTCATCACCCGGCAGGGCGGACGCCAGTTGCCGTCGCTCTGTGCGATCATCGTGTTCCTGTTCCTGGTGTGGTTCTTCATCGGCCACATGATCTTTGCGCTCTTCATGGGCTTTTCGACGATGACCAACGTGTCCTCGTCCTTCGAGGTGTTCCTGACCCCGAACGGGCTGGCCATGCTGACGGTGGGGACCATCGTCGGCGCGGGCTTTGCCCTGCTGCTCTACATGATCACGGTGATCGCGCTGCCGCTCCTGCTGGACCGCGAGGTGGATTTCGTGACCGCGATGATCGTGTCCTTCACCACGGTCACGGTGAACCCGGTGCCGATGCTGGCCTGGGCGGCCTTCATCGTGGTGGTCACCTTCGTCGCGATGATCCCGTTCTTCCTGGGCCTCTTCATCGCGCTGCCGCTCCTCGGCCACGCGACCTGGCATCTCTATGACCAGGTCGCGGGCGAGGGCACTCAGTAGTCGCGTTCGTAGTAGAGGCCGATCGAGGTGTCGCCGTCGTTGTTCACCTTGCCGCTGGCCCGCACGTTGTCGGTCAGGTCGAGGTTGATCGACACGGTGCTCTGCCCGGTGCTGGTCACCTCGACATCGGCATAGACGTTTTCCGAGATGTAGGCCCCGGCGCGGATGGCCGTGCCGCCGTCCTCGGTCTGGGTGATGTCCAGATCGTCGAGGCCGAAGGTGTCGCGGATCGAGCCGACGACGCCGCCCTCGGCGTTCCCGGTCAGCACCGCGATGCTGTAGGCCAGGCTCGCCGCCTGCACGGTCGACAGTTCCGAGATGTCGCGGCCGAAGAAGAGCTGTGCCAGCACTTCGTCCTCGGGCAGGGCGGGGTTTGAGGCAAAGCTGACCTCGGGCGCGGTGAGCGACCCGGCGATGGTGATGTCGATCAGGTACTCGTCGCTGGTGGTTTCGGCCACCAGGCGGATCACCGGATCGAAGCTGCCGGCAAAGGCGATGTAGCCCTCGGTCAGGTCGAACCGCTTGCGCAGCACGTCGAGCCGGCCGCGCACGAGGTCGAACTGGCCGACCGGACGCGGATCGCCCGCAACGCCGCCGATGTTGATTTCGCCCCTGAGCTCGGCGTCGAGGCCGCGGCCGCGGACAAAGATCGAACTCGTCGGTGCGGATGGTGACGTTCAGCCCGAGCGAGGTGACGCCGCCGCCCGATCCGCCGCCGCTGCTGCCGTCATCGACGAGCCCGGCCCGCACGCGGGTGACGTAACTGGGCCGCGGTTCGGCGACATGGGTCATGTCCGGGATCGGTTCGATCCCGCCCAGCCCGCCCGAGGGGATGCGCACCTCGGTCTGGGTGAGGCCGATGGCGCCGGTGATCTGCCCGTTGCCCATGATCGGGCCGTTCACCGCGATGTCGCCGTTCAGCACGGTCGAGACGAGGCCCGGGCGTTCGACCCGGACATTGCGGATCGCCGCGTCGATGTTGGCCGAGAACGGGCTGCTCAGCGCGATCGGCCCCTGCACCGTGACGGACCCGCCGCCCATCGTGCCGTTCATGTTGACGTTGGCCTGGCCGTTGCTCAGCCCGATGGTGCCGTTGATCCGCTCCATCACAAGCTGCAGGTTCGGCAGGACAAGCTGCCCGCCCTGGATCGTGACCGTGCCCGACAGCGCGTCGAGGCCCGGCTGCCCGGCCATGCGCAGGTCGAACTGCGCCTGTCCGGTCAGGGACCGCGGGTTAATGAACCCGTTGGCCAATGCCAGCGGCGCGCTGCCGGTGATCGACAGGTCCACGCCGCCGTCCGGCATAAGCACCTGGCCGGTGACGCGGGCGGTGGTGTTGCCCGCGCCCTGCAGGGTGACATCGACCGTGGTGCTGTCGCCCGACCGGGCCAGGCTGCCGTCAAGCGTCAGCGGGCCGCTCAGCCCGTTGGTGACGATGCCGACATCCGACAGGCGGGCCGAGAAGTCCATGTCGATCGCGCCGTCGGCCACCGTGCCGCTGGCGCTGGCGGTCAGCGCGCTGCCGGTGAAGCTGAAGCTGTCGAGCTGGACGTTGCCGCCCTCGACAACCGCGCTGGCCGAGATGGTGCTCTGGCCGTTCAGCAGGCCATCGACTGCGGGCGTGCCGATGCCGATGTCCTGGCCGGTGGCGTTCAGGGTGATGTCATAGGCCTCGCCCTGCTGGGCGACCGCGCCGGTGAACTGCAGCGGCCCGGCCTGTCCGCCGGTGAAGATCGCGGTGTTGTTCAGCTGCCCGCCGATATCGAGCGCCAGCGGCGACAGCCCGCCCGAGACGTTGAGGGTGATCTGCGGGTTCGACAGCGTCGCCTCCTGCAGCTCCATCGTCTCGCCGGTAGTCAGGACCACGGTCAGGTCGGTGGTGCCGGCAAACAGCGGATCGACCGAGGGATTGCCGATGCCCATGTCGGTGCCTTCGCCGTCCAGGGCGATGCGGTAGGCGCCGGGCTGGGTCTCGACGATCTCGGCGGTGACGCTGACCGGTCCGGCCTCGCCGCCGGTGAAGGCGGCAGAGTTGCGCAGGGTGGCGTTGGCGTCGATCCGGCGCTGGCCCGCGGTCAGGTCGCCCTGGGCGGTGATCTCGACCTCGTCGGTCGCGATGCGGGCGCTTTCCAGCTGGACCTCGCCGCCCCCCGCGAAGAGCGCGTAGGAGAAGGTGGCGCCGCCGGTCAGCAGCCGGTCAAGCGGCGCGATCCCGGTGACGAGGTCCTGCCCGCCGCCGATGCCGGTGACGTGCAGGCCGTCTGCGCGCATCTCGAGCGTGCCGTCCAGCGTGACGGGTCCGCCCTCGGCACCGGTGAAGATGCCGGAATTGGCCAGCTCGACGTTGTACGCGATCTCGCCCGAGGCGTTGGCGAGCGTGCCCGAGGCGGTGCCGGTGATCTGGTCGTTCGAAAGCTCGAGCGTGGTGATCTCGAGCCCCTCGGTCGTGCGCGAGGCGTCGACGGTCAGGGTGGTCGGCGGCGACAGCAGCGGGTCGAGCGCAGGCACCCCGATTGAGAGGCCGTCGGCATTGCCCTGCGCCTCGATATCGAAGGTGCCGCCGACGAGGTCGGCGCTGACTTGCATCGACAACTCGGTCGCGCCGCTCAGGTCGGTGCCGGCCAGCGGGGCAAAGGCCGAAAGGTCATCGGCCTGTGCCTGCAGGTCGGCGTCGAGCAGCACGGTGCCCTCGCCGCGCGCGATCTCGATGTCGCCGCTGGCGGAATAGCTTTCGCCGGTGATCTGGAGGCCCTCGATGCGGATAGGTTCGTCCCCGGCCCAGGTGATGCGGGCCTGCCCGGTGATCTGCGGGCCGAGGGCCTGGGCGATCGCCGGGTCGTCCGCCGAGAGACCGCTGGCGTCGAAGGTCACGTCGCCGGCAAAGGACGGGGCCGCGCCGATGGCGATGGAGCCGTCGAGGCCCAGCGTGACCTCTTCGGCGGTGTAGCCCGGCATTTCGAGGTCGGTGATCACGAAGGTCCCGTCGACCTGGTCGCCCGCCGCCGCGTCATAACGGACGTCGAGGGTGGTTGCCGCGACCGAGAGGTCGGTGCCGAACGGCAGTTCGACCCGCCCGCCGTCCTGCGGGGCGACGCGGCCGGTGACGTTGAACGCCTCGGGATGGCCGTCGGCGTTGATCTGGGCGCCGCCGTTCAAGGTCAGTTCCGCCGCCGAGAGATCGAAGTTGTCGAGGCTTAGCGCGCCGTCGGCAGACCGCGTGCCCTGCGCCTGCAGCGACACGTCGGGGCCGAAGAAGTCATGATACTCGGTCAGCACCAGCGCGGTGATGTCGCCGCCGATGTCGACGTCGAAGGCCAGGTTGCCGTCGCCGTCGCCCTGCAAGGTGACAGCCCCCGCCAGCCGCTGTTCGCCGTCGGTGAGCAGGTTCATCTCGGCCCGGTAATCGTCGAGCGGGCCGGTGCCCTGGATCGTCAGGTCGACCGAGGGTAGGCCGGGCAGGTCCAGGAGCCGCGCGGCGATGCCGCCCTCGGGCTCGGTGAGCGCGACATTGACCGCAAGCGTCCGGTCGCGCGGTTCATAGGCCAGGTCGAGCGTCAGGTTCCCCGGCGCGTCCAGCCGGTCCACCGCGACGTCCACGTCCATCCCGCCATCGGCCAGTTGCGCGCTGCCCTTGACCGAGAATTCCACCGCCTCGCCGATGATGTCGGGGCCGAGGTCGACGGTGCCGATCTCGAAGTTGTCGATCCGGATCGCGACCCGCAGGTCGGGCACCTTGAAGCCCGAGGCGGCGGGGGCGGGCGCCTCGTCCTCGGCCGCTCCGGTGTCGGGCAGGCGCGAGATGGTCAGCGATTCCGCCGACAGGTTGGTGACCCTGAGCGTGCCGGTGAAGAGGGCCCGTCGGCTCCAGTCCAGCTGCACGTTGCGCAGGTCGAGCCAGACGCCCTGGTCGTCGGCGATGGTCAACTGGTCGAGCGTGGCGCTGGTGAAGACGCCGCCCTCGAACCCGACGATCCGCACCTCTCGACTGGCATCCGACAGCGAGCGTTCGATCATGCGGACGATGAAGCCCTCGCCGTCGTCCTCGTTCGCGTCCTGCGCGGTGGCCGGCAGCGCGAGCGCGATGAGAGCGGTGAGGGTCAGGAGGATACGCTTGAGTTGGGTCATCAGAGTATGGGTCATCAGAAGGCCTGCCCGATCCCGACGTAGACGCCCCAGCCGCTTTCGCCGCTGATCGGCACCGCGACGTCGAAGCGGATCGGCCCGATCGGGGTATAGTACCGGCCGCCGATGCCCGCGCCCGCGTGGTCGTCACCGCCCGAGAAGTCGTTGCTGGCGCTGACGTAGCCATAGTCGACAAAGGCCACGGCGCCGATGGTGTCGGTGATCTTGGCGCGCAATTCGGCCGAGACGCCGACAAAGCTCTGCCCGCCGACGTCTTCGCCGCCGATGGTGCCGCCACCGAGCGACTGGTAATCCTGGCCCCGCACGGTGCCGCCGCCGCCCGAGAAGAACAGGAAGTCCGGCGGCGTGCCCTCGAGAGACGCGCCCTGCACGTTGCCGATCTGCAGCCGCCCGGCGAGGGTGAAGCGATCGCTGCCAAGCGGGACATAGCCGCGAAGGTCACCGTAGAGCCGCACCCCGGTCTCGGACCCCGAGACGCCGATGAAGGGCGTCGCGTTGAGGTCGGCATAGTAGCCGCGCGTCGGGTCGAGTTGATCGTTCCGGCGGTCGTAGGTCACGTCGCCCCGGCCGAGGATGTGGTAGAACTCGCGTTCGCCATAGGCGTCGTCCACGGTCGAGAACCGGAAACCGCCCGCCAGTGTCCCCGAGAGGTATTCGTTGAAGTAGCGGTGCACCCCGACGGTCGCCTCCGCGAGGTCGGAGGTGTAGCTGGGTTCGTCCAGGTGTTCGAGCTTGATGTTGAACTGCAGCTCGTTGTCGGGCGCGAGGAAGGCGGGACGGCCCAGTTGCAGCGTCACGCTGTAGTCGACGCCGCTCGACGATCCGCCAAGCCCGCCCGAGGTGCCGCCGATGCCCGCCACGTCACCGTCGATGCGCAGCCGTTCCGCCCCGCCAAAGATGTTGCGGTGCATCCAGTAGGCGTTGAGCGCGAGGCCGTCGATGTTGCTGAGCTCCACGCCGAAGCCGAAGCGGCGGGGCAGCGTGTCCTCAACATCGACGATCATGTCGAGCGTGCCGTCGGGGTTGGGGGTCTCCGCCTCTTCGACCACGGCCGATCGGAAGGCGCCGGTCTCGCGCAGGCGGCGCTGCGCGTCGCGTACCTCCTGCGGAGAGAACTGTTCGCCCGAGGGGATGCCGGCGATGGCCAGGATACGCTCGGCCCGGACGTTGCTGTCGCGGCTCTGCTGGGTCAGGACCGAGCGGCCGAAGACCAGGTAGGGCCCCGGCGCCAGCCCGATGCGCGAGCGCACGCTGTTGTTGCGGTGGTCGGCGGTGATGTCCTGGTCCGACACCTCGGCCTTGGCGTGGCCGGCCTCGCGCCAGTCATCGACGCCCTGGTTGGCCGCCTCGCGGATGATCGGGGTGGTCGCCACCTCGCCCCGCGCATAGCCGTCGACGGGGCGGATGCCCTGCGGCAGCGGGGTCAGGCCGGCCTCGGAAAACCGGAAGAGCGGGCCGGGCGCGACCTCGATCACGATGCGGTCGACGCGCGGGGTCCGGCGCAGGGCCGACACCTCGGACGCCTCGCGCCCGTCGACCTTGATCGAGACGTAGCCGCCGAAGTAGCCGTATTCGTAGAGCACGCCGACCATCCGGGCGTAGTCGGCCTGTGCGCTGGCAATCAGTTCCTGCGGATCGACGGTGCCTTCCTCGACCGCCTGGATCGCGCGGGACTTGCTTTCCAGCGAACTGCGCAGGTCGGACGGGGCGGTCGGGGCCACCAGGGTCGCTTCGGTGGCAAGCGCCGCGAGCGGGGCCAGGAACAGGGCCGCCAGCGCGGCAAGTAACGTGCAAATCATTGGGGGCAGACGGCCTTGCTGAAAAAGTGCGTGAACATGACCCGACGATAGCATTTTGGCAGGCCCTGACCAGTCGCGCGGGCAGAATTGATCACCCTTCGCGGGCGTATGCCGATCGCCCGGCGGCGGGCCGGGGTCAGAGCGCGGCGTATTCCGAGGTGATCGAGGCGGCGTCGTAGCGCAGCGGGGCCGCGCCCTGCAGCCGCCAGACCTGCGCGGTGCCGCCTGCCAGCAGGTCGAGCGCCGTCGCCGTGTCGCAGACCGCGCCGCCATAGAGCCGGTTGGCGAGGTTCAGGATCGCCGCCTCGTGCATGGTGGCGGTGCCGCTGCCGCAGGCGTCCTTGACCAGCAGTACCCGGATGCCGCGCTGGATCGCGTCGCGCACGGTGGCCGATACGCAGGCCTCGGTCCAGACGCCGCAGATCACCAGCCACTCCGGCTGGTCCAGCAGGTGGTCGAGGAAGGCGGCGTCGGTGAAGCAGCTGAGGTCGTTCTTGTAGAACACCATCTCGCCCTCACCCGGGCGCACCTCATTGCAGATCTCGGTCAGGCTGCCGCCGGGGGCCGAGAAGGCGGGGCTGCCGTCGCTTTCCACCGGCTCGAACGGGCGCGGCGGCACGCGGCTGAAATCGCGCAGGTAGGCGGCGTGCAGCACCAGCGTTCCGGCCATCCGCGCGGCGGCCAGAAGGCGGGCGCAGGCGGTCAGGACCGCGTCGTAGCCGTCGACGAGGTAGCGGGGATCGGCGCGGTGTTCCTCCTGCAGGTCGATGAGGAGGAGCGCGGTGCGCTCGCGCGGCAGGGTCAGGGGCTGGTGCATGGCGATTCCACGTCTGGTCCGGACCGATCATGGAACGCCCGTGCCACATACGGATAGAGCGGAGGCGACCGCGTTGACCCGCTGGGCGACACGCTGTCTGAATGCTGGGCAGAACGGAGGGTGGCGATGGCGATCCCGGTGCATGAAGAGCTGCGCGGCGGCCTTGACCTGCCGACGATCCGGCTGGGGGACGACGTGCTCGAGTCGATCCGCCAGGCGCGGCGGGACGATGTGCTGCCGGTGGGGCCGCTGCCGGGCGTAACCTTCGAGGAACGGTTCGTTCCGGGGCCGGAGGGCGCGCCCGAGGTCCGGGTGCTTGTCTACAGTCCCGAGGCGGCGGGGCAGGACCGTCCGGCGATCATCCACTTCCACGGCGGCGGGCTGGTGATCGGCCTGCCCGAGATGGGCCACGCCCGCAACGGGGAGCTGGTGCGCGAACTGGGCTGCGTCGCGGTGTCGGTCGATTACCGCAAGGCGCCCGAGGCGCCGTTTCCCGCCGGGCCCGAGGATGGCTGGGCCGCGCTGCAGTGGATGCGGGGCGCGGCCGGCGACCTGGGGATCGACCCCACCCGGATCGCCATACTGGGCGAAAGCGCGGGCGGCTGCATGGCGGCGACGCTGGCAAGGCTGGCGCGCGACCGGGGCGGGCCGCCTCCGGTGCTGCAGGCGCTGGTCTACCCGATGCTGGACGACCGCACCGGTCTGACCACCGTGGACGCGCCGGACGACGCGCCGGTCTGGACCTCGCATTCCAACCGCTACGGTTGGAGCGCCTACTTGGGCGTGCCCTCCGGCAGCGCCGTCGTCCCCGAGGGGGCAGTGCCCGCGCGGGTTGCGGACCTGTCGGGCCTGCCGCCCGCGTGGATCGGGGTGGGCTCCATCGACCTCTTCGCTGCCGAGAACCTCGACTATGCCCGCCGGCTGCTGCAGGCGGGCGTCGATTGCGAATTCCTGATGGTGCCGGGGGCCTACCACGCGTTCCAGAAACGGGTGCCCGAGGCACCCGTGTCGCTAGCGTTCGAGGCGAGTTGCATGGCAGCGCTCCGGCGGGCGCTGACCGGCTAGGCCTCAGCCGACGCCGGTTTCGTCCAGCAGGCCGCGCCGCTTGGCTTCGTAGTAGTAGCCGCGGGCGTACCACTGCACGGCGGTCTTTTCGCTGCCGTCCGACACCATCCAGGCGCCGCGCAGGTACTTCACCGCGTACTTGAGGTTGGTTTCCGCGTCGAGCAGGTCGCCGGGGCGTCCCTGGAAGCCCATCGACCGGGCGGTCGCGGGCAGGATCTGCATCAGGCCGTAGTAGGGCCCGTTGCGGGCCTCGGGGCGATGCGTGCTTTCGCGGATGATGACACGCTGCACCAGCGTGACGGGCACTTCGTATTCATCGGCGTACTTGACGATGAGTTCGCGCAGCTCCGGCGTCTCGTTCGGATAGAGCGGCGTCTGGAACGCCGCGCGCTGCTGGGGCTGGGTGCCGCTGCATGCGGCGATCGGTGCCATGAGGGCGGCGATGAGAAGAAAGCGTCGTCCTGCGGATGCTCTCATTGAACTGCCTGTCCAGTTGTTTTTTTCTCCGTAGCCGGACAGGCGCGGTCTGGCCAGCATTTCGATTCCGCATGCGCGGGCGATTGCCGATCAGTCAAAGATCCCCGCGACCCGGCCGACCAGCATGAAGGCGCGCGCGGTGCGCGTGTCGCCCAGGTCGGTGAGGTCGCTGTCGGAGGCGGTCGGCTCGAAATTCTGCACCATCCGGTCGAAGAGCCGCAGGAAATGATGCGCCGCGTCGCGGAAGATCGGGTCCTGCTTCATCCGCCCCGCCGTGAGCGCGAGGGAGGAGCGGTCGCGGATGCCGCCAAGCGCCGCGATCGGTTTGCCGCGCACGCCCTCGGCAAAGCTGCGCCAGACCTCGGGCCGGGCCATGTCGGGGCGCAGGTCGTCCATGTAGATTCCGTCCTGGCTGAGCAGGGTCAGCACGTCCTGCGCGGCCTGGATCAGCTGCGCGGCCTGCCGGTCCTTGAGCGCGCGGCGCAGCGCGGCAAAGCCTTCCTCGTCCTCGGCGGTCTCGGGGAAGTTCAGGGCGCGGATGAAATCCTCGCGCGCGAGCGGCGGCGCCATGTCCTCGGCCGTGGTGCCGAGGGGCAGGGGGGCCTGGTCGTCGGTGATCGCCAGCGCCGGCAGCGGCGCGACGGGGCGTTCCCGGTCGCGCGAGGAGTGGAACGTGGCGAGCGTGGTTTCCGTCTTGCGGGTGGCGGCCGCGATCTCGTCCAGCTTCTTGCTGACCGAAGGCTCGGTCGCGGCACTCTGCCGCTGCGCCTGGGTGACATAGGCGTGGCGGATCGCGTCGATGGCCGCCTGCAGCCGCGAACTTTCCTCGCGCATCACGCGGGCCGACCGCGCGGCGGTCGCCGCGACCCAGATCATCGCCACCGGCAGGAAGATCGCCAGCAGCGTCATCATGAAGCGCAGCGCGTCGAAACCGGCGCCCGCGACCTCGGGGTCGCCGCCGCCGAGCACGACGAAGAACAGCACCGACCCGACCAGCCACAGGCCGGACAAGGTCAGCGCGATCACCTCGGTCGAGGTCATGCGGCTTGGCGCCGGGCGGTCATAGATGCCCAGGGGCGTGGGGCGAGACTGGGAGTTTTCGGTCATGCACGTCTCATCTGATCCTGTCGGGGGGCCAGATAGGCCCCGCCGGATCTATTTATAGACGATTTCCAGAATTTCGTAGGATCTCTCTCCGCCCGGTGTGCGGACTTCCACCGAGTCGCCCTCATCCTTGCCGATTAGCGCCCGCGCGATCGGCGACTTGATGTTCAGCAGGCCGGCCTCGATGTTGGCCTCGTGCTCGCCGACGATCTGCCAGGTCTTTTCCTCGTCGGTGTCCTCGTCCACGACCTTGACGGTCGCGCCGAACTTGACCGAACCGGACAGCGATTTCGGGTCGATCACCTCGGCCAGGCCGATCACGCCCTCGAGCTCTTTGATCCGGCCTTCGATGAAGCTCTGCTTTTCGCGCGCGGAATGGTACTCGGCGTTCTCCGACAGGTCGCCGTGTTCGCGTGCCTCGGCGATGGCCTTGATGATTGCCGGACGTTCCACGCTCTTCAGCTGCTTCAGCTCGGCGTTGAGCTTGTCGAAGCCGGTGCGGGTCATCGGTATCTTTTCCATCGGCGTACTTCCTCGGGGTAATGACAGCAGGGGCCCCGTGTGAGGCCCCTGTTGCCGGATTCATCCGTCGGAATACCTGACAGGAACAGGCTGGCGAATGCAAGGAAAAGTGGTGGCGGTGACAGGGCGCGGGCGGTACGCGGCCGAGCCATCCGACCGGGTGGACGCCCCGGCGCTCAGCCCTGGTGCGAGGCGACTTCCCATTCGATTCCATCGCTGTCGGCAAAGTAGAACCGCCGCCCCGGCGCATAGCTGCCGTGGTTGACCGGAACGAAACCGGCGGCCTTCACCCGCGCCTCCACCGCGTCGATATCCTCGTCGGTGAAGACCGCGAGGTGGTTCAGCATGCCGAGCGTGTGGTAGGGCCGCGCGGTGCCCTGCGGCTTGTCGCGGTAACGGAACAAGGCCACGTAGGCGTCGTCGGTCCCGACATGCACGGTGTAGCCGGTCTGCATGCCCGGCCCTTCCCAGCGGATGGTCCAGCCAAAGACATCGCCGAGCCACGCGGCGGTGGCCTGCGGGTCGGAAACGGTGATGTTGGCGTGTTCGAGGCGGATGGTCATTTCGGGTCTCCCTTCGTGTGTTGCTCCTGCCTACGACCTCAAGTTAACTCGAGATCAAGAGATTTTTCCGGAGGGACTGATGAAGGACGGTCTGCCGATCGGATACGTGGCCGAACGCACGGGGCTCGCCGTGTCTGCGATCCGGCACTACGAGGCCGAGGGGCTGGTGAAGGCCTGGCGCAACGCGGGCGGGCAGCGGCGGTTCGAGCGGTCGGACATCCGCCGCATCTCGTTCGTGATGATCGCGCAGAAGCTGGGCTTCACCCTGTCCGAGATCCGCGCCCAGCTGGACCTGCTGCCCAAGGGCCGGACCCCCACGGCGGCCGACTGGCGCCGCCTGTCGGAAACCTACCGCGCCGAGTTGGACGCCCGGATCGCCACGCTGATGCAGCTGCGCGACGACCTTGACGGGTGCATCGGATGCGGCTGCCTGTCGCTGACCCAGTGTCGCCTGCACAACCCCGAGGACCGGCTGGCGGCCGAGGGGCCGGGCCCCCGGAAGATGCCCGTGACCTTGGCCAAGGATATGCAATGACGCCGCGTTCCCGGGAAATCCTGTGCCGTGCGGCCATATTGCACTAATCTCATGATTGACCGTTCGGCAGGGAACGGTCTATCTGCCTGCGCAACATTATTACAAAATCGCCACCCGAGGAGGGGAAGCCGGAATGTCCGACGTCGAACGCGAAGCCATGGAATATGATGTGGTCATCGTGGGGGCTGGCCCTGCAGGCCTGTCCGCGGCGATCCGCCTGAAGCAGCTCGACGCCGATCTGTCCGTCGTCGTTCTGGAGAAGGGTTCCGAAGTGGGCGCGCACATCCTGTCGGGCGCCGTGCTGGACCCGTCGGGCCTCGATGCGTTGATCCCGGACTGGAAGGAAAAGGGCGCGCCGCTCAACACCCCGGTGGAAAAGGACAACTTCTACATCATGGGTGAGGCGGGGCATATCCGCGTCCCCAACTTCCCGATGCCGCCGCTGATGAACAACCACGGCAACTACATCGTCTCGATGGGCAACGTCTGCCGCTGGATGGCCGAGCAGGCCGAGGCCCTGGGCGTCGAGATCTTCCCGGGCATGGCCGCGTCCGAGCTGGTCTATGACGGCGACCGGGTGAAGGGCGTCGTCGCCGGCGTCTTCGGGCTGGAGCCCGATGGCTCCTACGGGCCGAACACCGAGCCGGGGATGGAGCTGCACGGCAAGTACGTCTTCATCTGCGAAGGCG
The DNA here is from genome assembly GCF_042188925.1 of Pseudooceanicola sp. LIPI14-2-Ac024. Classification (GTDB taxonomy): domain Bacteria; phylum Pseudomonadota; class Alphaproteobacteria; order Rhodobacterales; family Rhodobacteraceae; genus Pseudooceanicola. Next base: position 3,733,578 of record NZ_CP170102.1, read on the forward strand.
TGCGCGGGTCGCTCGCCAAGGAGCTGATCGCGAAATACGACCTCTCCAAGGGCAAGGAGCCGCAGAAGTTCGGCCTCGGCATGAAGGAGATCTGGGAGATCGACCCCGCCAAGCACAAGGAGGGGACCGTCACCCACACGATGGGCTGGCCCCTCGGCGGCAACGCGGGCGGCGGGTCGTTCATCTACCACGCCGAGAACAACCAGATCTTCATCGGCTTCGTGGTGCACCTGAACTACAAGAACCCGCACCTCTTCCCCTACATGGAATTCCAGCGCTTCAAGCACCACCCGATGGTCGCGGAGCTGCTGGAAGGCGGCAAGCGCGTGGCCTACGGCGCCCGCGCGATCACCGAGGGCGGCTACCAGTCAATGCCCAAGATGGTGGTGCCGGGCGCGGCGCTGCTCGGCTGTTCGGTCGGCATGGTCAACGTGCCGCGCATCAAGGGCAACCACAACGCGATGCTCTCGGGCAAGGCCGCGGCCGAGGCCGCCCATGCCGCGCTCCAGGCGGGCCGCGAGGGCGACGAGCTGTCGGATTACGAAACCGAGGTGCGTGAAGGCGCCATCGGCAAGGATCTGAAGAAGGTCCGCAACGTGAAGCCGATGTGGTCGAAGTGGGGCCTGACGGCGAGCCTGGCCTTTGGCGGGTTCGACATGTGGACCAACACGCTGGGCTTCTCGCTCTTCGGCACGCTGGGGCATGGCAAGACCGACGCTGCCGCGACCGAACCGGCCGACAAGCACAAGGTGATCGACTACCCGAGGCCGGACGGCAAGCTCAGCTTCGACCGTCTGACCAACGTCTCGTTCTCGATGACCAACCACGAGGAGAGCCAGCCGGCGCACCTCAAGCTGAAGGACCCCGAGGTTCCGGTGAAGATCGACCTGCCGGTCTACGCTGGTCCGTCGCAGCGCTACTGCCCGGCGGGTGTCTACGAGTTCACGCAGGAAGAGGGGCAGGAGCCGAAGTTCGTCATCAACTTCCAGAACTGTGTCCACTGCAAGACCTGCGACATCAAGGACCCGCCGCAGAACATCAACTGGACCACGCCGCAGGGCGGCGACGGCCCGAATTATCCGAATATGTGATCAATCCAGCGCCAAACGGCGGATGGTTGCGAAATTGTGATGCCGCGGCACCGGGTGGGGCCGCGGCATTATTGCCTTGCGGGGAAGGTCCGGTTACGCTCTGCCGACGGACAAGGAGAGGGAACGGCATGGCATCGAAACGGATCCGGGCGCTTCTGGCCTCGGCGGCGATTCTGGCAACCACCGCACCGGTCCTGGCGCAGGGCGCGTCGGGCGACTACCTGGCAGCGCGTTCGGCGCGGATGGCCAGCGATTACCGCGCGGCGGTGCACTACTACATCCGTGCCCTCGGTGCCGATCCGAAGAACCCCCAGATGCTGGAAGGCGCGGCGCTGTCCGAACTGTCGCTCGGCCAGCTCGACAAGGCGGTGACCATCGCGCAGCGGATGGACGACAACGACATCCGCAGCCAGATCGCCAGCATGATCCTGATCGCCGACGACGTGGCCGCCGACCGCTGGCAGTCCGTGCTCGACCGGGTCCGTGACGACCGGGGCGTCGGCCCGCTGGTCGACGGCCTGCTGGTCGCGTGGGCCCATGTCGGCCGCGGCGACATGACCGCCGCCCTTGCGGCCTTCGACGCGGTCGAGGAACAGCGCGGCCTGCGCGGCTTCGCGCTCTACCACCGGTCCCTCGCGCTCGCCATGGTGGGCGACTACGAGGCGGCCGAGGCGATCTACATGGACGAGTCCGAGGGCCCGCTGCAGATGACCCGCCGCGGCGCGATGGCCCGGATCGAGGTGCTCAGCCAGCTTGACCAGCAGGACAAGGCGCTGGCGCTTCTGGAAAAGCTCTTCGGCACCGAACTTGACCCTGCGCTGGCCGAGATGAAAGCGCGGCTCGAGGCCGGCGAAGAGCTCGAGTTCACCCACGTCCGCACCGCGGCCGACGGCGTGTCCGAGATCTTCTATTCCGTCGCCGCCGCCCTGCGCGGCGAGGCGTCTTACGACTACACGCTGCTCTATGCCCGCACGGCCGAGTACCTGCGCCGCGACCACATCGATGCGCTGCTGCTCTCGGCCGAGCTGCTCGAGGACCTGCACCGCCCGGCGCTGGCGGTCGAGGCCTATCGCCGCGTGCCGCGCGACAACCCGGCCTTCCACGCCGCCGAACTGGGCCGCGCCGCCGCACTGCGCGCCGCCGGCAAGGACGATGCCGCGATCGAGGTGCTGGCGCAGTTGGCCGAAACCCACGGCGAGATGCCGATCGTTCACGCGACGCTGGGGGACTTCCAGCGCGGCATGAAGAACTTCGAAGAGGCCGTGCGCGCCTACGATGCCGCCCTCGGGCTCTACGACGACAGCGACGGCGCCCGCTGGTTCGCCTTCTACGCGCGCGGCATCTGCCACGAGAGGATGGGCGACTGGGACGCGTCCGAGGCCGATTTCCGCGCGGCGCTGGCGCTGAACCCGGACCAGCCGCAGGTGCTGAACTACCTCGGCTACTCGCTGGTCGAAGCCGACGAGAACCTCGACGAGGCGCTCGACATGATCGAACGCGCCGCCAAGGCACGGCCCGACAGCGGCTACATCATCGACAGCCTCGGCTGGGCGCTCTACCGCCTCGGCCGCTACGAGGAGGCGGTCGGCCACATGGAGCGCGCGACCGAGCTGATGCCGGTCGACCCGGTGGTCAACGACCACCTCGGCGACGTCTACTGGGCCGTCGGGCGCGAGATGGAGGCGCAGTTCCAGTGGCAGCGTGCGCTGTCCTTCGACCCCGAGGAAGACGACGCCACCCGCATCCGCAGCAAGCTCAAGGTCGGGCTCGACGCGGTGCTGGCGCAGGAAGGCGCGGAGCCGCTGACCGTGGCACGTGGCGACCGCTGAGGTCGCGGCGGTCGCGGCCTTCGCGCCCGCCAAGGTCAACCTTGCCCTGCACGTGACCGGCCGCCGTGACGACGGCTATCACCTGCTGGATTCCCTTGTCGTCTTTGCCGATGTCGGTGACCGGCTGCGCGTCTCGCTGGCTGACGTGCCGTCGCTGACCGTGGCCGGGCCACGCGGCGCGGGCATTCCCACGGGGCCCGGGAACCTCTGCCTGCGGGCCGCCGCCTTCTTCGGGGCCAGTGCCCGGATCACGCTGGAAAAGAACCTGCCGGCCGAGGCGGGGATCGGCGGCGGGTCCTCGGACGCGGCCGCCGTCCTGCGGGCCCTCGCGCAGCTCACCGGCCGCACCATCCCGCCGGGGGCCGAGGCGCTTGGCGCGGACGTGCCGGTCTGCATCCCCGCCGTCGCCACCCGAATGCGCGGGATCGGAGAGGTGCTGACACCGGTGCCGGATCTGCCGCCGCTCGCCGCCGTGCTTGTGAACCCCGGCGTTTCGGTGCCCACGCCCGAGATCTTTCGCCGCCTGCAGGTCCGCGACACACCGCCGCTGCCCGACATCCCCGCGTTGCCCGATGCCGCCGCCGTGGCCGGCTACCTCAAGGCCACGCGGAACGACCTGGAACCGCCCGCGCGCGCCGCCGCCCCGGTGATCGGAGAGGTGGTGGCGGCGCTCGACGGCCAGCCGGGCTGCCTGCTGGCCCGCATGTCGGGGTCGGGGGCGACGTGCTTCGGGCTCTACCCGGATCCGGACGCGGCGGGTCTGGCGGCGCGTGCCATCGCCGAGGCGCGGCCGGAGTGGTGGGTCACGCCGACGATCCTGCGGTGAGGGGCGGGCGGCGGTGCGTGCGAGCACACACCCTACGGAGGTGGAGTGCTGGATTGCCCTAAAGGGGCGGCGGGTCTGACCGCGTGGGCCATCGCCGGGGCATGGCCGGAGTGCTGGGTCACGCCGACGATCTTGCGGTAAGGGAGGCCGTGGTGCGTGCAAGCACGCACCCTACGGAGGTGAGGTGGTCGCCTGTCTCAAAAGGCCGGCGTAGGGTGCGTGCTCGCACGCACCGCCCCACACCCCGACCCGCACGCTACCACATCGAGGCCTTCGCCCGCTCCGGCCATTCGCGGTCGTAGCTTTCGCCGCCGACCTCGCCATCGGTCATCTCGGCCAGCATCTCGCCCACGGTCGGCAGCCCGGCGCTTTCGTCGCCCGAGGTCCAGGTCCGGGCCCGCATCAGGGCGCGGGCGCATTGCGAATAGACCTCGGCGATCTCGATCACCACGACGGTGCGGGGCAGCTTGCCCTTGAACTCGAACCGCGCGCGCAGGGCCGCGTCGGCGGTCACCCGGCCGGTGCCGTTCACCCGGATCACGTTGTTCGACCCTGGCACCATGAACATCAGCGACATCCGCCCGTCGCGGACGATGTTGCGCAGGGTGTCGATCCGGTTGTTGCCGTTCCAGTCGGGCAGGGCGAGCGTCTTTTCGTCGAGCTCCAGCACCACCGGGCCATCGTCGCCGCGCGGTGAGCCGTCGGTCCCCTCAGGCCCCACGGTCGAGACCATGCAGAGGCGCGAGGCCATGATCCACTTGCGGTAGGCCGGGGTCAGCCGGTCTGCCACCTTGCGCGTCGCGGCCGCCCCGGGCGTGCCGTACTGCGCCTCGAGCGCGTCAATCGTCGTGATGAAGTCCATAGGGGTCGAAGCCTCCTTCCCGCATCAGCGCGTCCGAGCGGGTTTCGATCTCGGTTTCCAGTTTCGTCATGAAATGCTTGCGGTCCAGCCCCGGCGCGATGGCGGGCAGAAACTCCACCACCGCCAGCCCCGGCTTGCGCATGATGCCCCGGCGCGGCCAGAAGATGCCGACGTTGGTGGCGGCGGGCACGCAGGTCTGGTGGAGTTCGTGGTAGAGCACGGCCGCGCCGATCTTGTAGTCGCGGTGCTGGCCGGGCGCGACGCGGGTGCCCTGCGGAAAGATGATCAACTGGCCCGGCGGGGCGGTGCCCGCGGTCACACCTTCCATCATCTGGCGGATCGCCTCGGCCCGGCGGCCGCGGTCGATGGGCACGCAGCCGATCTTCATCGCGTACCAGCCCAGGAAAGGGGTGTAGCGCAGGATCGACTTCATCACGAACTTGGGGGCCGGGCAGGCGTTCACGATGATCAGGATGTCGAGAAAGCTCTGGTGCTTGGAACAGATCAGCACCTCGCCGGTCGGAACCTCGCCGCGCACCTCGGACCGCAGGCCGACGATCCAGCGGGCCAGGAACAGCGTCCAGCGGGTGTAGAGGTGGATCGAGATCTGCGCGCCGTCCTTGCGCAGCAGCGCCAGCGGGAAGAGGGCGATCGCCATCACCGCCATCGAGACGTACATCAGCACGATGAAGATCAGCGAAAGGATCCACTGGATGGGTCCGCGTCTCATGTCATCTCTCCCAGCCGGCGGCGAGCGGCACTGCGGGTGGCCCAGAACGCGACCATGGCGGCCGCGGGCGGCAGGACCAGCGGCCAGAGCCAGCCCAGCCCCTGGAAGCCCAGGCCGGTGAGGAACCCACCCTCGGCTTGCGCGGGCGGCAGCACCAGGATCGCGATCAGCCCGCAGACCATGCCGATCAGCGCCCCCATGAGGGCCCGCAGGGTGAACCGGCGGACGAAGGCGCGGGTGATATAGCTGTCCTGCGCCCCGACCAGCCGCAGCACGGCGATCACCTGGGTGTTGGCGGCCAGCGCCGCCTGCGCGGCCAGCGTGATCATCGCGGCCATCGCCGCGCCGATCAGCACGATGGACAGCAGTCCCAGCAACCGCAGGCGCGAGGCGGCGGTCACCAGCGGACGACGCCAGCGGGTGTGGTCGTCGAGCACCGCGCCCGGCACCTCGGCCTGGAGGCGCAGGCGCAGCCCGGCGGCGTCGTAGCCGGTGTCATTCTCGACGATCTCGACCAGTTGCGGGATCGGCAGCTTGTCCACCGGCACGTCGGGCCCGAACCACGGCGCAAGAAGCGCCTGCTGTTCCTCCGCGCCGAGCGCGCGGGCCGTCGCCACGCCTTCGGTCGTTTCCAGCACGCGCAGGGCGGCCGCGGTCTGGGCGTCGATCTGTTCCGCCGGGGCCGAGATCCTGAGGGTCGAGGTGCGCGCCAGCTCGGACGACCAGCGATCGGCCAGCCGCCCGGTCGCCAGCGACAGCGCCAGCGCAAAGACGGCGAGGAAGGTCATCACCGCGGCCGAGAACAGCGTCAGGTTCGCGGTGTAGCCCGTCGGCGGCACCACCCGGTCGGCCTGCGTGTCGCCGGCGAGCGTGGTGATGATGCGATCGGTCAGCGCGCTCACAGGTCCGCCCCCGCCAGTTGCACCCGGCGCTGCGCGATGCGCAGGACACGGGCCTGCACCTGCGCCTTGGCCGCGCGGATCAGGCCGAGGTCGTGGGTCGCGACCAGCACGGTCTTGCCCATGCGGTTCAGCTCCACCAGCAGGGTCAGCAGGCGCTGCGACATCTCCCAGTCCACGTTGCCGGTGGGTTCGTCGGCCAGGATCACGTCGGGCGACATGATGATGGCGCGGGCAAGCGCGGCGCGTTGGCGCTCGCCGCCCGACAGTTCGGGCGGGCGGGCATGCGCCCGGCTCGACAGCCCGACCCAGGCCAGAAGGTCCTTGAGGTTTGCCTGCTCCTTCAGCGCGTCCCGGCCCGAGACGACCAGCGGCAGCGCCACGTTTTCCGAGATCGGCAGGTGGTCGAGGAACTGGCAATCCTGATGCACGACGCCGATCCGGCGCCGGGCCAGCGCGATGCCGTCGCGGTCCATCTCGCGCACGTCCTTGCCGAAAAGCGTCGCGCGTCCGGCGGTCGGCACGAGCGCGCCGTAGCAGAGCTTGAGAAAGGTCGTCTTGCCCGCGCCCGAGGGGCCGGTGAGGAAATGGAACGAGCCCGGGGCGAGCTTCAGCGACACGTCGCTGATCAGTTCGCCGCCGCCATAGGAATAGGCCACGTTCTCAAGCTCGATCACGGAAACACGCCCCCTGGCAGGCTTTGCGTGCCCCCTTTTGCACAAGTGTCACGGGGCTTTCAATTGGGAATGGGGGCCTTTGTTTGCTCTTTTCTCAATAGTGATAACAACATATGGTAGCGGCCAAAAGGCAAGGGGCGTGCCGTGCAGTCGGCGCGAGAGTGGGATGCGTCTGATCTGCCCGAATTGCGGGGCCCAATACGAAGTGCCTGCGGAGGTGATCCCCGCCGAGGGCCGGGATGTCCAGTGCTCGAATTGCGGCGTGACCTGGTTCCAGGGCCATCCCGATGCCGCGCAGTCCGAACCCGAGGACGCGTTCGAGGCCGAGGGCGCCGAACTGGCCGTGGCCGAGACCGAGGATGCCCTGGCGCAGGGCGTCGCGGCGGATGACTACGACGAAGAGTACGAGGACGAGCTGGGCGCCGATGCCCTGTCCGAAGCGATCGTGGCCGAGCCGGACGACGACGTCGCGCCGTTCGACGGCGAGGAGTATGAGGACGAAGGCGAGGCAGAGGCCGACCTTGGCTTCGACCCCGCGGATTTCGACGAGGCGGCGCTGGACGACGCCGGTCTCGACGATGTGACGCCTGCGCTTGCCGACGATGCTGCGCCGGAAGCGGATGAGGACCTGGCCGAAGAGCTGGCCGACGATCCGATTGCCGATGACGCCGACGCGGCGCCGTATGACGACGACCTCGACGACGACGTGCTGGACGACGGCTACGACCTTGGCGATTTCGGTGCTCCCGATGCGGATCCGGACCCTGACGATTACGCGCTGCCCACGATGCGGGACGACGGACCCGAGGCCGACGTCGAGGACTGGGACGAAGACCTCGACGACACGCCCGAGGCCGCGGCGGTTCGTGGCGACGATGGCGCTTTCACCGCCGCCGACTATGCCGCGCTTGGCCTGGCCGCCGCCACCGTGCCCGAGGACGAGGAGGCCGAGGACGACCTGACCCCGCCCGCCGCCGCGCCGCGCCGGTCGCTCGATCCCGACATCCAGGCGCTGCTGCGCGAAGAGGCCGAGTTCGAGGCCAGCGCCCGTGCGCGCGAGGCCGAGCCGCTGGAAAGCCAGATCGACCTTGGGCTGGGCGATCCGGAAACGCCGTTCGAACGCGAACAGCGCGAGAGCCGCGAACGCCTGCTGCGGGCCCGTGCCGCCACCGCCGGAGCAGGAGCAGGGGCCGTCGCCGCCACCGCCGCGCGCCCCTCGCCGCCGTCGCCACCGCCTTCGGCCGGCGATCCGCTGGCCGAAGAGGTCGCGCCCGACCATGCCGCGCCGCGCCGTGACCTGCTGCCCGATATCGAAGAGATCAATTCGTCCCTGCGCAGCAAGGGCGACGCGCCGCCGGGGGCGGCGGGCACCGCTGCCGATCCTGCGGAACAGGCCCGCGAACAGAGGCGCGGGTTCCGGCTGGGCTTTGGCCTGATCCTGCTGCTCGCGGCGGGGCTGATCCTCTACTACATGCATTCCGAATGGGTCGCGCGGCAGGTGCCCGCGCTGGCCGGCCCGACCGAGGCCTATGTCGAAACGGCAAACGGGCTGCGCCGCTGGCTCGACGGGCAGGCGGGCGAGTTGCAGCAATGGCTCGAAGGGATGAGCGCCGCCGACTAGCGGCGGCGCGGCGGACCGGTCAGAACCGTTCCATCAGCCGGCGCAGGTATTCCAGCTCGATCTCGGGGCGTTCGCCGTCGCCTGACCGGCGGCGGATCTCGTCCAGCAACTCGCGCGCCCGGCGATAGACATCCTCGCCCTGGAGCATGTTGCGGTCGTTGCCGAGCTGGCCGTTGGTGCCCGCGTTGCGGCCCAGCGGGTCGTTGCGTTCGCCACCGACGTTGCCCTGCATCTCGCCCTGTCCGCCCTGCATCTCGCGCTGGTTCTCGGCCATCGCTTCGCCCAGGTTGCGCATGCCTTCGCGGAGCGCCTCCATCGCCTCGGACTGGCGGTCGATGGCACCGGCGTAGTCGTCGTTGCGCAGCGCCTCCTCGGCCCCCCGCATCGCGCGATCGGCCCGGTCGAGCGCGTCGCGCGCCGCCTCTCCGGCCTCGCCGCCGAGGTTGGGCAGGGCGCCGCGCTGACGCTCAAGTTCCTGGCGCAGCTGGTCCTGCCGCTCGGCCAGCGACTGTTCGCCGTTCGATCCGCCCTCGGCCTGGCCGCCGGGCTGGCCCTGGCCCTCGCCGGGTTGCTGACCGTTCTGGCCCATCTGGCCCTGACCGTCGTGCTGCTGGCCCTGGCCCAGGCCGCCGTTGCGGCCGGTGTTGCCCTGGCTCTGGCCGGAATTGGCGCCGGGATTGTACTGTTCCTGCAGGTCGCGGAAGGCCTCGTCGCTCAGACCCTGTTGGTTGCGCAGGGTCTCGGACAGGCCCTCCATCGCCTGGTCGCCCGGCGACTGGCCCTGGCCGCCCTGGCCCTGGGTGACGCGCATGTTCTCCATCATCTGCTGGAGCTCTTCGAGCGCCTGCTGCGCCTCGGCCATGCGGCCCTGTTCCATCAGCTCCTGGATGCGGTCCATCATCCGTTGCAGGTCGTCCTGCGTCATCTGCATGCCGGCCTGCGGCTGCTGGCCCTGCGGCTGGTCGGTGCCGTTCTGTTCCTGGTCCCGCTGCGCCTGGCGCGACAGCTGGCGCAGGTAGTCCTGCGTCGCGTCGCGCAGGTCCTGCATCAGGCGGGCGATCTCCTGCGGAGAGGCGCCGTTCTTCATCGCCTCGTTCAGACGCTCCTGCGCCATGCGCATCCGCTCCATCGCGTCGTCGATGTCGCCTTCCTCGATCTCGAGGGCGAGGTCCCACATCGCCTGCGCGATCTCGTCCCGCTTTTCCGGAGTGAAGGTGTCGTGCGTCACGTTGGCGTCGAGCCGGCGCATGATGGTGCGCAGCTGCAGGTAATGCGTGTCCTTGCGGAACAGACCCTCGGGCTGCCAGGTGATCGCCTTGAGCACCTGCGCCACCCGTTTGCCGTTGTCGCGGGTCCAGAGCAGGTCGCGCCGCATCTCGATGATGCCGGCCGCCAGCGGGTCGAAGAACCGCCGCGCGGCCAGCCGGATCGGCTGGTCGAGCGCGGTGCCCTCTTGCCCGGCGGCGTCCTGCGCGTGCAGGTCGATCCGCACCGGCATGTTGGCCCAGGGATGTTCCGAGAAATCGTCGATCAGGCTTTCCTCGAACTCGGTCCGCGCGCCCGAGATCGGCACCGGCAGCGGCAGCACGATCGGCTCGCGTGCCTCGGGTGCGGCGGCCAGGCCATAGCGGCGGTCCAGCGCCTCCATGTCGAGGGTGATGACCGCCTCGCCGCCCTCGACGCCATAGTCGTCGGTGGCGGTGAAGGGCAGGGTCATGCGGCCGTCGACGTTGGTGTCAGGTTCGCCGGACAGGGCGATGGTCGGCGGGGCGTCGGGGATGATGACGAAATCCCAGGCCCGCCCGTTCGGCCCGTCGATGGTGAGCGAGCCGTTGCGCGCGACGGTGAACTCCTGGCTGGGCGTGGTCGGATCGGGCAGGTCGCCGATCCGGCCTGACACGTCCTCGGCCACCGAAAGGTCGCCCGGTTCGCCGTAGAGCCGCAGGGTCACGCGGCTGCCCTCGGCCACCGAGAGGTCGCCGGGGTCGATGTCGTTGAGGTAGATCACCGGCAGCCCGGTGTAGGCCGGCGGCTCGACCCAGCCTTCCCAGCTGGGTCCGGTGGCCGTGACGCCGCTGCCCGGCGCCATGCCGGCGACCGATCCGACCCGCCAGAACGACCCGAAGAGCAGCGCGATGCAGAGCGCCGACAGTGCAACGTAGCGCATGCCGAAGGGGTCGAACTTTGCCACCCGCAGGTCCGGCTCGACCGCCTTCGCGGTTTCGGCGCGGCTGGCCATGCGGGCCTGGTGCGCGGCCCAGAGACGGGCCGAGGCGGCATCGTCCGCGCCAAGCGCCTGCGCATCGCGCAGGGCGGTCAGCGGACGGCCAACGAGGGAGGTGTCGAGGCGTTGGAAGGCGTCTTCGCGCGAGGGCCAGCGGAACTTCATCACCCCGCGCACCAGGCACCAGAGCCCGGCGATGGCGACCAGCACCGATCCGCCCCAGACGGTTTCGACCGACGCATGGTCCTGCAGGCCCAGCATCAGCACCGCCAGCACCGCGATCGCCAGCGACCATAGCGGCCAGAACGCGCGCACTGCCTGCTCGGCGAAGAGGCCGATCCAGGTCAGCGTCAACGGCAGCCGAACGCGCCGCATCACTCGCTGGAGCAGCGCGTCATCGCCTGGGCGAAAGGTCCGGGAAGCGCCCGAAGGGCTGTCTGTGTGGTCAGCCATGCCTCTTTCCGGGCCGGTCGGTCTGCGGAACATTGCGTGCCGCTTCTACCTCACAGCCATGAAGGGATGGTATCGCGGCTGATCATCTCGTCAAAGGATGGTCGCGATCTGATGACAGCGAATTGATCGCCGGTCACGAGGATTTCGGGAACCAGCGGGCGGGAATTGTATTCGCTGGCCATCGCCGCGCCGTAGGCACCGGCCGAGCGGAAAGCGACCAGGTCGCCATCTGCCAGCGCCGGAAGGGCGCGGCCCCTGGCAAAGGTATCGCCGGATTCGCAGACCGGGCCGACGACGTCATAGGGCTGCCGGTCCGCCCCGGGGCGGGTTCGACGACCGGCACGATGTCGTGGTGCGCGTCGTACATCGCCGGGCGCAGGAGGTCGTTCATCGCGGCATCGAGGATCAGGAAATCGCGGTCCTCGCCGGACTTCACGTAGATCACCGACGACACGAGGAGCCCCGCGTTGCCAACCACGAGGCGACCCGGCTCGATCTCGATCTCGCAGCCCTTGTCGCCCAGTATCTCCTTGACGAGATTGCCGTAATCCAGCGGCAGCGGCGGTGCCTCGTTGCCCTGGGTGTAGGGGATGCCCAGGCCGCCGCCCAGGTCGAGGCGGGTGATGTCATGCCCGTCGGCGCGCAGGGTGTCGGTCAGTTCGGCCACCTTCTCGAACGCCGTGCGGTACGGGGCAAGGTCGGTGAGCTGCGACCCGATGTGCACGTCGATCCCCATCACCTGCAGGCCCGGCAGCGCGGCGGCCTGGGCATAGACCGCGCGGGCGCGGCTGATCGGGATGCCGAACTTGTTCTCGGACTTGCCGGTGGCGATCTTGGCGTGGGTCTTCGCGTCGACGTCCGGGTTCACCCGGATGGCGATCGGCGCGACCTTGCCGAGCGCGACGGCAACCTCGCTCAATGCCTGCATTTCGGGCTCGGATTCGACGTTGAACTGACGGATGCCGCCCTCGAGCGCGGCGCGCATCTCTTCCCGCGTCTTGCCGACGCCCGAGAACACGATTCGATCCCCCGGAACGCCCGCGGCGCGGGCGCGGGCGTACTCGCCGCCCGACACCACGTCCATCCCGGCACCAAGCGCGGCCAGCGTCTTGAGGATGGCCTGGTTCGAGGCCGCCTTCATCGCGTAGCACACCAGGTGCGGGACCCCATCGAGCGCCTCCTCGAACAGGCGGAAGTGCCGGGTCAGGGTCGCCGTGGAATAGACGTAGAACGGCGTGCCGACCGCCGCCGCGATCTCAGGCAGGGGGACATCCTCGGCATGCAGGATGCCGTCGCGATAGAGAAAGTGGTCCATGGGGGCCCCGAATTGATGCGGCGCCAGACATACAGGGCGCATCCCGGCGGGGAAAGGGGCGGCAGGGCCTAATTGTCGGGGGCGACGGGCAGGCCCCAGATCTGCACGAACTCATGCAGTTCGCTGAGGATCGAATGGATCATCTCGGCGGTCGATCCGCCGTAGTCCTGCGCCTGGTCGAACCGGGTCTCGTCCCCGACGCTGGCCCATTCGAAGGCGCCGTCGCAGGCGGCATCCATGTAGTTCGTCCGCTCGCCGCTTGCCGCGTCCACCGCGCTCAGCAGGCAGTCCACCAGCCGGTTCCCGTCCAGCCGTGCCGACAGCGTCAGGCCATAGCCGTTCTGCCCGCCGGTGACCTCGGTCTGCACCGCGCCGTTGCGCCGCCCCATGCCGAGGATCGCGTGGTAGAGCACCCGGCGTTCCAGCGCCGCGTTCTCCTGCACCACCTGCGCACTGGGAGACAGGGCAAAGGACGGCTCGGCCCGGTGGCTGACCAGCACCTGCGCCAGCCGCGACATCATGTAGAAATCGCGCAGGACGGTGTAATGCGCCTCGGGCGAGGGCAGGCGGGTGGTCTCGGGGATGTCGATGCCGTCGTCGGGATCATTGTCGACCTCGAGCAGCTTGGGCGCCACCCCGTCGCAATCGGTGTCGTAGAGGTAGCGCCGCGCCGCGCCCTCGGCGGTAATGTCGAGGAAGGTGCAGCGCAGCACCTGCCCGTTGTCGCCAAGATCGAGGAAGATCGCCCGCGGCACCCCCGCGACCGAGAAATAGAGCATCTTGCCCTGCGTCGCCCCCGGCGTGTTGCCGGGTGGCACGTCGCGGACGAAGGGGTTGTGCGGCAGGGCCTCGGCGATCTCGCGCGACCAGTTGCGGGCCTTGCGATCGAATTTCGACACGGCCGATTGCGCCTGCGCCCCGACGGTGAAGGACAGCAGCAGTCCAGCGGACACAATCGTGGCGCGAACAGGCATGAATCGACTTTCGTCAATGATGAAAAGGACTTAACTGTTTCTGTTTTGAAGACTCCGCTATCGACTGCCGTTACGTCAACGATTGCGCAGCGGGCGGATCAGATCGGCCGGGTTCTGAGGAATAAATACAACGGAAGGCCGCAGCTGACCCCGATCAGGAAGGTCGCGGGGATGGCGGCAAGCGCCGACCAGTTCCGCCGCACCCGCACCTCGGCCAGGATCCAGACGGTCAATGCGATGGCGGCGATGGTTAGGTCCCAGACCAGCCCCGAGGTCGCAGCGTTCACGTGCCAGGCCTCGACCATACCGCCGATTGACCAGCCATTGTCCCGGAACCACGCCAGGAAAAACGCCATCGGATGCACCGCGCCCCAGACCGCGAGGCCGAGGTAGGTCATCCGGAGGGGCGACATCAGAACGTCTTGACCACGCCCACGCGGGCCTCGCCCGAGATCGTCACGCCGTTTGCCGGCGTGGCGCTGGACCTTGTGGGCGGGACCGGCGCACCGTCGACGCCGCAGGCGGCGAGCAGGGCGAGGGTCAGGATGGCGGCGATCGGTTTCATGCCATGCGCTCCTTCCAGCGGGCGACCTGTTCGCGCACCCGCTCGCCCGAGGTTCCGCCATAGGACATGCGGCTGGCAACCGAATTGTCGACGCCGAGGACGGAATAGACCTCCTGCGTGATGTCCGGGTGGCCGGACTGCAGCTCGGAGAGCGATAGGTCGGGCAGGTCGCAGCCCTTCTTCTCGGCCAGCGCGACGAGGGCGCCGGTGACGTGGTGGGCATCGCGGAACGGCAGGCCGAGCGCGCGGACCAGCCAGTCGGCCAGGTCGGTCGCGGTCGAAAATCCGGCCGAGGCGGCGGCGCGCAGGTTGTCGCGGTTGGCTGTCATGTCGCTGACCATGCCGGTCATCGCGGCCAGCGCCAGCATCAGGTTGTCGGCCGCGTCAAAGACCTGTTCCTTGTCCTCTTGCATGTCCTTGGAATAGGCCAGCGGCAGCCCCTTCATCACCATCATCAGCGCGACGTTGGCGCCGAAGATCCGGCCGACCTTGGCGCGGATCAGCTCGGCCGCGTCGGGGTTCTTCTTTTGCGGCATGATGGACGAGCCGGTCGAGAAGCGGTCGCTCAGGGTGACAAAGCGGAACTGGGCCGAGGACCAGATCACCAGCTCTTCGGCAAGGCGGCTGAGGTGCATCGCGCAGATCGACGCGCAGGAGAGGAATTCCAGCGCGAAGTCGCGGTCGCTGACGGCGTCGAGAGAGTTCGCCATCGGCCGGTCGAAGCCGAGCGCCTGGGCCGTCATCTCGCGGTCGATCGGGAAGGAGGTGCCGGCCAGAGCGGCCGCGCCGAGCGGGCTTTCGTTCATCCGCGCGCGCGCATCGGTGAAACGCGACAGGTCGCGCGAGAACATCTCGACATAGGCCATCATGTGGTGGCCCCAGGTCACGGGCTGCGCGGTCTGCAGGTGGGTGAAGCCGGGCATCACCCAGTCGGCGCCCTGTTCGGCCTGGCTCAGCAGGGCCGCGATCAGTGCGTTCAGCCCGCCGGTGGCGGCGTCGATCTGGTCGCGCACCCAGAGGCGGAAGTCGGTCGCCACCTGGTCGTTGCGCGACCGGCCGGTGTGCAGGCGGCCCGCCGGGTCGCCGATGACCTCTTTCAGGCGGGCCTCGACGTTCATGTGGATGTCTTCCAGCGCGGTTGAGAACTGGAAGGTCCCGGCTTCGATTTCTGACAAGATGGTGAGGAGGCCTTCCCGGATCGCCTCGGCGTCGCTATCGCTGATGATGCCCTGCGCGGCCAGCATCGCCGCGTGGGCCCGCGAACCCGCGATGTCCTGCGCCGCGAGCCGCTGGTCGAAGCCGATCGAGGCGTTGATCGCCTCCATGATCGCGTCCGGCCCGGCGGCGAACCGGCCGCCCCACATCTGGTTCGAGGTCTTGTCGCTCATCGGGCACCTTTCGGAGGTCACATGAAGTTTCTGTCTGCCGCGCTCCTTTATACGGGCTTGATCCTCGGTGCAAACGCCGCCCTCGCCGGCCCGCTGCAGGACGCGATCGAGGCGGCCAAGGGCGGTGATCTGAAGGCGCTTGCCGTGCATGCGGACCCCAAGCCTCTGCCCGAGACCCAGTTCGAGACGCCGGAGGGCAAGGCGGGCCTGGATCAATACCGAGGGCAGTATGTCGTGCTGAACTTCTGGGCCGTCTGGTGTGCCCCCTGCCGGGAAGAGATGGAGACGCTCTCGGCCCTCGAGGCCGAGTTCGGCGGCGAGGATTTCGCTGTCGTCACGCTCGCCACCGGGCCGAACGCGCCGCCCGCGATCGACAAGTTCCTGGACGAGATCGAAGTTGAGAACCTGCCCAAGTACCGCGACCCGCGGTCGGAGCTGGCCCGGCAAATCGGGGTCTTCGGCCTGCCGGTGACGCTGATCCTCGACCGCGAGGGGCGCGAACTGGCGCGGCTGGTCGGGCCGGCGGACTGGCATTCGGACGCGGCGCGCGGGATCGTTCAGGGGCTGATCGCGGCCGAAGGCGCCTGATCCGTCCCCGCCGCGGTCAGAGCCCCGGGCCCGGCATCGCCGCGATGCGGTCGTGGCAGTGGCAGGTGGTGACGTGGTCGTTGACCAGCCCGCAGGCCTCCATGAAGGCATAGACGATGGTCGGGCCGCAGAAGCGGAACCCGGCCTTCTTGAGATCCTTTGAGACCTGCGCCGACAGGGGCGTTTCCGGTGGCACCTCGGCCTGCGTCGCGTATCGCGGTTGCAGCGGCTGCCCATCCACGTAGCGCCATAGGAACGGGCCGAACCCGCCCCGCGCCTCGATCTCGAGGTAGGCGCGGGCGTTGGTGATCGTCGCCTCGATCTTGCCGCGGTGGCGGATGATGCCGGGATCGGCCAGAAGGCGCTGGACCTCGGGCTCGCCCCAGGTGGCAATCTCGGCCGGGTCGAAACCGGCGAAGGCCGCGCGGAAGTTGTCGCGCTTGCGCAGGATGGTGATCCAGCTCAGCCCCGCCTGGAACCCGTCGAGCACCAGCTTTTCCCAGAGCGCGCGGCCGTCGTGTTCCGGCACGCCCCATTCGGTGTCGTGGTAGGCGAGGTAGAGCGGGTCGGGCCCCGCCCAGGAGCAGCGGTCCGTCATCCGGCCCTCCTTAGGATTTTGTTCACGTTTTGATCTCATCCTGCCATCGACCCCGGTCCGAAGGCAATGGCAAAGCGGGGCGCGCACGGTGGAGGAGACGATGACGGACAGACCGAAGAGCGACAGGCCCCCGGCGGCGATCGACCCGGGCGACCCGCTGAGCATGGCGGTCGGCATGCGCGAAGGCGACGCGGTGGACCTGGTGCGCGCCGCGGTTCGCGATGGCCGGCTGGCGCTGGCCTACCAGCCCATCGTGCAGGCGAAGCGGCCGGACCGCATCGCGTTTTACGAGGGTCTGATCCGGATTTTCGACCCCTCCGGCCGGGTGATCCCGGCCCGTGATTTCATCGGCGCGGTCGAGGCCCTGCCACTGGGGCGCGAGATCGACACCATCGCCCTGCGGCTCGGCCTGCAGTGCCTGGCGGACCAGCCCGACATCCGCCTGTCGATCAACCTCTCGGCACGCTCGATCGGCTATCCGCCCTGGATGACAGCACTGCGCACCGGGCTGATGCGGCATCCGACGGTGGGCGAACGGCTGGTGCTGGAACTCACCGAACGCTCGGCGATGCAACTGCCCGAGATCGTGACCACCTTCATGTCCGACCTCGCGCGCGAGGGGATCAGTTTTGCGCTCGACGATTTCGGCGCCGGGCACACCTGCCTGCGCCACCTGCGGCAGTTCCAGTTCGACATGCTCAAGATCGACGCGGCCTTCATCCGGGGGATCGCGCGGGATCCGGACAACCAGGTCGTCACCCGCGCGATCTGCATGATCGCGGAACAGTTCGACATGTTCACCGTGGCCGAGGCGGTCGAGCGCGAGGATGACGCCCGATGGCTGACCGAGAACGGGCTGGACTGCCTGCAGGGCTACTACTACGCCGCCCCGACCCTGCAGCCGCCCTGGATGCAGCCCGAGGACCTGCGCCGGGCCTGAGCCATCGGCCGGGCGAAGCGCGGGGCCGCTGCCAGGGCGGCCGCTGACGGACCTGCGATCTGCTGCGCTGCGGCGCCGTGGCCATTGTGACGCTACGCTATTTCCTCTATCCAACGGAACGACGCCGGGAGTGCCGCCCGCGACTCGGGCATCGGGCGCCCCGGCCTGACCTGGTGGAGGAACACATATGACCAACGTCGTCATCGCCTCGGCCGCCCGCACCGCGGTCGGCTCGTTCTCGGGGGCGTTCGCGAACACCCCGGCCCATGACCTCGGCTCGGCCGTGCTGGATGCGCTGGTGACGCGCGCGGGCATCGACAAATCCGACGTCTCGGAAACCATCCTCGGCCAGGTGCTGACCGGCGGCCAGGGCCAGAATCCGGCGCGCCAGGCACATGTGAACGCGGGCCTGCCGATCGAAAGCGCGGCCTGGGGCATCAACCAGGTCTGCGGCTCGGGCCTGCGCGCCGTGGCGCTTGGCGCACAGCACATCATGCTTGGCGATGCCGATGTCGTGGCCGCGGGCGGGCAGGAGAACATGACGCTCAGCCCCCACGTCGCGCACCTGCGGGCAGGCCACAAGATGGGCGACGTGAAGTACATCGACTCGATGATCCGCGACGGCCTCTGGGATGCCTTCAACGGCTACCACATGGGCCAGACCGCCGAGAACGTCGCCGAGAAGTGGCAGATCAGCCGCGACATGCAGGACGAGTTCGCCGTCGCCAGCCAGAACAAGGCCGAGGCCGCGCAGAAGGCCGGCAAGTTCGACGACGAGGTGATCCCCTTCACCATCAAGACCCGCAAGGGCGACATCGTGGTCGACAAGGACGAATACATCCGCCACGGCGCGACCATCGACGCGATGCAGAAGCTCAAGCCCGCCTTCACCAAGGACGGGACCGTCACCGCGGCCAACGCAAGCGGCCTGAACGACGGCGCGGCCGGCGTGCTGCTGATGTCGGCCGATGCCGCCGAGAAGCGCGGGATCGAGCCGATGGCGCGGATCGTTTCCTACGCGACCGTGGGGCTCGACCCGTCGATCATGGGCGTGGGCCCGATCTATGCCAGCCGCAAGGCGCTGGAAAAGGCGGGCTGGAAGGTCGGCGATCTGGACCTGGTCGAGGCGAACGAAGCCTTTGCCGCGCAGGCCTGCGCCGTGAACAAGGACATGGGCTGGGACCCGTCGATCGTGAACGTGAACGGCGGCGCCATCGCCATCGGCCACCCGATCGGCGCCTCCGGCGCCCGGATCCTGAACACGCTGCTGTTCGAGATGCAGCGCCGGGACGCCAAGAAGGGCCTTGCCACGCTCTGTATCGGCGGCGGCATGGGCGTCGCCATGTGCATCGAGCGCGCCTGAGGGCGATCGCTTCCGGGAAAGGCGCCTTCGGGCGCCTTTTTCATGGCACGCCAAAGATTTAAGCGCGATATCCCTTAACTCCGCGGCCGTGCTGAAAATTTGACCGCGCAACAATGTTGCGCATGTGCGTTTGTGTCAGTAACAGAGTTACCAAGGGAATTGACGACCAGGAGGAGTGATTCATGGCCAGAACGGCTGTCGTTACGGGTGGCTCGCGCGGGATTGGCGCGGCGATTTCAAAAGCGCTGAAGGAGGCCGGCTACAACGTCGCCGCGACCTATGCCGGCAATGACGAGGCGGCGAAGAAATTCACCGAGGAAACCGGCATCCAGACCTACAAGTGGAACGTCGCCGACTATGCCGAGAGCAAGGCGGGGCTGGAAAAGGTCGAGGCCGAGCTGGGGCCGATTGACGTGGTCGTCGCCAACGCGGGCATCACCCGCGACGCGCCATTCCACAAGATGACGCCCGAGCAGTGGCACGAGGTGGTCGACACCAACCTCACCGGCGTCTTCAACACCGTCCATCCGGTCTGGCCCGGCATGCGCGAGCGCAAGTTCGGCCGGGTGATCGTGATCTCCTCGATCAACGGGCAGAAGGGCCAGTTCGGCCAGGTGAACTATGCCGCGACCAAGGCGGGTGACCTGGGCATCATCAAGTCGCTGGCGCAGGAAGGCGCACGCGCCGGCATCACCGCCAACGCGATCTGCCCGGGCTACATCGCCACCGACATGGTCATGGCGGTGCCCGAGAAGGTGCGCGAGGCGATCATCGGCCAGATCCCGGTCGGCCGCCTGGGCGAGCCCGAAGAGATCGCGCGCTGCGTCGTCTTCCTCGCCTCCGAGGATTCGGGCTTTGTCACCGGGTCGACCATCACGGCGAACGGCGCCCAGTACCTGGCCGGATAGGCCCGGAAAACGCATCGGGCCGGTCCCGGGCGGGGCCGGCCCTTCGCCCGCGTCTTGACCTTTTGCGCGGGCCTCGCCATGCCCCGTGGTCATGGACAATCCCGCCCGCACCCGCGCCACCCTCATCGGTTTCACCGCCGTCCTGCTCTGGGCGCTGCTGGCGCTCTTCACCGTGGGCAGCGCGCCGGTGCCGCCCCTGCAGCTGAACGCGATGTGCTTTGCCATCGGCGGGGCGCTCGGGGTGGCCTGGCTGATTGCCACCGGCGGCGCGCACCGGCTGCGGCAGGCGCCGCTGCGGGTCTACCTCTTCGGGACGGCGGGCCTTTTCGGCTACCACGCGCTCTACTTCGCGGCCCTGCGCCTGGCGCCACCGGCCGAGGCGGGGCTGATCGCCTATCTCTGGCCTTTGCTGATCGTGCTCTTCTCGGGCCTGCTGCCCGGGGAACGGCTGGGCGCCGGGCACCTTGTCGGCGCCTTCGCGGGATTCCTCGGCGCGGCGCTGATCGTGGGGGCAGGCGCCGGGTTCGACAGCGCGGCCCTGCCGGGCTATGCGCTGGCGCTGGCCTGTGCGCTGACATGGTCGGGCTATTCGGTCATCTCGCGCCGCCTGGGGGAAATGCCGACCGAAAGCGTGGTCGTCTTCTGCCTGGCCACCGCTGTCCTGTCGCTGCCGCTGCACCTGGCGTTCGAGACGACGGTCTGGCCTGCCGACGCGCTGACCTGGGCGGCGATCCTGGGCCTGGGCCTCGGGCCGGTGGGGCTGGCGTTCTATGTCTGGGATCACGGGGTGAAGCGGGGGGACATCCAGCTTCTGGGCGTGGCGAGCTATGCCGCGCCGCTGCTGTCGACGCTCATCCTCGTCCTTGCCGGGATCGCGCCGCCAAGCTGGCGCCTGGCGGGCGCGGCGCTCTTGATCACCGGCGGCGCAGCCTTGGCCGCGCGCGCCAGCTTCCGGGCCAAGGATCAGTCCCCTTGAACCGCGCAACCCT
Source organism: Pseudooceanicola sp. LIPI14-2-Ac024 (assembly GCF_042188925.1). Classification (GTDB taxonomy): domain Bacteria; phylum Pseudomonadota; class Alphaproteobacteria; order Rhodobacterales; family Rhodobacteraceae; genus Pseudooceanicola. Next base: position 3,754,418 of record NZ_CP170102.1, read on the forward strand.
TCCCGGGCGGTCTTAACTCAATCGAGTGATTTCTTCCTTCAGCCGAAGCTTTTCCTTCTTCAGCTGCTTCAGTTCCTGGTCCGAGCAACCGGGCGACCGCTGCGCTTCATCCACGGCGGCCGAGAGACTTTGGTGTTTCTTCTTCAGTTCTGCGATGTGGGAACTCAAGCTCATAAACGTCTCCTCTCGATGATGACCATGCGGAAATTGGACCACAGTTTTACAATTCTGTCACGCCGCACACGCGCAGTCTGAAAGAACGGCTGTTACCAGCCGATTAAACGGAAGTGTTGAAGTCGAGAACGGCACCGTGGCGGAGAATCGCCTCGGCCGTCTCGGTATAGTCGGCGCGGCCGCCGTAGCTGTCGCCCGCGTGCACGACGAGGCCGGGGTGCAGCCGGAACGGCGCGCGCCCGCCCTTGCGGCCGCGCAGCAGGATCAGCTGAGACTCGCGTCCGCGCCGGGGCAGAAGTGGTTTGAGTTCCAAAGAACCCAGCCGGTCGGCGAAGGCGCCCATCAGCTCGGGCAGGCGTTCGGCGCGGTGGATGAAGGTCACCGTGCCGCCCGGTGCGACCCGCCGTGCGGCGGCGGCGACCCATTCCGACAGCGGCGTTTCCTCGCCGTAGGCGGCCTCTCGCGCGGGGTCTGGACCGGCGAGGGAGGCATCGCGCCGGAAATAGGGCGGGTTGGCGATCACGTGGGAGAATCTCAGCTGGCGCAGCGCGGGCGGCATCATCGTGAGGTCGCCGGTGAAGACCTCCATCGCCAGCCCGGCCTCGGACGCGTTGCGGCGGGCGAGGTCGGCGTGCTCGGCCTGCCGCTCAAGCCCTGCCAGCGTCAGCCCCGGCACCCGCACCCCGAGGCAAAGCGCCGCAGCCCCGACCCCGCAGCCGAGGTCGAGCACGCTGTCACCCGCGCGCGCAGGCACGCTGGCGGCCAGCAGCACAGGGTCGACCCCCGCACGGTAGCCGCGCCGCGGCTGGTGCAGGAAGAGCCGCCCCGACAGGTAGCCGTCGCGCGTCAGCGCGGGCTCATCCATCGGTGTCGATCCCGTTGTCGTTCAGCGCGATGCGCGCCGCCTCGAAATCCGCGTCGCGGACCATCAGGCGCCGGGGAAGATCCCGATGCTGCCCTCGAGTACGCTCATGTTTACGTCCATTTCGAAGCAGTCTATATCCTCCCCCTGAAGCAGGGCACGGGCAAAGGCGATCACGGTCGGGTCGGTGCTGCGGAGGAGCTGTTTCATGTCGGGGAAAGTGGGGCAGACCTCAGCGATTGTCGAGGTGGGTTTCCGGCGCGAAGGGGAAGTCATGGACCAGATTGCCACCAAACCGCATGATGCACTGGCCGCCCATCTGGCAGACGAGATGGCGGCGGTGAACGCGGTGATCCGCGAACGCATGGCCTCGCGCCACGCGCCGCGCATTCCGGAAGTGACCGCGCACCTGGTCGAGGCCGGCGGCAAGCGGCTGCGGCCGCTGCTGGTCCTGGCGGCCGCGCGGCTGTGCGGGTACCGCGGGCAGGACCACGTTCGGCTGGCCGCGACGGTCGAGTTCATCCATACCGCCACGCTGCTGCACGACGACGTGGTGGACGAGAGCAACCAGCGGCGCGGGCGGCCGACGGCGAACCTGCTGTGGGACAACAAGTCCTCGGTGCTGGTCGGCGACTACCTGTTCGCGCGGGCGTTCCAGCTGATGGTCGAGCCCGGGAACCTCAAGGTGCTGAACATCCTTGCCGATGCCTCGGCCACCATTGCCGAGGGCGAGGTGCTGCAGTTGACCGCGGCGCAGGACCTGGCGACGACCGAGGACACCTATGTCCAGATCGTGCGTGGCAAGACCGCCGCGCTCTTTGCCGCGGCGACCGAATCCGGCGCCGAGATCGCCGGTGCCGCGCCCGAGGTGGTGACCGCGCTGCGCGACTACGGCGACGCGCTCGGCATCGCGTTCCAGATGGCGGACGACCTGCTGGACTACGAAGGCGACAGCGGCGCGACAGGCAAGAACGTCGGTGACGACTTCCGCGAGCGGAAGCTGACGCTGCCGCTGATCAAGGCGGTGGCGGCGGCCGACGAGACCGAGCGCGCGTTCTGGGTGCGCACGATCGAACGTGGCAAGCAGGAGGACGGCGACCTGGAGCAGGCGCTGGCGCTGCTGGCGAAGCACGGGGCGCTGGACGCCACCCGGGCCGCGGCGTTCGACTGGGCCGCGCGGGCGCGCGACAGCCTGTCCGTGGTGCCGGATCACCCGGTGAAGTCGATGCTGTCGGACCTCGCGGATTACGTGGTGGCGCGGCTTCGGTAGTGGCGCGGGTGGCCGGTGCGTGGCGAGCACGCACCCTACGAGGCGTGTGCGGCGGTGGTGCCGGTAAGGGTGGGGGTGTCCCGCCAGTCCCGTCGCAAGCGATGCTAGCGTGTGACCGTTGCGGGCGGTCGATGTTTTCGAATGATTGAAGGGATGGTGCGCGGGGCGTCCGCGTCCGCATCCGGTCGTCGTCGGGTGGAAGGTGCGTGGCGAGCACGCACCCTACCGGGGCACGTCCGGGCGCGGGGTGGGGATTCACTCTGCCATTGCCGGTGCAAGCAAAACGCCCGCTCCGAACCGGAGCGGGCGTTCTTTTCCTGCGAGGTCGAAACCGCTTACGCGTGGATCGCGCCGTCGCCGCAGGCCAGAGCGGCCTCGCGCACGGCCTCGGAGAAGGTCGGGTGCGCGTGGCAGGTCAGCGCCAGGTCCTCGGCCGAGCCGCCGTATTCCATCGTCACGCAGACCTCGTGGATCAGGTCGCCCGCGCCGGGCCCGATGATGTGGGCGCCAAGCACGCGGTCGGTTTCCTTGTCGGCGAGGATCTTGACGAAGCCGTCGCCGGCAAAGACCGCCTTGGCCCGCGCGTTGCCCATGAATGAGAACTTGCCGACCTTGTAGGCGCGGCCGGCCTTCTTCAGCGTGTCCTCGGTTTCGCCGACGCTGGCGACCTCGGGCCAGGTGTAGATCACGCCGGGGATCACGCCGTAGTTCACATGGCCATGCTTGCCCGCGATCACCTCGGCGCAGGCCATGCCTTCGTCCTCGGCCTTGTGGGCCAGCATCGGGCCCTTCACGGCGTCGCCGATGGCGTAGATGCCGTTGACAGATGTCAACCAGTGGTCGTCGGTCTCGATCACGCCGCGGTCGGTCATCTTGACGCCGAGGTCGGCCAGGCCCAGCCCGTCGGTGTAGGCCTTGCGGCCCGTGGCGACCAGGACGACGTCGGCCTCGATCTCGGCCTCGCTGTCGTCCTTGCGCAGCTTGTAGCTGACTTTTGCCTTTGTTTTCAGGGCGTCGACTTTCTGCACGGCGGCGCCCATGATGAACTCCATCCCCTGTTTCTTGAGGATGCGCTGCAGCGTGCGCTGGACCTCGGGGTCCATGCCGGGGGTGATCTGATCGAGGAATTCGACCACCGTCACCTCGGTGCCCAGACGAGCGTAGACCGAGCCCATTTCAAGGCCGATGACCCCGGCGCCGATGACGACCATCTTCTTGGGAATCTTCGGCAGCGACAGCGCGCCGGTGGAGGTCACGACGACCTTTTCGTCGATCTCGACACCCGGCAGCGAGGACGGGACGGAGCCGGTCGCGACGATGATGTTCTTGGCCTCGTGGACCTCGTCCCCGACCTTGACCTTGCCGGCCTCGGGGATGGAGCCCCAGCCCTTGAGCCAGTCGATCTTGTTCTTTTTGAACAGGAATTCGATGCCCTTGGTGTTCTGGTTCACCACGTCCTGCTTGTAGTCCTGCATCACCGGCCAGTCGACCGTGGGCGCCTTGCCCTTGAGGCCCATGGTGGCAAAGTTGTGCTCGGCCTCGTGCAGTTCGTGGGTCGCGTGCAGCAGCGCCTTGGAGGGGATGCAGCCCACGTTCAGGCAGGTGCCGCCGAGCGTCTCGCGGCCCTCGACGCAGGCGGTCTTGAGGCCGAGCTGCGCGCAGCGGATGGCGGCGACATAGCCGCCGGGGCCGGAGCCGATCACGATCACATCATAGGATGCCATTTGCTTCTCCTTGGGTCGGTTTCCGACGTCGGTATCGCGTCGGTATTACGTCGGTATTGCGTCGGTGTTTTTGTCGGTGCCGCCATCGGACCCTCACAGCACGGCATAGAGCAGCAGGACCGCGGTGGCCAGCAATCCGACCATCCAGATCAGCGAGCGCCAGGGCACCCAGCCGAAGATGTAGGCGGGGATGTAGAGGATGCGGGCGGCCAAGTAGGTCCAGGCGCAGAGGACGGTCAGCGGGCTGGAGACGTCGGCCACCGCCAGCACCAGTACGGCGATGGCAAAGAGGATCAGCCCCTCGAAGTGGTTGTCCATGGCGCGCTTGATCCGGCCCGCCTTGCCCGACAGCTCGATCGCCTGGTCACGCGGTTTCAGCGCCGTGCGCGTGCCGACCTGCACCTGACCCGCGACCGAGTAGAGCGCGATCTGCACGATCTGCAGTAGGGCGGCGAGGGCGAGGGCGATCAGTTCGGGGGTCATGCGGCGGCGGGGTCCTCAGAAGAAGGCGGCGACGATCATCGCGAGGGTCGCCAGCAGGCCGACCATGTAGATGTAGGACCGGCCCGGCGCCCAGCCGTAGAGGTAGGCGGGGATGTAGAGCGTCCGGGCGGCGACGTAGACCCAGGCGCAGGCGGCGGTGAACCAGCTGTTCTGCCCGGCCAGCTGGACGATCACCACGGCCGAGATGAAGAGGCCGATGTTCTCGACATGGTTGGCCAGTGCCCGGCGCAGCCGCTGGGTGTCCTGTGCCAGGTCGGGCAGGTCGTCGCGCGGCGAGGCGTTGAGACGGGTGCCCACGTCGCGGTTCAGCCGCTGCTGCGACAGGACGACGAGGGCGACGTGGATCAGGGCGCAGGCGGCGAGGGCGGCAAGTTCCGGGGTCATGCGGTCCTCAGGAAATGGGCGGCGCTCGACGTCACCCCGGCGCGGCGGCCGTGGGTGTCGGCCACGGCGCGCTGCAGCCAGTCCTCGGCCTTGGCGCGGTCATGCACGTCGAAGAGGATCCAGACCCGGCCCGCCTGGTCGGCGTCGCGCCACATCTGCAGGCGCGAGAGGCCGGCGTTGGACTGGTCCTCGGAATCCGCCATCAGGGCAGAGACGAGCGTGTCGGGGTCGGTGCTGTCGAGTTGGCAGAGAAGCTGGTTGGCCATGGGGGTATCCTCAGATCGCAAGCAGGTAGAGCCAGAAGGTCATTGCGAACCCAACGAGCCAGACAGCGGTCCGGATCCATGGCAGGCCGAGGGCGAAGACGATCACGTAGGCAATGCGGGCGATCAGGAAGATCCAGGCCAGCGTGACGGCGAGCGTCGGGATGTCGCCCCGCATCTCGAGGATCAGCACGGCCGGGGCGAAGAGCGCCATGGCGATGACGGAGTTCATCTGCGCCCGGTCCATCCGCCCGGCGAGGCCGGTGAGCGTGGGCAGGCTGTCGCGGTTGCCGACGAGCTGGGTCAGTTCCAGCTTCTGCGCGGCGGCGAGAACCTGCACGAGGATGGTGATCATCACGACGAGGCCGTAGAGGGCGAGGATGCCGGTCAGGGTGGTCATGGGGATGTCCTTTCGCGTGGGAAGGTCAGGTAATCCATGATGATAGGCGATTTCGTCGTGTGTGTCCGCCGTGGCGGAGGGGGAGGTGGCCGAGGCCCCGGTGGGGGGCATCGGCGGTGTCGTTCGGTGCGTGAACCCGGCCGGGGGCCGGAACCACGCACCCTACGCGGGAAGCACGTGCCCTACGTCGGCAACATGCGTGCCGGACCGCAGCGCACGAAACCCGTAGGGTGCGTGCTTGTCACGCACCGCGCCTTACAGGTCCATCAGCAGGCGACGCGGATCCTCGAGCGCCTCTTTCACGCGGACGAGGAAGGTCACGGCGCCCTTGCCGTCGACGATCCGGTGGTCGTAGCTGAGCGCCAGGTACATCATCGGGCGGATCTTGATCTCGCCGTTGATGACCATCGCGCGGTCCTGGATCTTGTGCATGCCGAGGATGCCCGACTGCGGGGGGTTCAGGATCGGCGAGGACATCAGCGAGCCGTAGACGCCACCGTTCGAGATGGTGAAGGTGCCGCCCTGCATTTCCGCCATCGAGAGCTTGCCGTCCCGGGCGCGGCGGCCCTTTTCGGCGATCGCCTTCTCGATCTCGGCAAAGGACATGGCGTCGGCGTCACGGATGACCGGAACGACGAGGCCCTGCGGCGTGCCCGCGGCGATGCCCATGTGCACGAAGTTCTTGTAGACCACGTCGGTGCCGTCGATCTCGGCGTTCACCTCGGGGACTTCCTTGAGCGCGTGGCAGCAGGCCTTTGTGAAGAACGACATGAAGCCCATGCGGACGCCGTGCTTCTTCTCGAACTCGTCCTTGTACTGGTTCCGGAGCGCCATCACCTCGGTCATGTCCACCTCGTTGTAGGTGGTGAGCATGGCGGCGGTGTTCTGCGCGTCCTTCAGGCGGCGGGCGATGGTCTGGCGCAGGCGGGTCATCTTGACCCGTTCCTCGCGCGCGGCATCGTCGGCCGGGACCGGAGCCCGCGGCGCGGCCTTGGCCTCGGAGGCGGCGGGGGCCGATGCGGCGGCGGCGATCGCCTTGGCCACGTCGTCCTTCATCACCCGGCCGTCCCGGCCCGAGCCGGTGACCTGATCGCGGCTGATGCCGGCCTCGGCCATCGCCTTCTTGGCCGAGGGGGCGTCTTCGACGTCGGAGCGGCCGCTGCTCTTGCCGGTCGCGGCGGGGGCCGCTTCGGCAGGGGCGTCGGACTTGGGCGCGGCGGCGGCACCACCGGCGCCCGAGGTCATCACCGCCAGCTTGCCGCCGGCCTCGACCGTTTCGCCTTCGCCCTTGAGGATCTTGCCCAGCACGCCCGCGGCGGGGGCCGGCACCTCGACCGAGACCTTGTCGGTCTCGAGCTCGCAGAGCATCTCGTCCGCCTCGACGCTGTCGCCTTCCTTCTTGAACCAGGTGGCGACGGTGGCCTCGGTGACGCTTTCGCCCAGGGTGGGGACCATCACGTCGATGCTCTCACCGCCGCCCGAGGCGGCTTCCTTGGCCTCGGCCTTCTTGCCGTCCTCTGCTTCGGACCGCGGCTTGACCTCTTCGGGGCCGGCATTGCCTTCCTCGGAGATGTTGCCGAGGAGCGCGTCGACGCCCACGGTCTCGCCCTCGGCGGCGACGATGTCGGCCAGGGTGCCGGCGGCGGGCGAGGGGACCTCGACCGTCACCTTGTCGGTTTCAAGCTCGCACAGCATCTCGTCCACCGCGACCTTGTCGCCGGGTTTCTTGAACCAGGTGGCGACGGTGGCCTCGGTGACGCTTTCGCCCAGGGTGGGGACGCGAATTTCGGTGGTCATGCGTTTAGTTCCCTTCGATGGTCAGAGCCTCGTCCACGAGGGCTGCCTGTTGCGCCTTGTGCTGCGCGGCAAGCCCCGTGGCGGGCGAAGCGGTGGCGACACGGCCGACGTAGCGCGGCCGCCCGTGCTTGGCGCCGATCCGGCCAAGCACCCATTCAATGTTCGGTTCGATGAAGCTCCAGGCGCCCTGGTTCTTCGGCTCTTCCTGGCACCAGATCATCTCGGCCTTGGGGAAGCGTTCCAGTTCCTTCACGAGGCTGATCGCCGGGAAGGGATAGAACTGCTCGATCCGCAGCAGGTAGACGTCGTCGATGCCGCGGGCGTCACGTTCCTCGAGCAGGTCGTAGTAGACCTTGCCCGAGCACATGACGACGCGCTTGATCTTGTCGTCCTTGGCCAGCTTGGTGGTCGAGGTGCCCAGCTCCGCATCGTCCCAGAGAACGCGGTGGAAGCTTGAGCCGGTGGTGAACTCGTGCGCCTTGCTGACCGCCAGCTTGTGGCGGAGCAGCGACTTCGGCGTCATCAGCACCAGCGGCTTGCGGAAGCTGCGGTGCAGCTGCCGGCGCAGGATGTGGAAGTAGTTCGCCGGCGTCGAGCAGTTGGCGACGATCCAGTTGTCCTGGCCGCACATCTGCAGGAAGCGTTCGAGCCGCGCCGAGGAGTGTTCCGGGCCCTGGCCCTCGTAGCCGTGCGGCAGGAGCATCACCAGGCCCGACATCCGCAGCCATTTCGATTCACCCGAGCTGATGAACTGGTCGAACATGATCTGCGCGCCGTTGGCGAAGTCGCCGAACTGCGCCTCCCACAGGGTGAGGGCGTTCGGTTCGGCCAGCGAGTAGCCGTATTCGAAGCCCAGCACCGCGTATTCCGAGAGCATCGAGTCGATGACCTCGTAACGGGCCTGGCCGTTGCGGATGTTGTTCAGCGGGTAATACCGCTCCTCGGTCTCCTGGTTGATCAGGGCCGAGTGGCGCTGGCTGAACGTGCCGCGGGTGGAGTCCTGCCCGGCGAGGCGGACCGGGTAGCCTTCGGTCAGGAGCGAGCCGAAGGCCAGCGCCTCACCCGTCGCCCAGTCGAAGCCTTCGCCCGTCTCGAACATCTGCCGCTTGGCTTCGAGCAGGCGTTCCACCGTCTTGTGCATCGGGTAGCCGTCGGGGGCGGAGGTCAGCGCCTGGCCGATCTCCTTGAAGGTCTCTTCCGAAACCGCGGTCTCCCCGCGCTGGTAGTCTTCCTTCTCGCGTTCCAGGTGGGACCACTTGCCGTCCAGCCAGTCGGCCTTGTTGGGCTTGTAGTCCTTGCCGGCCTCGAACTCTTCGTTCAGGTGGGCCTGGAAGGCGGCCTTCATGTCCTCGATCTCGCCCTCGGGGATCAGACCGTCCTTGACTAGGCGATCGGTGTACAGGCTCAGGGTCGTGCGGTGACCCTTGATGTTCTTGTACATGATCGGGTTGGTGAACATCGGCTCGTCGCCTTCGTTGTGACCGAAGCGGCGGTAGCAGAAGATGTCGATCACCACGTCCTTGTGGAACTTCTGGCGGAACTCGGTCGCGACCTTGGCGGCATGCACCACGGCCTCGGGATCGTCGCCGTTCACGTGGAAGATCGGCGCCTCGACCATCAGGGCGATGTCGGTCGGGTAGGGCGAGGACCGGCTGAAGTGCGGCGCGGTGGTGAAGCCGATCTGGTTGTTCACCACGATGTGGATCGTGCCGCCGGTGCGGTGCCCGACGAGGCCCGAGAGGCCGAAGCATTCCGCCACGACGCCCTGGCCGGCAAAGGCCGCGTCGCCGTGCAGCAGCACGGGGATCACGCCGGTGCGGTCATGGTCGTTCAGCTGCGCCTGCTTGGCCCGCGCCTTGCCCAGCACCACCGGGTTCACCGCCTCGAGGTGCGAGGGGTTGGCGGTCAGCGATAGGTGCACGGTGTTGCCGTCGAATTCACGGTCGGACGAGGCGCCGAGGTGGTACTTCACGTCGCCGGAGCCGTCGACATCCTCGGGCTTGAAGCTGCCGCCCTGGAATTCGTTGAAGATCGCGCGGTAGGGCTTGCCCATCACGTTGGCCAGCACCGACAGGCGACCGCGGTGCGGCATGCCGATGACGATCTCCTTCGCGCCGAGCGAGCCGCCGCGCTTGATGATCTGTTCCATCGCGGGGATCAGCGCCTCGCCGCCATCGAGGCCGAAGCGCTTGGTGCCCATGTACTTGACGTGCAGGAACTTCTCGAAGCCCTCGGCCTCGACCAGCTTGTTCAGGATCGCCCGGCGGCCTTCGCGGGTGAACTTGATCTCCTTGCCGAAGCCCTCGATCCGTTCCTTGAGCCAGCCGGCTTCCTCGGGGTTCGAGATGTGCATGTACTGCAGCGCGAAGGTGCCGCAGTAGGTGCGCTTCACGATCTCGACGATCTGGCGCATGGGCGCGATTTCCAGACCCAGCACGTTGTCGAGGAAGATCGGCCGGTCGAGGTCGGCATCCTCGAAGCCGTAGCTCTTCGGGTCGAGCTCGGGGTGGGCGCTTTCGTCCCGCATCCCCAGCGGGTCGAGGTCGGCGGCCAGGTGGCCGCGGATCCGGTAGGCGCGGATCAGCATGATGGCGCGGACGGAATCCAGCACCGCGCGCTTGACCGCGTCGTCGCTGACCTCGACGCCCTTCTCGGCCGCCTTCGCCTTGATCTTGTCGCCGGCCCCCTTGGCTTCGGCGGGCGCGGGCCACATGCCGTCGAGCGCGGCGGTCAGGTCGTCGCTGGGCTGCGGCGGCCAGTCGGGCCGCGACCAAGAGGCGCCGGCCGCCTCGGCCTTCACCGCGCGGTCGTCGTCGCCGAGCGACCGGAAGAATTCGGCCCAGGAGGCATCCACCGACGCCGGGTCGTTGGCGTACTGGGCGTAGAGCTGTTCCAGGTATTCCGCGTTGTGCCCCTGCATGAAGCTGGAGGCGTGGAACAGGTCGTTGGACGATTGCTCGGTCATGACGAGACCTCGTTAGGGTTGGGGCCCCATTCGTTGGAGCCGGGTTGCGACGGGCGGGTGAGCCACCAGAGCACGATGAGCGGCGAAAGCAGCAAGACGATCAGGGCAATCATCAGGATGATGCCGAAGACGCTGCCGAAGAGGCCGGTGATGTCGCCGCCCGAGAGCGTGGCGAAGCCGCCCATCAGGCTGACGAAGAGGCCGATGCCGACGAAGACGATGGCGGGGTAGAGCACGTAGAGGCCGGAGCGCCCGGTGTCGTGCATCCGCCGCCAGCCGGCGGCGAGCAGCGGCAGGAAGGTCGCCAGCCCGAACAGAGCCGAGATCGGGCCGCTGGTCTCGGCCTGGACCGAGGTGTCGGTGACCGCGACGCTGCCGGTGCCGAAAAGGATGCCGTCGAGGATCCCGGCGACGATGTTGCCGAGGATGATGAACAGGAAGAACCACCAGTATTCGGACCGTGCGGCACGGCCCGAGAACGTCACGTACTTGCGGAAGCAGGTCTTGATGGCGTCGGTGAAGGTCATGCCAGTGCGTTCCGGTGGCGGGGGAGGGACCGGGCGCGATTGCCCGGTCCCGGTTTGCTTAGCCGATGGCCTTCAGCACGGCCTCGCCGAGGCCTGCGGGGCTGTCGGCGACGACGATGCCGGCGGATTTCATCGCCTCGATCTTGTCCTCGGCGCCGCCCTTGCCGCCGGCGACGATGGCGCCCGCGTGGCCCATGCGGCGGCCCGGAGGCGCCGTGCGGCCGGCGATGAAGCCCGCGGTCGGTTTCGACCGGCCACGCTTGGCTTCGTCCTTGAGGAACTGCGCCGCGTCTTCCTCGGCCTGGCCACCGATCTCGCCGATCATGATGATCGACTGGGTCTCGGGGTCGGCGAGGAACATTTCCAGCACTTCGAGGTGCTCGGTGCCCTTGATCGGGTCACCGCCGATGCCGACGGCCGAGGACTGGCCGAGGCCCGCGTCGGTGGTCTGCTTGACGGCTTCGTAGGTCAGGGTGCCCGAACGGGACACGACGCCGACCGAGCCACGCTTGTGGATGTGGCCGGGCATGATGCCGATCTTGCAGGCGCCGGGGGTGATGACACCCGGGCAGTTCGGCCCGATCAGGCGCGACTTGGAGCCCTGGAGCGCGGCCTTCACCTTCATCATGTCGAGGACCGGGATCCCCTCGGTGATGCAGACGATCAGCGGCATCTCGGCATCGATCGCCTCGAGGATCGAGTCGGCGGCGAACGGCGGCGGGACATAGATCACGGACGCGTTGGCGCCGGTGACATGCATCGCCTCGTGGACCGAGTTGTAGACCGGCAGGTCGAGGTGCGTGGTGCCGCCCTTACCGGGGGTCACGCCGCCGACCATCTTGGTGCCGTAGGCGATTGCCTGTTCGGTGTGGAAGGTGCCCTGCGAGCCGGTGAGACCCTGGCAGATGACCTTGGTGTTTTCGTCAACGAGAACTGCCATTGCCTTAGCCTTTCACTGCTTTCACGATTTTCTCGGCGCCGTCGGAGAGGTTGTCGGCGGCAATGACGTTCAGGCCGGAGTTCGCGATGATCTCCTTGCCCTTCTCGACATTGGTGCCTTCCAGACGGACGACCAGCGGAACCTTCAGGCCGACTTCCTTCACCGCGGCGATCACGCCCTCGGCGATGACGTCGCAGCGCATGATGCCGCCGAAGATGTTCACCAGGATGCCCTTCACGTTCGGGTCAGAGGTGATGATCTTGAAGGCTTCGGTGACCTTGTCCTTGGTCGCGCCGCCGCCCACGTCGAGGAAGTTGGCAGGCTCGGCGCCGTAGAGCTTGATGATGTCCATCGTCGCCATGGCCAGGCCCGCGCCGTTCACCATGCAGCCGATCTCGCCATCCAGGGCGATGTAGTTCAGGTCGTACTTGGAGGCGGCGAGTTCCTTGGGGTCTTCCTCGGTCTCGTCCCGCAGCGCCTGGATGTCGGAGTGGCGGTAGAGCGCGTTGCCGTCGAAGCCGAGCTTGGCATCGAGCAGTTTGAGGCTGCCGTCCTTGAGCGTGATCAGCGGGTTGATCTCGAGCATCTCCATGTCCTTCTCGGTGAAGGCCTTGTAGAGCTTGCCCATCAGGTCGACGCAGGCTTTGACCTGCTTGCCCTCGAGACCCAGCATGAACGCGATGCGGCGGCCGTGGAACGGCTGGTAGCCGGTGGCCGGATCGACGGAGAAGCTGAGGATCTTGTCGGGGGTGGAGGCAGCGACCTCTTCGATGTCCATGCCGCCCTCGGTCGAGCAGACGAAGGAGATGCGCGAGGTCTGGCGGTCGACGAGCAGGGCGAGGTAGAGCTCGCGCTCGATGTCGGAGCCGTCCTCGATGTAGATGCGGTTGACCTGTTTGCCTGCCGGGCCGGTCTGGTGCGTGACCAGCGTGCGGCCGAGCATCTTCTTGGCTTCCTCGGCAGCTTCCTCGACCGACTTGGCAAGGCGGACACCGCCCTTGTCGCCTGCGTCGGCTTCCTTGAACTTGCCCTTGCCGCGGCCGCCGGCGTGGATCTGCGCCTTGACGACCCAGAGCGGTCCGTCAAGCTCGCCCGCCGCGGTCTTGGCCTCCTCCGCCTTCAGCACGATGCGGCCGTCCGAAACCGGGCAGCCGTAATCGCGCAGAAGAGCCTTGGCCTGATATTCATGGATGTTCATGAAATCCGTCCTTCGTTGCTGGTGCTTCAGGCGTAATGCCACCACCTTGCCGTGGGATGAATGTTTTTTTGCAGCGGTTTGAGGATTTCCGCCGATTTTCTGCGTTTTGTGATCACAGGCTGAAAACGTGTGATCACAAACTGCACCTCCCGTCTCGTAGCGGCCCGGGACGGGGAGCGGTGCACAGGAATCATGCACCGGGGCTGGGGCCCAGTTAACGAAACTTTCCTGAGTCGGGGAAGGGTTGGGCGAAAATCGCCCGCCGCGGCGCGGGGGCAGGCGGCGGCCGAGGTGCCCCTGCGTCGGGATGGCGCGGCCCCGCGCGCGGGTCACGGGGTACGAAAAGGGCGCCCCGCAGGGCGCCCTGTCGTTCACAGTCCGGGTGGGATCAGGCGAGGCTTTCGTCGATGCCCTTGCAGGCCTCGACCAGGCCCTTCACCGCGTCGACCGACTTGTCGAACATCGCCTGTTCGTCCTTGTTCATCTTGATGTCGACGATGCGCTCGATGCCGCCGGCACCGATCACGGTCGGCACGCCGACATACATGCCCTTGAGGCCGAATTCGCCGTCGCAATAGGCCGCGCAGGGCAGGACGCGCTTCTGGTCCTTGAGGTAGGCCTCGGCCATCTCGATCGCCGAGGTGGCGGGCGCGTAGAAGGCGGAGCCGGTCTTGAGCAGGCCGACGATTTCGGCGCCGCCGTCACGGGTGCGCTGCACGATGGCGTCGAGCTTGTCCTGCGTGGTCCAGCCCATCTTGACCAGGTCGGGGAGCGGGATGCCGGCGACGGTGGAGTAGCGGGTCAGCGGGACCATGGTGTCGCCGTGGCCGCCGAGCACGAAGGCGGTGACGTCCTTCATCGACACGTCGAACTCGGTCGCCAGGAAGTGGCGGAAGCGCGCGCTGTCGAGCACGCCGGCCATGCCGCAGACCTTGTGCGCGGGCAGGCCCGAGAACTGCTGCAGCGCCCAGACCATCGCGTCGAGCGGGTTGGTGATGCAGATCACGAAGGCGTCGGGCGCGTGCTTGCCGATGCCCTCGCCGACGGACTTCATGACCTTGAGGTTGATGCCCAGCAGGTCATCGCGGCTCATCCCCGGCTTGCGCGGGACGCCGGCGGTGACGATGCAGACGTCTGCGCCCGCGATATCCTCGTAGCTCTGCGTGCCCTTCAGCGTGGCGTCGAACCCTTCGGAGGGGCCCGATTCAGCGATGTCGAGCGCCTTGCCCTCGGGGATGCCCTCGGCAATGTCGAAAAGGACGACGTCGCCCAGTTCCTTGAGCGCGGCGAGGTGGGCGAGCGTGCCACCGATCTGTCCCGCGCCGATCAGGGCAATCTTGGGTCTGGCCATTGGATTTTCTCCGGTCCGTTGGAAATCTGCGCGCAAGCCCTATGGCGTTTGACCGCCCTGCGCAAGTCTGGACCGTGGCCGCGCCCCGGGGGGCGGGGGCAATGGCGATGAAAATAATCGGAAAAATCGAAAATCGCGCATCCAGCGCGGGAAACGGGCCGGGCGGCGCGGGGCCGCCGGGCCGGGCCGGGCGCCACGAATCTGGCCCCGGTGGCGGACCGGCGTTCAGGCCGGGTCGGAGGTGTCGGGCAGGGCGTCCGCCATCGCCTCGTAGGCCTGTCCGCTGGCGACCAGGCAGGTCAGGCCGGTGGGGCTGGTGACGGTGATCGTCCAGGTGCCGGATTCGTCCGAGGCGAACATCTCGACCACCTGGTTGTTGGCGCCGATGCCGATCGACTTGCGGCTTTCGCCGTAGCGTTCGGCGAGCCGGGCGATGACATTGTCGCGCGGCGCGCAGGGCCGGCCCTGGGCCTGGGCGGCGGTGACGGAGGCGGTGACGAGGCAGGCGGCCAGGATGGCGGCCGACCCGGGCAGGAACGTCTTCATCGCAGTATCCTTTCGCGGGGGCGACCGGCCGGCCAGGCCGGGGCCCGATGGGTTGGAAGGATGCGGAGCCCCGTTTCGGGCGGCCAGTGCGGGGTCCTCCCTGCGCATCCGGAGAAGGAAACGATGCGGGCCGGGGGGCGAAGATATGGTTAATCGGGCGCCCGTTGCCTCGCATCCGCGGTATTTTCGGGCCCGCGCGCCCGGAAACCGTGCCGCGGGTGCAATGCCGCCCCGCGGCGCTTGTGGGCTTGAAATTTCCCGTCGAATGATGCGATGCACGCGCAACAATGTTTCGAACAGGATTTTGCCATGGACGCCTCGACCCGCCCCTACCGTTCGGTCCTCTACATCCCCGGCTCCAAGGAGCGCGCGCTGGACAAGGCGCGCGGGCTGGCCGTGGACGCGATCATCTTCGACCTCGAGGATGCGGTGACGCCGGATGCCAAGCCCGCCGCGCGCGAGACGCTGAAGGCCGCGCTGGAGCAGGGCGGCTATGGCGAGAAGGCGCGCATCATCCGGATCAACGGGCTGGACACCGACTGGGGCGCGGATGACGCGGCCTTGCTGAAGGATGCCGACGCGGACGCGCTGCTGCTGCCCAAGGTGAATTCCGCCGCGGACGTCCAGGCGCTGGCCGACATCGTGGGGGACAAGCCGATCTGGTGCATGATCGAGACGCCTCTGGGCGTGTTCAACGCTCTGGACATCGCGGCGCATCCCTCGGTCGCGGGCTTCGTCGCGGGCACCAACGACCTGGCCAAGGAACTGGGCTGCCGGTCGCGCGACGACCGCCTGCCGATGATGTTCGCGCTCCAGCAGATGCTTCTGGCGGCGCGGGCGCATGGCGTGGTCGTGGTGGACGGCGTCTACAACCAGTACCTCGACGAAGAGGGGCTGAAGGCGGAATGCGAGCAGGGCCGCGACCTGGGTTTTGACGGCAAGACGCTGATCCACCCGGCGCAGGTCGAAGTCACCAACGCCGCCTTTGCGCCGACCGAGGCAGAGATCGACCTCGCCCGCCGCCAGATCGAGGCGCACGAGGAGATCGAGCGGACGGGGCAAGGTGTCGCGGTGGTGGACGGCAAGATCGTTGAAAACCTGCATGTCGAGACCGCCAAGAAGACGCTGGCCAAGGCCGAGGCCATTGCACGCATGGCCTGACCGTCGCAGGGTGACGGCACATCCATGTGAAAGGCAGCTTCTCCATGACGCTACTCATCCTCGGTGTCCTTCTCTGGGCGCTCGCTCACCTGTTCAAGCGGATCGCGCCGGACGCCCGTGCCCGGATGGGCGACGCGGGCAAGGGCGCGGTCGCGGCGGCGCTGGCGGTGTCGATCCTCATGATGATCTTCGGCTACAAGATGGCCGATGGCGCGTTCTTCTGGGGGCGGCATCCGGCCACGGTGGGGATCAACAACCTGCTGATGCTGGCGGCGCTCTACTTCGTGTCGCCGGGGCCGAAGAAGGGCGCGATCTTCTACCGGATGCGGCACCCGATGCTGACGGGCTTCCTGCTCTGGGCGGTTGCGCACCTGCTGGTGAACGGCGACGTGCCCTCCTTCATCCTCTTCGGCGGCCTCGGGCTCTGGGCGATCGTCGAGATGGTGGTCATCAACCGGGCGGAGCCGGACTGGACCCCGCCCGCCAAGGGATCGATCGGCAAGGACGCGATGTTCGCGGCCATCGCCCTGGTCCTGCTGCTCGTGATCGGCTGGGTGCACACCTGGCTGGGATACCAGGCCTTCGGCTGACCCAAGGAATACGTGATGAAACTCTATAGAATGCTGACCGAGGACGACACTTCGGCCTTCTGCCACAAGGTGACCGCGGCGCTGAACAAGGGCTGGGATTTGCACGGCAGCCCGACCTACGCCTTTGACCAGGCGACCGGCAAGATGCGCTGCGGCCAGGCGGTGACCAAGGAGGTCGATGGCACCTACACCCCCGACATCAAGCTGGGAGAGCAGTGATGGCCAAGACCAACCCGGGCCGCTTCTTCGAGGACTACACCGTCGGCGAGGTGATCCACCACGCCGTCCCGCGCACCGTGGGGGCGGGGAGCGGGCGCTCTATCACGCGCTCTACCCGGCGCGGCATGCGCTTTATTCCTCGGACGAATTCGCACGGGCCTGCGGCCTGCCGGAAAGCCCGCTGGACGAACTGGCGGCGTTCCACGTCGTCTTTGGGAAGACCGTGCCTGACGTGTCGCTGAACGCGGTGGCCAACCTCGGCTATGCTGAGGGGCGCTGGCTGCGGCCGGTCTATGCCGGCGACACGCTGCATTCGTCCTCCGAGGTGATCGGCCTCAAGGAAAACTCGAACGGCAAGACCGGGGTGGTCTATGTCCGCACCACCGGGACCAACCAGCGCGGCGAGGCGGTGATGGATTACGTCCGCTGGGTGATGGTGCGGAAGAACGACATCGGCGCGCCCGCGCCCGAGGTCGTGGTGCCCGCGCTGAATACCGTGATCCCGGCCTCGGACCTGGTGATCCCCGAGGGGCTGGATTTCTCGGACTACGATTTCACGCTCGCGGGCGAGGCGCACCGGTGGGGCGACTACGAGGTGGGCGAGGTGATCGACCACGTCGATGGCGTCACCATCGAGGAGGCCGAGCACATGATCGCCACGCGCCTCTGGCAGAACACCGCCAAGGTGCATTTCGACGCGACCTTCCGGCCCGACGGGCAGCGGCTGATCTATGGCGGGCACGTGATCTCGATGGCGCGGGCGCTGTCGTTCAACGGGCTGGCGAACGCGCAGATGATCGTCGGCCTGAACGGCGGGGCGCATGCCAACCCCTGTTTCAGCGGGCTGACGGTGAAGGCCTGGTCCGAGGTTCTGGACAAGGCCGAGACCGACGTGCCTGGCGTGGGCCTGATCCGGCTGCGGCTGGTCGCGACCTCGGACGGATCGGTGGGCGCGCTGAAGGGCGAGGACGGGAAATACCTGCCGGGCGTGCTGCTCGACCTCGATTACTGGGCGGTGATGCCGGTCTGAGAATGATCCGGCCGCGGGCGGCCGGATCATGCCTCCGGCGGGAGTTTTCCGGGCAAGATGAAGTGGGGCGGCGCAGCGCGGCCCGTGCGGGTCGGCCGGAACGACCATCGGGTCGCGATTTGTGATCACGCGCTCGCGGCATGTGATCACGATACCGGCGGCAGGGCGTCGCGGCATGGCAAAAAACCTGTCGGATGCACTGGCATGGTGATGACAAGCCTGTAAAAATCAGTATCAAGACCCCACGAGATACCGGAAAGGAAAGCTCATGGCTGATGGCAAAAGGGTCGAGCGCCCGCTTTCTCCCTTCATGATCGGACCGTATTACCGGCCCCAGCTCACCTCCATGTCCTCGATCATCACGCGCATCACGGGCAACGCCCTGATCGTGTCGACCGTGCTGATCGTCTGGTGGCTGCTGGCGGCGGCTGCGGGACCCGAGGCCTTTGCCACCGCGAACGGGTTCCTGACCTCGTGGTTCGGCGACCTGGTGCTGACGCTGTCGCTCTGGGGGCTGTGGTATCACTACCTCGCCGGCATCCGGCACCTGATCTTTGACAGTGGTCGCGGCCTCGACATCCCGACCGCGGAAAAGCTGGGCTGGACCGTCATCGGCGGGTCGGTCGTGCTGACCATCATCACCATCCTGATCGTTTGAGGAGGGCGCCATGCGTTATCTGACCGACCGCAAACGGGCCGAGGGCCGCGGCGCTTCCGGCACCGGGACCGAGCACCACATCTTCATGCAGGTCAGCGCCGTCGCGCTGGCCATCATCATCCCCTTCTTCGTCTACATCGTCGGATCGGCCATCGGGTCGGATTACGAGACGGTGACGGCGGTGTTCTCGCGGCCGATCCCGGCGGCGATGACCGCGCTGGCGCTGATCGTGGGCATGCGGCACTTCGCCAAAGGCACGCAGATGGCGATCGAGGACTATTTCGACGGCATGACGCGCAAGGTGCTGGTTCTCGCCATGGTGATCCTGAGCTACGGGCTGATGGCCTTCGGCCTCTTCGCCCTCGTCAAGCTCGCACTCTGAAGGAACGGACAATGGCCGCATACGAATACGAGACGCATGATTATGACGTCGTGGTGGTGGGCGCCGGCGGCGCGGGGCTGCGGGCGACGCTGGGCATGGCCGAGCAGGGGCTGCGCACGGCCTGCGTGACCAAGGTCTTCCCGACCCGGTCGCACACCGTGGCCGCGCAGGGCGGCATCGCCGCCTCGCTGTCGAACATGGGCCCGGATCACTGGCAGTGGCACATGTACGACACCGTCAAGGGTTCGGACTGGCTGGGTGACACCGACGCGATGGAATACCTCGCGCGCGAGGCGCCCAAGGCGGTCTACGAGCTCGAGCATTACGGCGTGCCCTTCTCGCGCACCGAGGAAGGCAAGATCTACCAGCGGCCCTTCGGCGGCCACACCACCGAATTCGGCGAAGGCCCCGCCGTGCAGCGGACCTGTGCCGCCGCCGACCGGACCGGCCACGCGATCCTGCACACGCTCTACGGCCAGTCGCTGAAGCAGCAGGCCGAGTTCTACATCGAGTATTTCGCGATCGACCTGATCATGTCCGAGGACGGCGTCTGCCAGGGCGTGGTCTGCTGGAAGCTCGACGACGGCACCTTCCACATCTTCAACGCCAAGATGGTCGTGCTGGCCACCGGCGGCTACGGCCGGGCCTATTTCAGCGCCACCTCGGCGCACACCTGCACCGGCGACGGCGGCGGCATGGTGGCCCGGGTCGGCCTTGCGCTGCAGGACATGGAGTTCGTGCAGTTCCACCCGACCGGCATCTACGGCTCGGGCTGCCTGATCACGGAAGGTGCACGCGGCGAGGGCGGGTACCTCACCAACTCCGAGGGCGAGCGGTTCATGGAGCGCTACGCGCCCCAGTACAAGGACCTCGCTCCGCGCGACTATGTCTCGCGCTCGATGACGATGGAGATCCGCGAGGGCCGCGGCGTGGGCGAGCGGAAGGACCACATCTTCCTCAACCTCAACCACCTGCCGCCCGAGGCGCTGGCCGAACGGCTGCCGGGGATTTCCGAAAGCGCGAAGATCTTCGCCGGTGTCGACGTCACGAAAGAGCCGATCCCGGTCCTGCCGACCGTGCATTACAACATGGGCGGCATTCCGACGAACTACTGGGGCGAGGTGATCAACCCGACGTCCGAGAACCCGAACGCGATCGTGCCGGGCCTGATGGCCGTGGGCGAGGCGGGCTGCGCGAGCGTGCACGGGGCGAACCGGCTCGGATCGAATTCCCTGATCGACCTCGTGGTCTTTGGCCGCGCGGCGGCGATCAAGGCGGGCAAGGTGGTGAACCCCGATGCGGCGAACCCGGTTCTGAACCAGGCCTCGATCGACAAGGCCTTCGACCGGTTCGACGGGCTGCGCAACGCCACCGGCGCGATCCCGACCGCCGATCTGCGGCTCGAGATGCAGCACACGATGCAGTCGGACGCGGCCGTGTTCCGGGAATCGAAGACGCTGGAAGAGGGCGTCGAGAAGATGACCGCCATCGCGGCCAAGCTGGGCGACCTGAAGGTCACCGACCGCAGCCTGGTCTGGAACTCGGACCTGATGGAGACGCTCGAACTCACCAACCTGATGCCGAACGCGCTGGCCACGATCTATGGCGCCGAGGCCCGGAAGGAGAGCCGCGGGGCGCATGCCCACGAGGACTTCCCCAACCGCGACGACGAGAACTGGCGCAAGCACACGATCTCGCGCGTCGAGGGCAACTCGGTCGAGCTCAGCTACCGCGACGTGATCGTCGACCCGCTGACCACCGAGGACGAGGGCGGCATCGCGCTGAAGCGGATCGCGCCGAAGGCGCGGACGTTCTGATGCGCGCCCTCACGGGGACCGCGACATCCGGCGGGCGCAGGCTCGCCGGACCGTACTAGGCGGTGCCCCGTGATGTTCTGGCGCAAGAAGGGCCCGCCCGAGGTCACGCGTGAACCGGATTTCCCCGAGCTTCCGGGCCCGCACTACCTCGACTTCCTGGCCGGCTACCACCGGGCCGTGGCGCCGGGCACCTACCTCGAGATCGGCACTCAGAAGGGCCGCAGCCTGGCCCCGGCGGGCGGGCACTGCATTGCCATCGACCCGGAGTTCCGTCTCGACGTGCCGGTGACCGAGGGCAAGGAGAGCCTCTACCTCTACCAGGGGCCCAGCGACGATTTCTTTGCCTCGGGCTACCTCGACCGACAGTCGATGACGTTCGACCTCGCGTTCCTCGACGGGATGCACCTGTTCGAGTTCCTGCTGCGCGATTTCGTCAACGCCGAGGCGCGGATGGCGCCGGGCGGGCGGATCGTCTTGCACGACTGCATTCCCTTTGCCCGCATCATGGCCGACCGCGACTGGGATCGTACCCGCACGCTGGCCTGGACCGGCGACGTCTGGAAGCTGGTGCCGATCCTCAAGCGGTTCCGGCCGGACCTGCAGCTCGAGGTGCTGGACTGCCCGCCGACCGGGCTTGTCCTGATCTCGGACCTCGACCCGGGATCGCGGGTGCTGGCCGAGGCGATGGAGGACATCGTGGCCGAGTACCTGCCGCTGACGCTGGATGGCTACGGCGTGCCGCGCTACCTGGACGAGATCGGGCCGCTGGTGTCCGGCGCGGGCGTGCTGGAGCGCCTGTCGCCCGCGGAGGATGCGCCGTGAGCCTGCCGATCCGTATCTGCCTGCCCTGTCCCCGCCCGAAGCGGGACCGCACCTGGGGCGACTGGTACTTCGCCACCTCGCTGGCCCGGTCGCTCAACCGTGCCGGGCGGACCGTGCGGCTGGAAACCCGCCCCGAGACGTTCCGCCCGAGCGCCCGTGCTCTGCCGTGGCGACAGGAGATCGACATCGTCCTGCGCGGCAAGGTCGCCTACGGGCGGCGGGGCCGCTGCCCGCTGGTGATCTGGGTGATCTCGCAGGCCGACACGCTGACCGAGCAGGAGATCGGCGAGGCCGAGCACATCTTTGCCGCGTCGCAACCGCTGGCCGAGGCGCTGGCCGCGCGCGGGGCCCGCGGGGTGTCGGTGCTGCCGCAATGCACCGATCCCGAGATCTTTTCGCCCGAACGGCGGCAGGCGGGGCTGGAGACCAACGTCCTCTTCGTCGGCAACCGGCGCGAGGAGTTTCCGCGCCGGGTCGTCGACCTTGCGCTGGCGACCGGTTGCGACCTTGCCGTCTGGGGCAGGGGCTGGGAGGATCGGCTGCCCGACGGCGTCCTGCGCGGCCGGCATATCGAGAACGCGGCGCTCGGGGCGCATTATGCCTCGGCGCGGGTGGTGCTGAACGACCATCATCCCGGCATGCTCGACCACGGGCTGGTGTCGAACCGGGTCTACGACGTCCTGGCGTCGGGCAGCGCCGTGGTGACCGAGCGGATGGCCGGGATGCCCGAGGACATCGCCGGCTGCGTCAATGCCTACGGCACGGGTGATTTCGAGGCCGCGCTGCACGCGGCGCTGGACACCGACCCGGCGGCGCGGCGGTCGGTCGCGGACCATGTCCGGGCCGTGCATGGTTTTGACAACCGGGCCAAAGAGATACTAAAGGTTCTGGGAGCATGAGGGATATCTGCCATGCCACCGGGACCGACCGAGACGGAACTGCACCGGACACATATCCTTCGCGCCCCTGCGCGCAGAACAAGAGGTTGTAACCCATGGTCCAACTGACCCTTCCCAAGAACTCCACGATCCGCACGGGCAAGACCTGGCCCAAGCCGGACGGCGCGACCAATGTCCGGGCGTTCCACATCTATCGCTGGAACCCGGATGACGGGGAGAACCCGCGGGTCGACACCTATCACCTGGACATGGACAAGTGCGGCCCGATGGTCCTGGACGCGCTAATCAAGATCAAGAACGAGATCGACCCGACGCTGACCTTCCGCCGGTCCTGCCGGGAAGGCATCTGCGGGTCCTGCGCGATGAACATCGACGGGATCAACACGCTGGCCTGCATCTACGGCCTCGACGAGATCTCGGGCGACGTGAAGATTTACCCGCTGCCGCACATGGAAGTGGTGAAGGACCTGATCCCGGACCTGACGCATTTCTATGCCCAGCACGCGTCGATCATGCCCTGGCTGGAAACCAAGACGAACCGCCCGGCCAAGGAATGGCGCCAGTCGATCGAGGACCGCAAGAAGCTCGACGGGCTCTATGAATGCGTGATGTGCGCCTCGTGCTCGACCGCCTGCCCGAGCTACTGGTGGAACTCCGACCGCTACCTCGGCCCCGCCGCGCTGCTGCACGCCTATCGCTGGATCATCGACTCGCGCGACGAGGCGACCGGCGAGCGGCTGGATGCGCTGGAAGATCCGTTCAAGCTCTACCGCTGCCACACGATCATGAACTGCGCAAAGACCTGCCCCAAGGGCCTGAACCCGGCCAAGGCGATTGCCGAGATCAAGAAGATGATGGTCGAACGGGTCGAGTGATCCGCGGCCACCGGCCCGGGCGGATGCCCGGTCTGCGGGACCTTTCGGAAACCGGGCTTCGGCCCGGTTTTTCCTTGCCCGGCCTGTAACGCTGCGTCGCTTGCGCCCGGTGCATGCCGCGGTTGCAGCATCGGGGGATGCGGCGCTGCGGCAAAGGGGCCATATAGCGGCCAGGGGAGGAGCCGAGACGACATGCGAGGCACCCGAAATGACCACCACCGCACAAACCGACAAGGCCGCCGCCGCGCTCAAGGCGCTGGACGAGGCCTGGGCGTACTACACCCCGCTGCCCAAGGCCGTGCCGACCGCGCGCCAGGACGAGGCGCAGCCGGTCTATGCCCCCTACACTCAGGCGGCGTGATCCCTGATCTGACCGGCTTTGCGCGTGTCCCGGCGGGGCGCGCATGATCTACCTCGTCGGCCTTGTCGTCGCCATCGTGCTGGTGGCGATCTTCTCGAAACCCGAGATGCGGGGCTGCCGCTGGCGGGCCGACAGGTCGCGCGACCGCGACGGTCAGGCCTTCTGGCGCTGCGCGGCCTGCGGATCGGAAACCTTCACCGACAATGGCAAACCGCCCGACCTCTGCCTGCGGCGGTAAGATCAGCGGAACTTGTCGGCGAGCTTCTGCAGCGGGGACCGGTTGTCCGCGACCGGCTCAGGCGCGGGGGCCGGTGCCTCGGGGGCCTTCGGCGTGGGCTTTTCCGACCCGGCCGAGGATCGCGGCGGCGCGGTCCGCAGGGCGACCGCGTTCATGAACTTTCCCGCGTCGCCATCCGCAAGCTCTGCCGCGCCGTCCGAGACGCCGCGCAGCACGTCGTCCAGCCAGTCTTCCTCGGCCTTGGCGAAATCGCTCAGCACATAGCCCGCCACCCGGTCCTTATGGCCGGGATGGCCGATGCCCAGCCGGACACGCTGGTAGTTGTGGCCGATGTGCTGGTGGATCGAGCGCAGGCCGTTGTGGCCCGCATGGCCGCCCGCCTGCTTGACCCGCACCTTGCCGGGGGCCAGGTCGAGCTCGTCATGGAAAACGGTGACGTCCTCGGGTTCGAGCTTGTAGAAGCGCATCGCCTCGCCGACGGACTGGCCCGAGAGGTTCATGAAGGTCATCGGCTTGAGCAGGATCACCCGGTCGCCGCCCAGCCGTCCCTCGGTCAGTTCGCCCTGGAACTTGGCCTTCCACGGACCGAAGCCGTGGTCCGCCGCGATCCGGTCCAGTGCCATGAAGCCGATGTTGTGCCGGTTGCCCGCGTATTTGGCCCCGGGGTTTCCGAGACCGACGAAGATTTGCATCGGAATTCCCTGTTCCCGCCTCAGCCGTGCTCGGATTGAGGTCTAGTGCGGGCCAACCGATCAATCAAGCCGGAGCGAGGTGTGGTCAGGATGCGGGAATACGAACTGCGCGGCGTGAAGCTGGCCCTCCCCGAGGCGCTGGTGACCCCGAAGATCCGCCAGAAGCTGGAAAAGGGACGATACGAGGGTGTCGAGGCGCGGGCCGCCGCACTGCGGGTCAAGCCGGGGCACAGGGTGCTCGAGCTTGGCGGCGGCATGGGCTATGTCAGCGCGATCTGTGCCGGGATCACCGGGGGCGAGAACCTGGTCACGGTCGAGGCGAACCCCGACATGCTGCCCGTCATCCGTGCCAACCTGGACCGCAACGGCCACGGGGCGGCAACGCTGATCCACGGGGCGGTCGCCGGTGACGCGGCCGAGGGCGAGACGCTGGCCTTCCGGCGCGGCAAGGCATTCTGGGGATCGTCCATCGCGGCAGAGGGGGCAGGCGGCGACATCGTCGAGGTGCCGCTCTTGCGGATCGGGGCGCTTCTGCGCGCACATCGCCCGCAGGTCGTCATCATGGATATCGAGGGGGCGGAGCAGCACCTCTTCGACCGGCCCTGGCCCCGCCACGTGCGGTCCGTCCTGATGGAACTGCACCCGGGGCGCTATCCCGCCACGGTGATCCGCACGATCTTTGACGGCATGTCCGCCTCGGGGCTGACCTATGACCCGGGCGTTTCCTCGGGCGCGGTGGTGGGGTTCCGGCGGGTGCGGGGCCGCTGACGCTTCACCCGCTCACGCCAGAGCGTGAAAAGGCCCGCCGCCACGATCATGCCCGCGCCGATGGCCACGTTGAGGCGCACCGTCTCGCCGAAGACGAGGATGCCGATGAACGCGGCAAAGGGCAGTTGCAGGAAGGCGAAGGGCTGGACCGAGGCGGCCTCGGCCACCTCGTAGGCGCGGATCAGCAGGTAGTGGCCAAGCGCGCCGGTGATGCAGAGCGTGCCCATCCAGATCCAGTCGGGCCGGGCCATCGGTTCCCAGAACCAGATGCCAATCGCGGTCATCACCACGGCGCCGGTCACCCCGGTCCAGAAGAACGATGTCGCCGCGATATCGCGCCGCGCGGCATAGCGGGTGAGCAACCCGTAGAGCGCGAAGAGCAGGGCCGCGATCAGCGGCACCACCGCCGCGGGGGCAAAGACGCCGAAGCCCGGTTCGAGGATGATCAGCACGCCGACGAAGCCGACCGCGATCGCCGACCAGCGCCGCCAGCCGACCTTTTCGCCCAGCACCGGGCCGGAAAGCGCCGCCACCAGCAGCGGGTAGCAGGTGAAGACCGCGTGGCTTTCCACCAGCCCCAGCAGCGTGAAGGCGAGGACCATGACGCAGATTTCCAGGGCCAGCAGCACGCCGCGGGTGATCTGCAGCGGCAGTTGCACGGTCGCGGCGGCCTTGCGGATGCCGCCTGCCTGCCGCCCGGCGATGGCGATGACGAAGGCCCCGAAGAACCAGTAGCGGATCATCACGACCATCAGGACGTTGTATTCGCCGGCCAGGTGGCGAGAGATGCCGTCCTGCACCGCGAAGACAAAGGTGGTCGCGATCATCAGCAGGATGCCGAGCCGCGTGTTCTGTTCCGTCATGGTCTCTCAGCCCGTGTCATGTGCCGTTTCCGCCCGTATCCCGGAACGCGGGTCACGGCAAACCCCGCCGATGCAAGGCCGCGTCTGACAAAACCGGCGGCGGTGTAGGTCGCCGCAGTTCCGCCCGGCGCGGTGAGGGCAAAGACCTGTGCCATCAGCGCCTCGCCCCAGAGTTCGGGGTTCTTGGCCGGCGAAAATCCGTCGAGGAACCAGGCGTCGGCCTGTCCCTCCCAGACGGGCAGGGTGTCGCGGGCGTCGCCCCGGACAAGGGCCAGTGTCACGCCGTCGGCCACCGTGACCGGGCCCGCCGCGGTGCCGTTCCAGGCCGCCAGTAGCGCCGCGGCCTCATCGCCGAGTTCGGGAAAGGCGGCGAGGGCGCGGGCCATGTCGGGGGCGGCCATCGGAAAGGCCTCGAAGCTCGTGAAGGTCATCGCGCCGGGCGCCCCCGCCTCGCGCCAGGCGCGCAGGGTGGCGAGGAAGTTGAGCCCGGTGCCGAAGCCAAGCTCGGCCACGTGGAACCCGTTGCGGAACCTGTCGGGCAGACCGTTGCCGGTCAGGAAGACGTGGCGCGTTTCGGCCAGGCCGTTTTCCAGGCTGAAATAGGGATCGTCGAAGCGGTCCGAGACCGGCACGTCGCCGTCCCGCCAGCTGAGGTGCGCCTGCTGGTCCTGCATACCGTCATGCCCTAGAGAGGGGTCGAAAGCCGGACAATGGCGAGGCAGGGAAGGAAAGGCAATGGGGGCAGGCGGCTGCGACGTGACGATCCGGGGCGCGGGCATCTTCGGCCTGTCGATCGCCTCGGCCTGCCTGGGGCGCGGCGCGCGGGTGCGGGTCATCGACCCCTTTGGCGTGGGCGCCGGAAGCTCGGGCGGCATCGTCGGTGCGCTGGCCCCGCACGTGCCCGAGAACTGGAATGCGAAGAAGGCGTTCCAGCTGGAGAGCCTGTTGATGGCCGAAGGGTTCTGGGCCGGCGTGGCCGAGGCCTCGGGCCGCGATCCGGGCTACCTGCGCAGCGGGCGGCTCCAGCCGCTGGCTGATGACCGGGCGGTGGCGCTGGCTCGGGACCGGGCGCAGGGAGCGGCAGAGCTCTGGCAGGGGCGGGCGGAGTGGCGCGTGACCGGGGGCGAGGGGCTGGACGACTGGCGTCCGGTCAGCCCGACCGGCCTTTACGTCCTGGACACCCTGACCGCCCGGATGCACCCGCGACAGGCCTGCGCGGCGCTGGCGGCGGCGATCGTCGCGCGGGGCGGAGAGGTCGTGGCCGAAGGGGCCGAGGCGGGCGCCGTGGTCCACGCCACCGGCGCGCAGGGGCTCGAGGCGTTGAACGTGGCCTTCGGGCGCAGCGTCGGCACCGGGGTGAAGGGGCAGGCGGCACTGCTGCGGCTCGACCGCCGGGATGCGCCGCAGCTCTTCTGTGACGGCGTGCACGTGGTCCCGCATGGCGACGGGACGGTGGCCATCGGATCGACCAGCGAACGCGACTACGACCGGCCGGACAGCACCGACACCCAGCTTGACGACGTCATCGCCAGGGCCCGCGCGGCGGTGCCCGCGCTGGCGGGGGCCGATGTCATCGCACGCTGGGCCGGGGTGCGCCCGCGCGCGCGCAGCCGCGCGCCGCTGCTGGGCCCCTGGCCCGGGCGGCCGGGCCATTTCATTGCCAACGGCGGGTTCAAGATCGGCTTTGGCATGGCCCCCAAGGTGGCCGAGGTGATGGCCAACCTGATCCTCGACGACCGCGACGCGGTGCCCGAGGGGTTCCGCACCGACGAGGCGCTGGCCTAGCCCCAAACGAAACGCGGCGCCCCCGGGGGACGCCGCGCTCAATCCGCTCAACCGCCCCGGAAGGCGGGCGAGGATCATTCTTCGGCTTCGGCCTCTTCGACCTCTTCGCCTTCGTCCTCATCCGCGCCCGAGGAGCGCAGGCCCGACGGGGCCGAGATGTTGGCGATCACGAAGTCGCGGTCGATGGTCGGCTTGGCGCCTTCCGGCAGGGTGATGTCGGAAATCGTCAGCGTGTCGCCGATGTTCATCGCCGAGATGTCGGCCACGATCTGCTCGGGGATGTCGCCGGCGGTGACGACCAGCTCGACCTCGGGGCGCACGACGGTCAGAACGCCGCCCTTGCGCAGGCCGGGGCACTGCTCTTCGCCTTCGAATTCCACGTGGATGAAGAGGTTGATCTTCGTGGTG
Organism: Pseudooceanicola sp. LIPI14-2-Ac024; assembly: GCF_042188925.1. Taxonomy (GTDB): domain Bacteria; phylum Pseudomonadota; class Alphaproteobacteria; order Rhodobacterales; family Rhodobacteraceae; genus Pseudooceanicola. Next base: position 3,782,891 of record NZ_CP170102.1, read on the forward strand.
CGGCGCAGGCGCATGAAGTCGACGTGGGTCGGCAGGTCCTTGACCACGTCGCGCTGCACGTCGCGGCAGATCACGCGGACGTCTTCGTGACCGTCAACCTTCAGGTTGAACAGGGTCGACTTGAACCGGCCGGCCCGCAGTTTCTTGAGCAGGTCGTTGAAGGGCAGGTTGATCGGCAGCGGTTCTTTGTCGCCACCGAAAACGACACCGGGAACGAGGCCGTCACGACGAGCCTGACGAGCGGCGCCCTTGCCTGTCCCCGTCCGTTCCTGGGCGATAAGATCCGGAATTGCTCCAGCCATCTTGATATCTCCATACATGAGGCGGGCATCCTCCAAGGCTGTATGCCCGCGTGAAGCCGCGCCTATAGCCGGATCGGGTGGCAGAGGAAAGGGGGAATCTGGCGGTGCGTCCGAGAAACCCGGCACCGCCCGCGTGCGCTCAGCCGGCGGTCTGCGCCGCCCCGGTGACGAGGTGCCCGCCCGCAGCGACCAACGCCTCGTAGAGTGCCCATTCCTCGGGGCGCGCGGCGCGGAAGGCGGCGTGCATCTCGTCCGACAGCGGCGCGTCGACCTCGGGCGAGACATTGCGCCGGGGCGGGTCGATCTCCTTGCCGAGCCGGTCCTTCAGGAAGGCGCGGAACCGGTCGGGATGCTCGTAGGCAAAGAGGTGGTCGACCAGCACTGCGCCCTTGGGCGACGACAGGAACGTGTACTGGCTGCCGATCCGGGCGTGTTCTGGCGGGCGGCGGGCGATCACGTCGCCGACGAAATCGTCGAAGCTCATCCCCGTCAGGTCGCGCGGGCCGCCCCGCACCTTGGGCCGCAGGCGGAACCGGTACCACGACCGCACCTGCTCGACCGGGTCGCGCATCACCGCGACGCGGTCCGGAACCAGGTCATGCGCGCCCTTCAGGTAGGGTGCGAACCAGCGGTCGTACTTGCGCAACGGCATGTGCTTGAGGCCGGTGTCGCGCGCCAGCACGATCTGCGCATGGCGTTCCAGCGCCGCGTGATAGGCGGTCGTGCCGGTCTTGGGGACGGCAAAGAGCGCGAAGTTGGCGCGGGTGAAGACAAGCATGGGGCACCCCGGTTGCGATGCCCGCGATCCTGCGGATCGCGGGCCTGCCGGTCCAGCGCTCAGGCCTGCCAGCTGCCGGAAAAGCCCTCGGGTATGAGAAGGATGTCACGGTCGACATCCTTGATGTCCCGCTTGCCGCAGAGCGCCATGGAGGTGTCCATTTCCTTCTGGATCACCTCGAGCGCCTTCATCACGCCCTCTTCGCCCATGGCGCCCAACCCGTAGACGAAGGCGCGGCCGATGAAGGTGCCCTTGGCGCCCATGGCCACCGCCTTGAGCACGTCCTGCCCCGAGCGGATGCCGCTGTCGAGGTGGACCTCGACCTGGTCGCCGACGGCCTGCAGGATCGGATCGAGCATGCGGATGGAGCTGAGCGCGCCGTCGAGCTGGCGGCCGCCGTGGTTCGACACGACGATGGCGTCGGCCCCGACCTTGGCGGCCATCTTCGCGTCCTCGACGTCGAGAATGCCCTTGAGGATGACCGGCCCGCCCCAGAGTTCCTTGATCTGCTCGACCTTCTTCCAGTCGAGGCGCGGGTCGAACTGTTCCGCCGTCCAGGCGCCCAGCTCGGCCGTGTCGCTGACATTGGTCACGTGGCCGACGATGTTGCCGAACTGGCGCCGCTTGGTGCCCAGCATCTCGATCCCCCAGGCCCACTTGGTGGCGAGGTTCGCGATGGTCGAGGGCGTCAGCTTCGGCGGGGCCGAGAGGCCGTTCTTGAGGTCCTTGTGCCGCTGGCCGAGGATCTGCAGGTCGAGCGTGATGACCAGCGCCGAGCACTTCGCGTCCTTCGCCCGCTGGATCAGCCGGCGCACGTAATCCTCGTCGCGCATGGTGTAGAGCTGGAACCAGAACGGCTTGGTCGTGTGTTCGGCCACGTCCTCGATCGAACAGATCGACATGGTCGATAGGGTGAAGGGCACGCCGAAGCGTTCCGCCGCGCGGGCCGCCTTGATCTCGCCATCGGCGCATTGCATCCCGGTCAGCCCGACCGGGGCCAGCGCGACCGGCATGGTCACCGGCTGGCCGATCATCTCTGAGGCGAGGGTGCGGTCGGACATGTCCACCGCCACGCGCTGGCGCAGGCGGATCTGCTGGAAGTCCTCGGTGTTCTCGCGGAAGGTCTGCCCGGTCCAGGACCCGCTTTCGGCGTAGTCGTAGAACATCCGGGGCGTGCGCTTCTTGTGCAGGCGCTTCAGATCCTCGATGCAGGTGATGACGGGCATGGCAGTACTCCCCTCGGCCGGTCCGAAATGCCTACCCGCCCGGTCCCGCCTCCGCAAGTCGTCCGTGACAGGGGCGGCGGATGTGCTAGGTCAGCGGGGATGGACGGAAGCGCGAGCGAAATCAACGTGATCTTGATCGGCCTGCTGGCGAGCCTCGGCGCCGGGCTGATGACGGCCGTCGGCGCGCTTCCGGTGCTCTTCGGGCGCGAGATCGACCGCCGCGCCCGCGACACGCTGCTGGGCTTTGCCGCCGGCGTGATGCTGGCGGCCTCGTTCTTTTCGCTGATCCTGCCGGCCATCGACGCGGCCGAGCTGCGCACCGGGTCGACCTTTCTCGCCGCGCTGATCGCGGGGGCGGGGATCGCTCTGGGCGCGGGCACGGTCGCAGGGCTGAACGCCGCGATCCCGCACGAGCATTTCGTCAGCGGGCGCGAGGGCGTGGCGACCGAGGGGCTGGCGCGGATCTGGCTCTTCGTGTTGGCGATCACCATCCACAACTTCCCCGAGGGGCTGGCCGTCGGCGTGGGCTTCGGCGACGGCAACGTCGCGGGCGGCATGGCGCTGGCCGTGGGGATCGGGCTGCAGAACGCGCCCGAGGGGCTGGCAGTGGCGGTGGCGCTGCGCGGGCAGGGGTACTCCAGGCTCTACAGCTTCCTGGTCGCCGCGGCGACCGGGCTGATCGAACCCGTCGGCGGGCTGATCGGCGTGGTGGCGGTCACGGCGGCGGAATGGGTGCTGCCATGGGGGCTGGGCTTTGCCGCGGGCGCGATGGTCTACGTCATCAGCCACGAGATCATCCCCGAGACGCACCGTTCCGGCCACCAGAACCGCGCCACGACAGGGCTGATCGGGGGGCTGATCCTGATGATGATCCTCGACGTGACCTTCGGATAGCGGCGTCGCGGTGGGGGAGGTGCGTGCGGAGCACGCACCCTACGGCATCAGCCGCGGTGTGCGCCTTCGGCCAGCCCGCGCACGAAGTCCAGCACCTCGGCCACCGGCTTGCCGGTCGCGGCCTCGGCCACGATGGCCGATCCCACGACGCAGCCGTCCGCGACGCTGGCGATGCCTTCGGCCGCCTCGGGCGTCTTGATGCCGAAGCCGACGATGACCGGCAGGTCGGTCGCCTTCTTGATCCGCGCGACCTCGGGGGCGACGTCCACCGCCTGCGCCTCGGCCGAGCCGGTGATCCCGGTGATCGAGACGTAGTAGACGAAGCCGCTGGTGTTGCGCAGCACAGTTGGCAGACGCTTGTCGTCCGTCGTCGGCGTGGCGAGGCGGATGAAGTTCAGCCCGGCCTTCTGCGCCGGGATGCAGAGCTCGTCATCCTCCTCGGGCGGCAGGTCGACCACGATCAGTCCGTCGACGCCCGCGGCCTTGGCATCCACCAGAAACGTGTCGACGCCGCGGTTGAAGATCGGGTTGTAGTAGCCCATCAGCACGATCGGCGTCTCGTGCCCGGCGTCGCGGAAGGCGCGCACCATGTCGAGCGTCTTGGAGAGGGTCATCCCGCCCTCGAGTGCGCGCTGTCCGGCCAGCTGGATGGTCGGGCCATCGGCCATCGGGTCGGTGAAGGGCACGCCCAGCTCGATGATGTCGACACCTGCAGCGGGCATGCCGTGCAGGATCTCGGTCGAGCGGGCCACGTCCGGGTCGCCGGCCATCATATAGGCGACGAATGCCTTGCCACCCTCGGCGTTGAGCCGCGCAAACAGGTCGTCGATCCGGCTCATCGGCCCCTCCGTCATTCGATCCGGGCCGGAGTGCCGCATCGGCAGCAAAAGATCAAGCGCCCGAAGGCTCAGGCGGCCTCCGGCGCGTCGGCCATGATCATCCAGCGGGTGCCGAACCGGTCGGTCAGCGTGCCGAAGGCCGGGGCGAAGAACGTCGCCTCGAGCGGCATCCGCACCTCGCCGCCCTCGGCCAGCACGGCAAAGACCCGGTGCGTTTCCTCGACCGTCGGCAGCGCGACCGAGATCGAGGCACCGGCCATCGCGGGGACGTTGTCGCCCATGTCGTCGCTGGCATAGATCCAGCCCATCCCGACCTTGACGGCGCCGTGCATCACCGTCTCGTCCGCCATCGGCGGCATCTGGCTGCGCACCTCGGGCGGCATCGAGGCGACGGTCAGCAGCTCGGGCTCTTCCGAGCCGAAGGCCGCGGCGTAGAAGCTGAGCGCCTCGGCGCAGGTGCCGCGAAAGAAGAGGTAGACGATGGGTTGCATGGCGATGCTCCGGGCGGTGGCATGTGACGTGACGAGAGAATAGTCGGCTGCCGGGGGCCCCGGTCAAGGGGCTGGCGCGGCGCGCCCCGTTCCGGGTGTGACGCCACGTTCGTGAAACCTGCGGCCGCCCGGGCTATCCCGCCGCCGCCCCAGGTGCCATGATCCGCCGCGACGGCATCCGAGCGGGAGGAGCACGATGGCCATGGACGGAAAGATCGACACCGACAACGACGAGGTCCTCTACGAGGTCTCCGAGGGGATCGCGACGCTGACCCTGAACCGGCCCGACCGGATGAACGCGATCTCGCGCCCGATGCTGGCCCGGCTGGCCCGGCTGCTGGTCGAGGCGAACGAGGATGACGCGGTCCGCGTGATCGTGCTGACGGGCGCGGGCGAGCGCGCCTTCTGCGTGGGCCTCGACCTCGTCGACGCGACCCAGGGCGAGGGGATCGGGTCGGCCGCCTCGCGCAACACCCTGCCGGTCACCATCGACCTGCGGAACACCCCGCCCACCGTCCTCTTCGCGATGGACAAGCCGACGATCTGCGCCCTGAACGGATCGGCAGCGGGTTACGGCATGGACACCGCCATGGGCTGCGACATCCGCATCTCGGGCGAAAGCGCCAAGATGGCGGCAGCCTTCGTCAAGCGCGGCGTCGTGCCGGAATCGGGCGGCACCTGGATCCTGCCCCGGCTGCTCGGCTGGTCGAAGGCCGCCAAGCTGATCTTCACCGGCAAGACCCTGGGCGCGGCCGAAAGCCTCGAGCTGGGCCTGGTCGACGAGGTGGTGCCCGATGCCGAGGTCCGCGACCGGGCCCGCGATCTCGCGCGCGAGATCGCGGCCAACGCGCCGCTTGCCGTCCAGTCGTCCAAGCGGCTGATGCGGATGGGGCTGTCGGAGGGCTTCGAAGAGCACGTCCACCACGTTTACCTGCAGTTCCTGCAACTGATCCGGACCGAGGATTTCGACGAGGGCATGACCTCCTTCCTCGAACGCCGCGCGCCCGATTTCAAGGGCCGCTGAGGAGAGCACCATGAGCGATGTCGTGACCATCGCGGACCAGGGCCATGTCCGCACCATCACCCTGAACCGGCCCGACAAGATGAACGCGATCAGTCAGGAGCTGGCCTGGGGCGTGATCGGCGCGGTCGATGACGCCGCGCGCGACGACAATGTCTGGGTCGTGGCGATCACAGGCTCGGGCCGCGCCTTCTGCGCGGGCCTCGACCTGGGCGGCGCGCCGGACTTCACCCCCCAGACCGCGATGGAGGCGCAGCTCGACGACATCGGCTGGGTCGGCCAGTTCCTGCTGGCAATCCGCAAGCGCTGCGACAAGCCGGTGGTGGCGGGGGTGAACGGCGTGGCGGTCGGCGCGGGCCTCGGCCTCGCCATGGCGGCCGACGTCCGGTTGGTGGCCGAAAGCGCGCGGATGATGGCGGGATACACCCGGATCGGCGGCTCGCCCGATGCCGGGCTGACGATCACCCTGCCGCAGGCCATGGGCCACGAGCGGGCGATGCGCTTCATGCTGGAGAACCGCACCGTCACCGGGGCCGAGGCTGTTGACTGGGGCCTGGCGGGCGAGGCGGTGGCGGACGAGGAGTTCGCCGCCCGCCTGTCGGAATACTGCCAGTCGCTCTGCGCCTGGTCGCCGATCACGCTCCGCCTGCTGAAGCGGGGCATCGTGAAGGCCGAGGAAAGCACCGACATGGAACAGCAGCTGCGCTACGAGGTCGCCAACATCCGCAAGGCCTTCGCCAGCGAGGACGCCCAGGAAGCCCGCCGCGCCTTCCTCGAAAAACGCGACCCGGTCTTCCGGGGCCGCTGACCCCCGGCTTCATCTTGCCGGATAAACTCCGGGGGAGACGGGCCGCAGGCCCGGCGGGGGCAGAGCCCCCTCCGTCCCCTCCACACACGACCGCGCCGTAGGGTGCGTGCTTGCCACGCACCACCCCACAATGTGCCAGCAACTCGACATGCGCCTTCGTCTCGACGATCCGGCACACCTCGGGCCAGAGGCATGACAACCAACAGTGGCCCCCCCCGCCGGCACGGCGATCCCCTCCGGGGCTTGACCGCACCACCCCCCTCACCCTAGATGCGCGCGCAATTCCCCCGACACGTGATGAGAGGTCTGCCATGGGTTTCAGAATGGGTATCGTCGGACTGCCGAACGTCGGCAAGTCGACCCTGTTCAACGCGCTGACGAAGACCGCCGCCGCGCAGGCCGCCAACTTCCCGTTCTGCACGATCGAGCCGAACGTGGGCGAGGTGAACGTGCCGGACGCACGCCTCGACACTCTGGCTGAGATCGCCAGGTCGGCCAGCGTCATCCCGGCGCGGATGACCTTTGTCGACATCGCGGGCCTGGTGAAGGGTGCCTCGCAGGGGGAGGGCCTGGGCAACCAGTTCCTCGCCAACATCCGCGAGACCGACGCCATCGCCCATGTCCTGCGCTGTTTCGAGGACGGCGACATCACCCATGTCGAGGGCCGGGTCGACCCGGTCGCCGATGCCGAGGTGATCGAGACCGAGCTGATGCTGGCCGACCTCGAGTTCGATCGAGAAGCGCCGCGCCAACCTGGTCCGCAAGCTCAAGGGCAACGACAAGGAAGCGCAGCAGCAGGACCGCCTGCTGGCCGCCGCCCAGGCCGCGATCGAGGACGGCAGGCCCGCCCGCACGGTCAAGATCGACGCCGAGGATGCCAAGGCCTGGAAGGGCCTGCAGCTGCTGTCGACCAAGCCGGTGCTCTACGTCTGCAACGTGGCCGAGGAAGACGCCGCCAAGGGCAACGCGTTTTCCGACCGCGTGGCCGAGATGGCCGCCGCTCAGGGCGCGGGCCATGTCATCATCTCGGCCCGTATCGAGGAGGAGATCAGCCAGCTCGACGCCGAGGAGGCCGAGATGTTCCTTTCCGAGATGGGGCTGGAAGAGGCCGGCCTCGACCGGCTGATCCGCGCGGGCTACGACCTGCTGCACCTCGAGACCTACTTCACCGTAGGCCCCAAGGAGGCGCGCGCCTGGACCATCCGCAAGGGCACCGCCGCGCCGCAGGCCGCTGGCGTGATCCACGGCGATTTCGAACGCGGGTTCATCCGGGCGGAAACCATCGCCTACGACGACTACGTCGCGGGCAAGGGCGAACAGGGCGCCAAGGAGGCCGGCAAGATGCGGGCCGAGGGCAAGAGTTACATCGTCAAGGATGGCGACGTGATGCACTTCCTCTTCAACACCTGATCGCGGACGGCAGGGCTTTCACATCCGTGAAGGCCCTGCGAATCCTCTCCCCTCCGCGCGCAGGGCCCGCGATGGTCGCGCGGCAGACGGAGGAGAGAGCGCATGGCCACGGATCGCTGGAAGCTGAAGCCCAAGGGGTCGAACTGGGGCGAGTTCGGCCTTGATGACCAGCTCGGCCGCCTCAACCTGATCACCGCCGAGAAGGTCCTGCAGGGCATCGCCGAGGTGCGCGAGGGGCGCACCTTCTGCCTGTCGCTGCCGCTCGACAAGCCGGGCGGCAACGCGCTGAACCCGCGCCGCCATCCGCCGGTGCTGCGGCCGACCCTGCGCGGCGACGCGGTCAACTTCCTCGCCACGGCGGACGGCGCGCCCGACGTGCTCTGCGACGACCTCGTGATTATGCACCTGCAGTATTCGACGCAGTGGGACGCGTTCTCGCATGTCGGCGGCCGTTTCGACGTGGATGGCGACGGGGTGGAGGAGCATGTCTTCTACAACGGCTTCCGCGCGGGCGCGGACATCGCCGGGCCGTCCGATCCGCAGGACGCGGGCGTGCGGGCGTCGATGAAGCCGGACAGCACGTCGCGCGCGGGCAAGCTCGGGGTCGAGAACGCTGCGGCGCATGGCATGCAGGGCCGCGCGGTGATGATCGACCTGCGCGCGCACCTGGGCGACGACCGCACCTATGTCGGATACGACGACCTGATGCGGGTGATGGAGGCCGACGGAGTCGAGGTCGCGACCGGCGACATGGCGGTGTTCCACACCGGTTTCGCGCAGCGCGTGCTCGAGATGGAGACACCGGACGAGGCGGTCCTGCACGGCGCCTGCGCGGTGCTGAACGGGCGGGATCCGAAACTGCTGAACTGGGTGACCGACAGCGGCGTCGCGGCGCTGATCGCCGACAACTACGCGGTCGAGGGGCTGCCGGCGCAGCCCTGTGATCACGACCACCATGTCTGTTCCAACCTGCCGCTGCACGAGCACTGCCTGTTCAAGAACGGCATCCCGCTGGGCGAACTGTGGCACCTGACGCCTCTGGCTGGGTACCTGCGCGCGCAGGGCCGCTCGCGCTTCCTGCTGACCGCGCCGCCGCTGCGCCTGCCGGGCGCCGTCGGCTCCCCGGTCACGCCGATCGCCACGGTCTGAGCCCGCGGCTCGCCACGCCTCTGCGATGCCCGCGCGAGGGCGCTCCGGCATCACATGCCTGATCCTTCTGCCGCCCGGATTGCCCGTCGTGCGGCCAGGCCCGATCTTGCGGGAAAGGAGGCCCGCGCCATGATCGACATGTCCCCGACCCAGTCCGTCGCGCCCTACGCGGGCCTGACCTTCAAACCCCGCAGGCTGCGGTTCGACCGGGCCGACGAGGCGCGGATGATGGGCGCCTGCGGCTCGGACACGAGGCTCTTCGACGGGATGATCGACCCGGCCGCCTTCATCCCGCACGCGATCCGCGAGAGCGCCCTGAACGGCGTGACCGAGAACGGCGGCGTGAACATGGTCCAGTCGGTCCGGATGGAAAGCCCGCTGTCGCTGAACGAGGAGATCACCGTCTCGGGCGCGATCACCGAGGTGGTCGCGGTGCCGCGCGGCGTGGTGACCACGACCGAGACCTTCTATCACGGCGCCGACGGCAGGCCCGGGATGATCCTGAAACGGCTGGCGCTCAAGACCGACCCGACGAAGGCGGCCGATCCGGCGCTGCGCGGGGCGGGGGACCGTCCACCGCCTGTCATTGTCGATCCGCTGGCGCTGGACCTGCTCGGGTCCGAGCAGCTGACGCCCGACGCGGTGAAGACCTATTCGCTGGGCACCGGAAACCTGCTGCATGTCGATCCCGTCTCGGCCGAACGCGCGGGTTACCGCGCGCCGATCGTCGGCGGCTCGCAGGGGGTGCGCTATATGACCGCCGCGCTCTGGCGGGAAGGCACGCCACGCCAGCTCGATCTCGACGTCTTCTTCCGGCGGCCGATCTTCTGGGACGACGCGTTCGAGGTGCGGGCCGAGGGCGAAAAGGGCGCCCGGAGCGCCCTCTGCCTGTCGCGTGGACCCAAGGTCCTGATGGAGATGCGGGTGAACCGCATCGCCTGATCAGCTGGCGAGCTGGGTCAGCGCCGCGCGCATCAGCCCGGCGACCTCGTTCAGCCGGTCGGACATCCGCGCCGACGGCCCTTCGACCGACAGCACCAGCATGTCGCCCGCTGCCTGGTGGCGCACCTGCTGCGCGACCGAGGCGGTGCCCGGCCCGATGCCCGGTCCGGTGAAACGGCCCTGGCGCCGCCCCTCGGCCAGCCGCGCGGCATAGTCCGAGGCGTCGATGGCGGGCGCGTTGCGCGGGCGTTCCACGTTGATCCGGCCGATCAGGCGCTTCAGCTCCTTCTCGTCGGACATCGCCAGCAGGGCCATGCCCGGGGCCGACCGCGAGACGCAGTGCTGTTCGCCCGGCATCGGGACCGCCGGGTTCTTGCCGCCGTCCGCGACGTAGATGATCTGCACGCTCAGCTCGTTCCGGCGGGCCAGCAGCACGGTTTCGCCCACCACGTTCGACAGCGACTCGGCGAGGCTCACCAGCGTACCGCGCCGGATCAGCGACGGGTCGACCCAGGACCCCAGCAGCCCGGTGCGGCGGGTCAGCCGGTAGGCGCGGGTCTCGCGGTCGTGCTGGAGGTAGCCCATGGCCACCATCGACCGCAGCAGGGCCGAGGTGCTGGAGGCCGGGTAATGCAGGGCGGCGGCCACTTCGGAGCCGCTCACGTCGCGGCGCACGTGGTCGATGTATTCGAGGATCTGGATGGTGCGGGCGGCGGATTTGACCACCGAGTCAGGAATCTCCGTCCGGTAGGACGGCGGCTCGACCGGTATGCCGCCGGCGCCGGGATCTGCGCTGGAATATGTCACGATGCTCCTCCCTCATCGTTTGAAAACTTGCGCGGAGGCCCTGGGAATCGGCGCCTCGGTTGCGCACTGAATTTGCGGAATTCGATACCGCATGTAGGAATTAAGAACCGCGGTTACTGCCGAGTCAAGATTCTATTTGCCGCCCGGCAGGTAAGTGCCGTTCTCATCCATGCGATCTATTTGACCTTTCGGCAAGTGCGGTTAACCATCGGTCCGAGGGCCCCGCCGGGCCCCGCGCGCGTGCAGGAGACAGCCATGACCGACACCATCCGCAAGGGCCGGATCGAGGACCGCCGCCTGATTACCGGCAAGGGCCGCTATGCCGACGACCTGGCCGAGCCGGGCGCGCTCATCGCCTGTTTCCTGCGGTCGAACGTCGCCTCGGCGCGGCTCGTCTCGCTCGACACTGCGGACGCGGCCGGGATGCCCGGCGTTGTCGCGGTGCTGACGGCTGACGACATCGCGGGGGACGGAATCGGCCCGGTGCAGGTGCCGATCAAGCTGAAGGGCCCGGGCGACCGCGACTGGACCGCCACGCCGCGCCCGCTGCTGGTCACCGACCGCGTGCGCTACGTCGGTGAACCCCTGGCCATGGTGGTGGCCGAGACCCGTGCTCAGGCGCTGGACGCGATCGAGGCGATCGAGGTCGAACTGGAGGACCTCGAAGCCGTGACGACGGTGGACGAGGCGACCGAGGAGGGCGCGCCGCTGGTGCATGACGACCGCCCCGGCAACCTTGCGGCCGAATGGGAACGCGGCGACTGGGCGGCGGTGCGCGCCGCGATCGAGGCCGCGCCGCACGTGATCCACGCCTCGGTCCCGGTGAGCCGCGTGACCGCCGTCGCGATGGAGCCGCGCACCGCCATGGCCCGGCCCGAGGGCGACCGCCTTGCGCTTTACGCCAGTCACCAGAACCCGGTGGCGATGCGGGCGACGCTGGCGCAGGCCATGAACATGGACGCAGAGAAGATCCGGTGTGTCGCGGGCGATGTCGGCGGCGCCTTCGGCATGAAGTCCGGGCCGCTGCGCGAAGAGACGCTGACCTTCTGGGCCGCCAAGCACCTCGGCCGCGGGGTCCGCTGGCGGGCCGACCGGGGCGAGGATTTCCTGACCGACGAGGCCGGGCGCGACAGCGAGATCGAGGTCGAGCTGGGCCTCGACACCGACGGCACGATCCTGGCGCAGGGCGTGACGATGAAGCTCAACATCGGCGCCTATGCCTCGGGCCGCTCGCTGCCGCCGGTGATCAACTTTGGCGGTGTCGCGGGCGTCTACCGCACCCCGCTGATCGCCGGCCGGGTCGAGGCTTGGCTGACCCATACCGTCCCGGTCGCACCCTACCGCGGTGCCGGCCGGCCCGAGGCGACCTATGCCATCGAGATGGCGCTCGACATCGCGGCGCGGGACCTGGGCATGGACCGGATCGAGCTGCGGCGGAAGAACCTGATCCCTGTCTCGGCCATGCCGTGGAAATCGCCCTTCATCTTCGACTACGACTGCGGCGACTTTGCCCAGGTCCTCGACGCGGGCCTCGCGCAGTCCGACTTTGACGGCTACGCCGCCCGCAAGGCGAAATCCGAGGCCGAGGGCAAGCTGCGTGGCTTCGGCCTCGCCCTCTGCATCGAGACGGCGGGCGGGCTCTGGGGCCAGCCGGGCCGGGACTTCGCCGACGTGTCGATCAACGCCGACGGCACGGTGACGCTGGGCGGCGGCGGATTCTCGGCCGGGCAGGGGCTGGAAACGCTGCTCTCGGACCTCGCCGCCGAAGGGCTCGAACTGCCGGTCGACCGGATCGGGTACTTCCAGGGCGATACCGACCGGATGGAGCGCGGTGGCGGCATGGGCGGGTCGGGTGCGACGATCAAGGTGGGCTCGGCCCTGCGTGACGCCGTGACCAAGGTGCTGGCCCAGGCGAAGGACATCGCGTCCGACACGCTCGAAGCCGATGCCGCCGACATTGAGTACGAGGCCGGGACCTTCCGTATCGTCGGCACCGACCGCGAGGTGGAGCTGACCGAGATCGCGCGGACCGCCGCCGACCGTGGCACGCCGCTGCTGGGCCGGGGCGAATTCCACACCGACGGGCCGACCTTTCCCAACGGCTGCCACACCTGCGAGGTCGAGGTCGACCCCGAGACCGGGCACGTGAAGATCGACCGCTACATGGGGGTCGAAGACATCGGCCGCGTGATCCAGCCGCAGATGGCCGAGGGGCAGGTGCAGGGCGGCGTCGCGCAGGCGCTTGGCCAGATCTTCCTCGAGGAAATGCGCTACACCCCCGGCGACGGCCAGCTGCTGACCGGCAGCTTCATGGACTATGCCATGCCGCGCGCCGCCGACATGCCCTGGCTCGGCACTGCCTTCGCTAACGTGCCGACCGAGAAGAACCCGCTTGGCGTCAAGGGCGTGGGCGAGGCCGGATCGGTCGGCGGGCTTGCTGCCGGCATGTCCGCGGTGTGCGACGCGCTGGCCCAGGCCGGTGTGGCCAGCTTCGACATGCCCGCCACGCCCGGTCGCGTCTGGGAGGCGCTGCAGGCCGCCCGGGACTGACCCCCGTTTCGGTGCACGCGTCCGACCCTGCCGGGGGCATCACGCCCCCGCAGGTTTCGGCGGCCATTCCGCGCCATGGGACGCAGGCTGTCCGTTGCCGTCATGCCCCCGCTTTCCTGCCGTCCGGCGCGGGGCTAGGGTGGCGGCATGGATTCGGGGATGGACTGGTACTACGCGAAGGCGGTTCTGGAATGGCAGGTGGAGCTTGGCGCCACCGAGGCCATCCTAGACGCGCCCATCGACCGGTTCGAGCTGCCGAAGTCGCAGGCCCGACCGGCCCCCGGCGCCGCTGCCGCACCGGCGCCCGTCCCCCGCGCGCCCGAGATCGACGCGGTCGAGGTGGCGCGCGCCGCCGCGCAGGGCGCGGGCAACCTGACCGAGCTCGAGGCGGCGATGGCGGCCTATGACCATTGCGAGCTGAAGCGCGGGGCGCGCAACCTCGTCTTCTCGGACGGCCATGCCTCCGCGCGCGTGATGATCATCGGCGAGGCGCCGGGGCGTGACGAGGACCGGATCGGCAAACCCTTCGTCGGCCGCGCCGGTCAGCTCCTCGACCGGATGCTGGCGGCGATCGGGCTGGACCGCACGGCCGAGGCCCGCGAACAGGCGGTCTACATCACCAACGTCCTGCCTTGGCGCCCGCCGCAGAACCGCGACCCCGAGGCGACCGAGATCGCGATGATGCTGCCCTTCGTCCAGCGGCACGTCGACCTCGTGAACCCCGACTTTGTCGTGCTGATGGGCAACATCTCGTGCCAGGCGGGGCTGGGCCAGCGCGGCATCCTCAAGCTGCGCGGGACCTGGGCCGAGGCCTATGGCCGACCGGCGCTGCCGATGACCCATCCCGCCTACCTGCTGCGCCAGCCGCAGGCCAAGCGCGAGGCCTGGGCGGACCTCCTGTCGCTCAAGGCACGCCTGTCATGACCCTTCCCGTCGATCCCATCGTCCTCCTCGCTTTCCTGCCCGCCGGCCTGGCGCTGAACCTGACGCCGGGGGCCGACATGCTGTTCTGCATCGGGCAGGGGATGCGGCGCGGCCCGCGCGCAGCCTGGGCGGCCAGCGGCGGCATCGCCTGCGGAGCCTTCGTGCACGGCCTGCTGGCCGGCCTCGGCCTCGGGGCGCTGGTGGCGGCGCATCCGGGCCTCTTCGACGTGATCCGCTGGGTCGGCGTCGCCTACCTGCTGTGGCTCGCGGTGACATCGCTCCGTGCGCGTGCACCCGGGCCCGCGGACGTGGCGCCGCCGCGCAGTTCCGCGCGTGCCTTCCGCGACGGATTCCTCGTCAACCTGACGAATCCGAAGGTGATCTTCTTCGTGCTGGCCTTCGTGCCGCAGTTCGTCGACCCGTCGCGCGGGCAGGTGCTGGCGCAGTTCCTGACGTTCGCCCTGATGCTGTCGCTCGGCGGCTTTGTGATCAACGGGCTGGCGGGAGCGTTCTCGGCCCGGGTGGGCCAGCGGATGGCGGCCTCGGATGGCATGTCGAAATGGCTGGGCCGGATCAGCGCGGGCATCTTCGGTGCGTTGGCCCTCCGGCTCGCGCTGGCGGAACGGGCGTGATGGCGATCGACGAGAGCAAGGAGTTCATCCCGGTCCGGATCGCGGTGCTGACCGTGTCGGACACCCGCGGGCCTGACGATGACCGGTCGGGCGACACGCTGGTCGCCCGGATCGAGGGGGCGGGGCACACGCTGGCGGCCCGAGGCATCCTGCGCGACGACCGGGCGATGATTGCGGCCAGGCTGCGCGAATGGGTGGCTAATCCCGACATCGACGTGATCCTGACCACCGGCGGCACCGGCCTTACGGGGCGCGACGTGACCGTCGAGGCGCACCGCGACGTCTACGAGAAGGAGATCGAGGCCTTCGGCACGGTCTTCACCATCGTCTCGATGCAGAAGATCGGCACCAGCGCGGTCCAGAGCCGGGCGACGGGCGGCGTCGCGGGCGGCACCTACCTCTTCGCCCTGCCGGGCAGCACCGGGGCGTGCAAGGACGCCTGGGACGAGATCCTGGCGCCGCAACTCGATTACCGCCACAGCCCCTGCAATTTCGTCGAGATCCTTCCCCGGCTCGACGAACATTTGCGACGGAAATAGCCCGCTTCGGCGTATCATCCCGGAAGAGGCCGGTTCGCCGAGCGGTCCCGTCACGCGGTTGTGGCTTGGATGTGTCGGAAACCATGGCATAATTTACGCCTTCGGGCATCCGGTCCACAGTGGGAGAAGACCACCTCATGCGTTTCCTGCGCCACAGCCTCGCGGGGCT
The DNA here is from genome assembly GCF_042188925.1 of Pseudooceanicola sp. LIPI14-2-Ac024. GTDB lineage: Bacteria > Pseudomonadota > Alphaproteobacteria > Rhodobacterales > Rhodobacteraceae > Pseudooceanicola. The sequence goes on from NZ_CP170102.1 coordinate 3,798,372, forward strand.
GTTCCTCGTCTCGCTCACCCTCGGCTTGCTGGTCTATGCCGGCGTCCTCGTCGTGGGTGCGGTGCAGGAGCGGCTGAGCCAGGAGCCGGGCATACCCCCGGCGCGGGAAAGGGTCTTTGTCGTCAATGCCGTGGTGGCCGAGCCGGGCACCATCGCGCCCGAGCTGCAGGCCTTCGGCGAGGTGCAGAGCCGCCGGACGCTGGACCTGCGCGCCTCGGCCGCGGGACGCATCGTCGAGATGAGCGAGAATTTCGAGACCGGCGGGCAGGTGATCCAGGGCGAGGTTCTGCTGCGCATCGACCCGGTGAACGCCGAGGCCGCGCTGGCGCGGGCCGAAACCGACCTGCGCGATGCCGAGGCCGAGGAACGCGATGCCGCCCGGGCGCGCGACATCGCCCGCGACACGCTGGCCGCGGCCGAGGAGCAGGCCGAACTGCGTGAACGCGCCTTCCAGCGGCAGAGCGACCTGCAGGATCGCGGCGTCGGCACCGCCGCGCTGGTCGAGACGGCGGAACTGGCCGCCTCGTCCGCACGGCAGGCGGTCCTGTCGGCCCGTTCGGCCGAGGCCAGTGCCGAGGCGCGTGTCGACCAGGCGGCTTCCGCTTTGTCCCGTGCGCAGCTTGCCCGGGACGAGGCGCAGCGCGATCTCGACGACACGGTGGTCCGCGCGGGGTTCGCGGGCACGCTGGCGGACGTGACGGCACTCGAGGGCGGGCTGGTCGCGGCCAACGAACAGCTGGGGTCGCTGATAGATCCGAACGCGCTCGAAGTGGCGTTCCGCCTGTCCACGGCGCAATATGCACGGCTGCTTGACGAAAACGGACGGCTGCGCCGCGCCCCGGTGACGGCGACGCTCGATGTGCAGGGGCTTGGCCTGACCTCGAGCGGGGAGATCAGCCGCGACAGCGCGGCGGTTGGCGAGGGGCAGGTGGGCCGCCTGGTCTATGCCCGCCTCGACCAGCCGCGCGGCTTCATCCCGGGCGATTTCGTCACCGTGACCACGCGCGAGCCCAAGATCGACAACGTCGTCCGCCTGCCCGCCACCGCCTACGATGCGAGCGGCACGGTACTGGCGATCACCGCAGACGACCGGCTCGAGGTGCTGCCGGTCACGCTGGAGCGGCGGCAGGGCGACGACGTGCTGGTGCGCGGCGAGGGGATCGCAGGGCGCGAGATCGTGCGCGAACGCTCACCGCTCCTGGGGGCGGGGATCAAGGTGCGCCGCGCCGGGCCCGAGACGGGCACCGCGGACGGCGCACGCCGCCCGGCGCTGCCCGAGGTGCCGGCGATGGTGCAACTGACGCCCGAGCGGCGCGAGCGCATCCGCGCCTTTGTCGAGGCCTCGACCCGGATGCCCGCCGACATGAAGACCCGCATCCTCGCCCAGCTCGACCAGCCCGAGGTTCCGGCCCACATCATCGAACGGCTCGAATCCCGGATGGGGGGCTGATCGATGACGCGCGAGGTGCCGAAGGCCGCGGGCGGGATCCTGTCCTACTTCACCCGCCACGCCACCGCCGCGAACCTTCTTCTGCTGGCGCTGATCGTGATCGGCATTGCCGCCGTGCCGCGGATGCGGGCGCAGTTCTTTCCCGACGTGATTTCAGACGAGATCACCGTCGCGGTCACCTGGGATGGCGCCGGGGCCGACGACATCGACGCCTCCATCGTGCAGCTGCTGGAACCCGTGTTGCTGGCGGTCGAGGGAGTGGCGAGTTCCGACAGCCGGTCTTCGGAAGGGCGGGCGCGGATCAACCTGGAGTTCGAGCCGAACTGGGACATGGCGCGCGCCGCCGACGATGTCTCGGCTGCGGTGGACGGCGTCACCAACCTGCCCGAAGAGGCCGAGGAGCCGACGATCCGCTGGGGCGGCTGGCGCGACCGCGTGACGGACGTGGTGATCACCGGGCCCGTGGGCCTCGACCAGCTGGGGCGGTTTGCCGACGAGTTCGTCGTGCGCCTGTTCGCCGAGGGGGTGACCCGCACGACTATCCGGGGGGTGACCGCGAACAACACCGTGATCGAGGTGCCGTCGGTCAAGTTGATCGCCCATGACATCACCATGGCCGAGATCGCCGATGCCATCGCCGCCGAGGTCGACACCGACCCGGCGGGCGACGTGGCGGGCGGCAACGCGAGGGTCCGCACCGGGGTCGAGAAGCGGTCGGCCGACCAGATCGCGGCGATCCCGCTCAGGCTGAATGCCGACGGGTCCGAGCTGACCATCGGCGACGTGGCCGATGTCCGCGTCGAGGGGATCGGAAGCGGGCACAGCTATTTCGTCGGCGACAACCCGGCGATCTCGATCCGGGTGGACCGGTCCGACCAGGGCGACGCCATCAAGGTCCAGCGCAGGGTCGAGGATGTCGCCCGCGACATGCAGGTGGTGCTGCCCGAAGGCACGTCGATCGACCTGATCCGCACCCGCGCGGAAGAGATCACCGGCCGCCTCGACATCCTGCTCGACAACGGGATCGTCGGGCTGGTGCTGGTGCTTGTGCTGCTCTTCCTCTTTCTGAACGCGCGCACCGCGCTCTGGGTGGCGGCCGGCATCCCGGTTTCGATGCTGGCGGCGATCGCCTTCATGCAGCTGGGCGGGCTCACGCTGAACATGATCTCGCTCTTCGGGCTGATCATCACTTTGGGGATCGTGGTCGACGACGCCATCGTGGTCGGCGAACATGCCGATGCGCGGTTCCGGCGCTACGGTGAAAGCCCGGTCGTCGCGGCCGAGACGGCGGCGCGGCGCATGGCGATGCCGGTGTTCTGCGCCACCCTCACCACCGTGATCGCCTTCTTCGGCCTCACGGCCATCGGCGGCCGCTTTGGCGAGATGATCCAGGACATTCCCTTCACGGTGATCGCGGTGCTGGTCGCGTCGCTGATCGAATGCTTCCTGATCCTGCCGCATCACATGAGCCACGCACTGCGCCACGCGAACGAGACGCATTGGTACGACATGCCCTCGCGCCTGGTGAACCGCGGCTTCCGTTGGTTCCGCACCACCATCTTCCGGCCGATGATGGCCGGGGTGGTCTGGATGCGCTACCCGGTGATGGCCGGCGTCGTGGTGATCTTTGCCTTCCAGGTGAACCACGTGATCACCGGCAAGGTGCCGTGGCGCTTCTTCAACTCGCCGGAACAGCCCTCGGTCTCGGGCAACTTCTCGATGGCGGCGGGCGCGACGCGCGAGGACACGCTCGAGATGATGCGCGAGATGCAGCGCGCGACCGAGGAGATCGGCAAGCTCTACGAGAAGGAATACGGGCTGAACCCGATCGCTTATGCCATGGCCGAGATCGGCGGCAACACGGGCCGTGCGCTGGCCAGCGCTGAAACGAAGGATGCCGACCAGCTGGGCTCCATCGCGATCGAGCTGATCGACCCGGACCTGCGGCCCTATTCCTCCTACGCGCTGGTGGCCGAGCTGCAGGATGCCGTGCGCCGCCACCCGATGGTCGAGGAGATTTCGTTCCGCGGATGGCGGCACGGTCCGGGGGGCGACGCGCTCGACGTGCAGTTCTACGGGGCCGACTCCGCCACGCTCAAGGCCGCGGCCGAGGCGCTGACCACGGCGGTGCTGCGATACCCCGAGGTCTCGGCGGTCGAGGATTCGCTCTCCTACGACAAGGAAGAGCTGATCCTCGAACTGACGCCGCAGGGCCGGGCCCTCGGCTTTACCATCGACACGCTCGGCCGGGTGCTGCGGCACCGGTTGAACGGGATCGAGGCGGCGACCTATCCCGAGGGCCCGCGCTCGGCGACGATCCGGGTCGAACTGCCCGAGGACGAGCTGACCGCCGATTTCCTCGACAACACGCAGATGCGGATGGACACGGGTGACTACGTGCCGCTCGCCGACCTTGTCACCGTGGACCGGCAGAGCGGCTTTTCCACTGTCCGGCGCGAGAACGGGCTGCGCACCGTGACGGTGACCGGCGACATCTCGGAGGACGACCCGGCCCGCGCGGCCGAGATCATGCAGGCGCTCGAGACCGAGATCCTGCCGCGCATCGCCAGCGAACACCAGGTCGACTGGCAGATGGGCGGGCTTTCGGAACAGGAGAACGCGTTTCTGGGTGACGCGCTGAACGGCCTGATCCTGGTGCTGGTCGGCATCTACATGGTGCTGGCCTGGGTCTTTGCCTCGTGGACCCGGCCGCTGGTGATCATGGCGATCATTCCCTTCGGCATGGTCGGTACGATCTACGGCCACCATGCCTGGGACGTGCCGATGTCGATGTTCACCGTGGTCGGCGTGATCGGCATGACCGGGATCATCATCAACGATGCCATCGTGCTGGTCACCACCATCGACGAATACGCCGAGGAGCGGGGGCTCATCCCCTCGATCATCGACGGCGCGGCCGACCGGCTCAGGCCGGTGCTGCTGACCACGCTGACGACCGTGCTGGGACTCGCGCCGCTGCTCTACGAGAACTCGAGCCAGGCGCAGTTCCTCAAGCCCACGGTGATCACGCTCTGCTACGGGCTCGGCTTCGGCATGGTGCTGGTGCTGCTGGTGGTGCCGGCGCTGATGGCGGCGCAGCTCGACGTGGGACGGCGGGTGGCCTCGCTTCGCCGGGCGCTGCGGGCAGAGGGCGCCGGCGGCCTCAGGGCGCTGAGCTGGGCAGGCGTGGCCCTGATGCTGGGCTGGCTGGCCGCGACCATGGGCGTGACGGTCTGGACCGGCGCGTTGCCCGGCTGGCTGGCCGCCGCACCGGCGCTGGCGGCGATGCCGCCGCTGGCCGCGGCGCTGCTGGCCTACGTCGCGGGAATGGCGCTGGCAGTGGTGCTGGCCTGGGCGGCGACGGCGGTCACGATGGCGATGCGGCGCCGCGCGGCGGCCTGAGCGCGGCTCAGTCGCATCCCTTGATCTCGACCGCGCGGTCGTGGCCAAGCACCGTGAAGGTCAGGCCCGACCGGTTCAGCGCAAAGGCCCCGCCCGAGCTGTGCACCAGCTCGGTCTCGCCGGTCAGCCGCCCACCCCGGCGGGTCGAGGTCGCGTCCCCGGCCCAGAGGTGCGGATCGCCGGTCTCGACCACCACCGTCTCGTCGCCGCCGATGTCGGGCATGGCGATGCTGACGGTCAGCGTCAGGCCGTAGCGGCCGGGTGCGACGCTGCAGTCGACACCGGCCACCTGCCCCTCGCGCGCGGAGTAGGGGCGCGAGGCGAGCGCCGCGGCGATCGCGGGGTCGCGCCGGCCTTCGGACGGGTCCAGCACCCCGGTCAGCCGCATTTCGACCGGGACGCAGACATCCTCGCAGATGCCGACGGCCGCCTCGCCCCGCAGGGTGATCGGCGCATCGGCCCGCTCAGGCGTCAGGATCAGCGGCAGGACGACGTGATCCTCGTAGCCGATCGAACGCATCCCGGCCTGGTCGAAGACCACGGGCCGCGGCCAGACGATCCGCGCGTCGCGCAGGTTATCGGACCCGGTCCAGGTGAAGACCGGCGGCACGCCGGCCTCGCCCGGGCTGCGCCAATAGGTTTTCCACCCCTCGGCCAGCTTCAGTTCCAGCCCCGCGGTATGGGTGCCGTCCGCGTTGCGCCAGCCCGGCAGCAGCCGGACCGAGAGGTTGTCGGCATAGGGGTTGGCCATGGCGGTGCCGGCGGTCAGGGCCAGCGTGGCGAGGGCGGCAAGGGTGGGGCGCAAGCGTATCATCCCCTAGCCATGTCTTGCCGGGCGGCCTCTTGCCAACTCACATTCGGGCGAAGTCGCTGCAACATCGCGGACACGTGACCGTGGCGGCACAAGATCGCCGGTGCCAACCTTGCATCGCCCGGCGATTGCGGCCATTTTCCGGAGAGCAGACCAGACCCGTCCAGTCCGGAGCGTTCCGTGCAAGACCCCACCGATCTCACCGGCAAGCTTCTGATCGCCATGCCGGGCATGCAGGATTCACGGTTTTTCTCGGCCGTGATCTTCCTCTGCGCGCATTCCGACGAAGGCGCCATGGGCCTGATGATCAACCGCCCGACCCGCGGCGTGACGCTGGGCAACCTGTTCGAACAGCTCTCGATCGACTGCGAGGGGGAGGTGTCCGATCTGCCGGTCCTCTCCGGCGGCCCGGTCGAGGAGGAGCGCGGCTTTGTCCTGCACACGCGGGAGTACCAGTCGGCGATCTCGACCCTGAACGTGACCGACGAACTGGCGATGACCGCAACCATGGACATCATGGAGGATATCGCCGAGGAGCGCGGACCCGAGAAGTCCCTGGTGACGCTCGGCTATTGCGGTTGGGGGCCCGGCCAGCTCGAAACCGAGCTGGGGCTGAACGCCTGGCTGACCTGCGACGCCTCGGCCGAGCTGATCTTTGGCCCCGACCTCGGCGGCAAGTGGGAAGCGGCGCTGAACACGCTGGGGATCAGCCCGGCGACGCTGTCCGCGGCTGCCGGGCGGGCGTAGGAGGGCAGGGCAGGGGCTGGGGTTCCCGCCCCACCAATTCCCTGATTCTAGCCTATCCCCTCGGCGCGGCGGCGCGGCGCAGGCGGTCGTTGATCGCGACGCCAAGGCCCTCATCCGGGATCGGCGCGATGGCGATCCGCTCGGCCCGCATCTCGTCGAGCTGGTGGAACATGGCAAAGAGCCGTGCGGCCGCTTCTGTCAGGTCACCCGCAGCGCTCAGCGTCAGCGCCCCTGTCACCGTGCCGAACCCCACCAGCGTCTCGCCGGGGCGGGCGGCGGTGGCGTTCAGGCGGATCGTGCCGCTCGGGGCGTAGTGCGACAGCATCTGGCCCGGCGCAGTGATCCCGTCCTCGGCCGCGTGGGCCAGCAGCGGGGCGCCCAGCACCGCCTCGATCTCTTCGGCCGAGATACCACCGGGACGCAGCAGGCGGGCGCGGCCTTCCGTGTCGAAACCGACGATGGTGCTTTCCAGCCCCACCGGGCTGGCGCCGCCGTCCAGAACCGCCTCGATCCGGCCCAAAAGGCCCGCCATGACATGCGCCGCGGTCGTCGGGCTGATCCGGCCCGAAGGGTTGGCCGAGGGCGCGGCGACAGGGCCGCCGAAGGCCGTAAGCAGCGCATGGGCCACTGGATGCGTCGGCACCCGCACCCCGAGGGTGGAGAGCCCGGCCGTCACCAACGGCGCGATCCCGGCGCCGGGGCGCATCGGCAGGACCAGGGTCATCGGCCCGGGCCAGAAGGCGCGTGCGAGGGCACGCCCGGCATCGGGGAAGACCACCAGCGCCTCGGCCATCGTCGGGTCAGCCACGTGCACGATCAGCGGATTGAATGCCGGGCGGTCCTTGGCGGCAAAGATCCCGGCCACGGCGGCATCGCTCCGGGCGTCGGCGCCAAGGCCATAAACAGTCTCGGTCGGCAACGCGACGCGGCCGCCCGCGCGCAGGATGTCGGCGGCGGCGGCGATCCCCTCGGTATCGGGGGCAAGGAGGCGGGTCTGAGGCATCTCGGGTCACCGGCGCCCGTGACGCCGCGTTTCGGTTGCTGGTCGTGGGGCGCTCAATACTCTATTGAACAGCTCCGAACGCTTAATCCCGCATGGCAGGAATGCCAAGTGGCCGTTCCCCTGGGGAGGATTTCCATGCCGTATGCAGCACCCGTTTCCGAGTTCCGTTACATCCTCGACAAGGTCGTCGGTTTCGACCAGGTCGCGGCCACCGATCTGTTCGGCGAGGCGACCCCCGACACGGTCGAGGCGATCTTGACCGAGGCCGGGCGCCTCTGCCAGGACGTTCTGGCGCCCCTGAACCGCAGCGGCGATCTTGACCCCGCGGTGCTGGAGAACGGCGTGGTGCGGACCTCCAAGGGATTTGCCGAGGGGTTCAAGGCGATCTCGGAAGGCGGCTGGATCGGCATCTCGGCCCCGGCGGAATTCGGCGGCATGGGCTTGCCGCACACGCTGACCACCGCGTTCAACGACATGATCAGCGCCGCCTGCCTGTCGCTGGGCCTGAACCCGCTGCTGAGCCAGGGCCAGATCGAGGCGCTCGAGGCGCACGCGCCGGACTGGATGAAGGAGCTCTACCTGCCGCGCCTGATCTCGGGCGAGTGGACCGGCACGATGAACCTGACCGAGCCGCAGGCCGGGTCGGACGTGGGCGCGCTGCGCTCCAAGGCGGAACCCAACGGCGACGGCAGCTATGCGGTATCCGGGCAGAAGATCTTCATCTCCTGGGGCGACCACGATTTCGGCGGCAACGTCTGCCACCTGGTCCTCGCGCGGCTGCCCGACGGGGCGCCGGGGACGCGCGGCATCAGCCTCTTCATGGTGCCCAAGTACATCCCGAACGAGGACGGATCGCTGGGCGAGGCGAACAGCCTCCGCGTCGTCAGCCTGGAACACAAGATGGGCCTGCACGGCTCTCCGACCTGTGTGATGGAATTCTCGGGTGCCAAGGGCTGGCTCGTGGGCGAGGAACATAAGGGCATGGCCGCGATGTTCACCATGATGAACAACGCCCGCCTCGGCGTCGGGGTGCAGGGGATCGGGGCTGCCGACGGCGCCTACCAGCACGCGCTGGCCTATGCGCTCGACCGCAAGCAGGGCGCGACCCCGGTCGAGGGCACCGGCACGATCATCGACCACGCCGACGTCCGCCGGATGTTGCTGACGATGAAGGCCGACCTCTTTGCCTCGCGTTCCATCGCGCTGGCCTGTGCCGTGGCGCTCGACATGGCGAAGGCGACCGGGAAACCGGAATGGGCCGCGCGCGCCGCGCTGCTGACGCCGATCGCCAAGGCCTTCGGCACCGACACCGGCATGCGGGTCAGCGAGACCGGCGTGCAGGTGCACGGCGGCATGGGCTTCATCGAAGAGACGGGTGCCGCGCAGTTCAGCCGCGATGTCCGTGTGACGGCGATCTACGAGGGCACCAACGGCATCCAGGCGATGGACCTTGTCGCGCGCAAGATGATGGACGGTGGCGACGCAGCCTTTGCCCTTCTGGACGAGGTCGAGGCGACCGCCGAATCCGCCCGCGGCACGCTCGACGACCTGGCCGAACCCGTTTGGCAGGCAAACGAGACCCTGCGCGAGGCGACCGAGTGGCTGCTGGGGCAGGGCGACATGAACGTGCGCTTTGCCGGCGCCGTTCCCTACCTATCTGCATTCGCACGGGTGCTGGGTGGTCATTACCATCTGAAAGCCGCTATGGAAGAGGGTGAGGACGGCCCCCGCCGCAAGCTTGCGCGGTTCTACGTGAACCGGCTGCTGCCGGACCACGTCGGCCTTCTGGCACAGGCAATGGTGGGCAGCGACGACCTGTACGCGCTGACCCCGGAGGACATGACCGCATGATGGACGGCGCCACGGCCGCGATCCGCTACCCGCACGAGACACCCCCGACCATCACGAGGCGATCGAGGTCGCCGAAGGGGTGCTCTGGCTGCGGATCCCGCTGCCGATGGCGCTGAACCATGTGAACGTCTTCGCGCTGGATGATGGCGATGGCTGGACCATCGTCGACACCGGCACCCACACCAAGAAGACGGTCGGCATCTGGGAAACACTGCTGGCCGGTCCGCTGAAGGGCAAGCCTGTGAACCGGGTGCTGATCACGCATCACCACCCCGATCACGTCGGGATGCTGGGCTGGTTCATGGCGCGGGGGGCGGAACACTGGACCTCGCGCACCTCCTATCTGCTGTCGCGGATGCTGGTCCTCGACGTTGAGGAACAGCATTCCGCCGCCAATGTCGCCTACTGGACCAAGGCCGGGATGCCTGCCGCGCAGGTCGAGGAGCGCCGCAAGGCGCGGCCCTTCAACTTTGCCGATATCGTGCACCCGATTCCGGTCGGCCACATGCGGCTGGTCGAGGGTGACGTGGTGCGCATCGGCGGGCGGGACTGGGACGTCCGCATGGGCGGCGGCCACGCGCCCGAGCATGTCACGCTCTGGTCGCGCGACGACAACCTCGTGATCGGCGGCGACCAGCTGCTGCCGTCGATCTCGCCCAACGTGGGCGTGCAGGCAGCCGAGATCGAGGCCGATCCGCTGGCCGACTGGCTCGAGGCCTGCGAACGCCTGTCGACCCACGCGCGGGACGAGCATTTCGTGCTGCCGGGGCACAAGCTGCCCTTCACCGGCCTGCCGACCCGGATGCGCCAGCTGATCAACAACCACCATTCCGGCCTGCGCCGCCTGCAGACCCACATCGCGGAGCCGAAGACGGCGGTGGAGTGCTTTCCGCCGCTCTTCAAGCGCAAGATCGACGAGGGGACCTTCCACCTCGCCATGATCGAGGCCTATGCCCACCTCAGCCACCTCTACCGGACCGGGCAGGCGACCCGCATCCTGCGCGAGGACGGGGCCTACCTCTGGCAGGCGGTGCCGGCATGACCGACGACGACCCGATCAAGACCACCGCCGAGGCGGCCGAGGCCGACGCGATGCCGCGCCGCCACGACGCGCATTCCGATCCGAACGCCGATCCGGGCGGGCCGAACGCGCTGACGAAAAAGCCGGTGCAGGCCAAGAGCCCGGCGGAATGGGCCTATGAGCGGCTGATCCTCTACATCCAGAACTTCGAGAAGCTGCTGGACGCGGAACACGAGGTCGCCATCGGTTTCACCGGCTCGGACGCCGGGGTGATGCGGATCGAGGGGATGGGGTTCTTCGACCCCGACATCGTGACCTTCTACGGCACGGATCCCTCGGGCGCGAAGACCCAGCTGGTGCAGCATGTCACCCAGCTGAGCGTCATGCTGCGCGCCCTGCCAAAGCCCGAGAACGCGGTCGAACCGCAGCGCATCGGGTTCCGCCTGGCCGCCGATCTCGAGCAGCAGGTCGAGGCCGGAGAGGCGGAGTGACGCAAGCCGCGCATTGGCTGCATCGGGATCGTGACAGGGCGCTTCGAATAGGCTAGTCACGGTCCGAACAGGACCTGACTACCGACGAGGATCACGGACATGGCCGAATACAAGCACGGCGAGATGGACATCACCGAACACGAGAAGACCTTTGAAGGCTTCATCAAGGCCGCCATCTGGGTCGCCGGCATTTCCATCTTCACCCTCATCTTCTTGGCGATCTTCAACTCCTGATCGCCCCGGCCCCCTGATCCCGACGCGAGGACTTCCCATGCTGCGCCAAGGCTTGGCCGTTCTGGCCCTGGTCGCCCTGTCCGCCTGCGCGGGCGAGGGCCAGCGCACCGGCGGTGCCTCGCTCGCCGAGGTTCAGCGGTTTGCCTATTCCGATCCGGCGAAGCCGTCGCTGACGCTCTACACGATCGTAAACAACACCAGCGGCGCGGGTGCGCATACCGCGCTGCTGATCAACGGCTCCCAGCGGGTGATCTTCGACCCGGCCGGGTCGTTCCACCACGAGGAAACGCCGCGCCGGGGCGACGTGCTTTACGGCATCACCCCGCGGATGCAGCTGGGATACGAGAGCATGCACGCCCGCGCGACCTACCACGTCGTTGCGAACGAGGTCGCGGTTTCGCCCGAGGTGGCCGAGAAGGCGCTGCAACTGGCGATCGCGCGGGGCCCGGTGGGCCAGACCCAGTGCGCCACCAGCACGGCCGCGATCCTCAAGCAGCTTCCGGGGTTCGAGGGCATCCGCACCTCGTTCTACCCCGAGACGGTGGCCGAGAGTTTCGTCGAGATCACCGGCGCGCCCCGGCGCACCTATTACGAGGATTTCACCCCGCCCGCGGGCGGCTGATCCTCAGCCCAGCCAGGCCATCAACCCGAAGAGCGTGACCGCACCCGCGAGGATGCCGGCAAAGACATTGCGCGTGGCAATGCCGACCGCGAGCGTCGCGAAGGTCGCGCCGAGGCGGGCCGGATCGGGTTCGCCGCCGGTGGCCGCGGGCCAGACCACCAGCGGGGCGACCAGCGCGGGCAGGATCGCCACGGCGGTGTAGCGCAGGTGACGCAGCAGCCATTCCGGCATCGGCTTGTTTCCGACAAGCCCCAGGAACACGAAGCGCAGGCCGAAGCTGCCGATGGCAAGCCCGGCGATGACGAACCAGAGCTGGACGTGATCGATCATTCGGCGGCCTCCTGGCACGCGGGCTCGACTACGACGGGGCGGCGGCGTTCCATCAGCTTCTCGGTCGCGGCGCCCGCCATCATGCCCAGGAGGCCCGCGATCAGCAGGCCCAGGTTCAGCGGCAGCGACACCAGCACCAGCGCCGCGACCACCGCCACGAAGCAGGCCACCAGGTGCGGGACCGAGCGCAGCATCGGCGCGACCATGGCGATGAAGGTGATCGGCATCGCGAAATCGAGCGCAAAGGCCGGCGGGATGGCGTCCCCGATCAGCGCGCCGACCAGGGTGAAGACGTACCAGAATGGGCAGACCGGGGTGACGACCCCGAAGAAGTAGGCCAGCCGCACCGGGATCGACCAATCCCTGTTCCGCTCGAAGGTGCCGACCGACATGGCAAAGCTCTGATCGACGAGGAAATAGGCCACGAAGGCCCGCTTCCACAGCGGCGCCTCGCCCAGGTAGGGCGTCAGGGTTGCCGAATACATTGCCATCCGCAGGTTCACCGCCAGGGCCGAGACGAGCGCGATCACCGCCGGGGCGTCGTCCTGCAGCAGCTGGAGCGCGGTGAACTGGGCCGCGCCGGCAATGACGGCGACGGAAAACCCAAGCGCTTCCCAGACGTTCAACCCGGCCTCGGTCGCGACCACGCCGAACAGCAGCGCAAAGGGCGACACGACCAGGAAAAAGGGCGCGCCGTCCCGGACGCCTTTCCAGTAGGCGGATTTGACGGTGGTCGTCATCGGGGATTGTCCGTAGGTTCCTGGACCGGAGACGTAACGCCGCCGGAAGGGGGATGCAATTGCAGCAGCGCCATTGCGTGAAACAATCGTTTGGGCCCGCACCATGACGGAGCCGCTGGGTTTGATCCTGGCCGGCGGACAGGGACGGCGCATGGGCGGCGTCGACAAGGCCTTCGTGCCCCTTGCCGGGCGACCGCTGATCGCGCATGTGGCCGACCGGTTCCTGCCGCAGGTCGCGACCTGTGCGATCAGCGCGGCAGGCGATCCGGCGCGGTTCACGGGCTACGGGATGCCGGTGCTGGCCGATGGCGAACCGGGCGGACTGGGGCCGCTGGCGGGCGTGCTGTCCGGGCTCGACTGGGCGGCGGGACAGGGCGCAGCGGCGCTGGTGACCGTATCTGTCGACACGCCGTTCCTGCCGCCCGACCTCGTGCCGCGGCTGTTGCTGGCGGCCGAGGGGCGGGATCCGCCGCTGGCCGTCGCCGCAGAGCCCGGCGCCGAGGGGCCGCGCCTGCACCCGGCCTGCGCGCTCTGGCCGGTTTCCCTGCGCGAAGGTCTGCGCGCGACCCTGCGGGGCGGCGAACGGCGGCTGGGCCGATGGGCCGAGGCGCAGGGCGCCGCGGTGGCGGTCTTTGCCGATGGCGGGGTGGCGTTCCTGAACGTGAACCGGCCCGAGGACCTGGCGCGGGCCGAGGCGCTGCTGGCGGGGTGAGGACGCGTCAGGCGGCCTCTTCCACCGGGATCACGTCGACGGCCTGGTTGCTCTCCTGCTCGCCCCAGGTCCGCAGCACGCCGCGGTCGGGGGCCACGTCGGAATAGTCGCGGCCATAGCCCACGACGATGTGGTCGGTGCCCACCATCCGGTCGTTGGTCGGATCGAATTCGATCCAGCCGCCTTCGAGCCCGACCCAGGCCCGGACCCAGGCGTGCATCGCGTCGGCCCCGGCCAGGCGCTCCTTGCCGGGCGGCGGCAGGGTGCGAAGGAAGCCCGAGGTGTAGGCCGCCGGGATCCCGATGCCGCGCAGGCAGGCGATCATGATGTGGGTGAAGTCCTGGCAGACCCCGTGGCGGTGTTCGAACGCCTCGGCTGGCGGGGTATCGACCTCGGTCGCGTCGGCGTCGAAATCCATCTCGCGGTAAAGCCGCTTGCCGATGGCGACAACTGCCTGCTGCGCGGTGGTGCCCGGGGGGGCGCAGTCGCGGGCAAAGGCGGTCATCGCCGGGTGCAGCGCGACCCGGGGCGAGGCGCCACGAAAATGGTGCGGACTGTTCGGTCCGATGTCGCGCACCTGCGACACCTCGCGGTCCAGCCCGGCGAGGTCGGGTGACAGGTCCATCGTCGTCGGCATGGCGCTGCGTTCCACGCGGGCCTGCAGGGTCAGGATCAGCGACTCGACCGGCTCGCGCCAGGCGAACTCCGTCACCGGGTTGCCGAAGAAATCGGTGCGGTCGATGCGCTCCGCCGGCCAGGGGTCTGCCTCGATCATGCCGGTGATCAGCGTCTGTTGCCCCCAGAGCGTGCGGGGCAGCAGGTGGGTCAGCGTGCGCGCGCCCTCGGCGGGGCTGGCGTAGCCGTGTTCGATCGTCAGGCCGATGTCGTAGAGCATCGCGTCACCCCAGGTAGCCGACAGCCAGGTGCGCCGCGACCATCGACAGGTCGGTGCGCAGCTCGTGGAACCGCTCGGCCGGCCAGTCGTCGGGGTCACCGACGCTCAGCTCGGTCCGGATCCGCATCAGGTCGCGCCCGAGAGCCTGCATCTTGCCGCTGATCTCGGCCTCGGGCAGGCGGGCGGCGTGATCGCACATCGCCTCGACCTGGAAGAGGATCGAGCGCGGGTTGTTCGCATCGAGCGCTAGCAGGTCGACCACCGTGTCGCGCGAGGTGTCCGAGCGGTAGCGGCGGCGATGCGTCATCACGCTGTCGCCCAGCTCGGCCAGCAGGTCCCAGCTGCCCTCGGGCGCGGCCTCGTCAGTGAAGCTGCCCAGCAGGTGAGCCAGGTTGTCGGCCCGTTCCAGCGCCCGGCCGAAGCTGAGGAATCGCCAGCCGGTGAAACGGTACATGTTCTCGTGCACGAGGCCGGCGAAGCCGGTGGTGCGGCGCAGCAACAGGCCCATGGCGCGGGCGGTGTCGTCGCCCGCCACGGCCTTGCCGTCGAGGCTCTGCGCCGTGGTCGCCAGGTCGTGCAGCGCCCACCAGGCATCGACCGAGAAGCGGTCGCGTACCTTGCCGGCGCAGCCTTCGGCGGCCGAAATCTGCATCACAAGCGCGGGTGGTACCCGGCGGGACGGGTCGATGTCGAGCGCCTTGAGATGTGCCGCCAGCCCCGAAAGCTGCGGCGCCGCGCGGCCGCCGGTCTCGGCCAGCCGCAGGTGCCAGGCGCGCAGCAGGCGGATCGAGCTTTCCGAGCGTTCGACGTAGCGGCCCATCCAGAACAGGTTGTCCGCCGCCCGCGACGGCAAGACCGAAGGCGCCTCGCGCAGGGCCTTGCCGCGCGCGGACATCAGCGTGTCCTGCGGCACCGGCTTGTCGTTGGCGATCCAGACGTCGGCAACCGATCCACCCTGCTGCATCGCCAGCGCGGTGGTGTCGCCGCTGCGCCCGATCCGCGCGTAGCCGCCGGGCATGATCTGCCAGCCCTGCGCGGTGCGGGCGGCAAAGATGCGCACGGTCATCGGGCGCGGCACCAAGCGGTCGCCCTCCCAGACCGGGGTGGTGGACAGCGTCACTGCCTCCTGCCCCACGAGGGTGCGGCCGTTCTCGGCGATCCAGCTGGCCAACTCGCCGTGTTCGGCCCCGTCGGTGAACTCGCCCCCGAGCGCAAGGTCGGCCTCGCGGCTGAAGGGCAGGGCGGTCGACATGGCGCGGCCGATCATCATCCGGTCGGCGTTCCCGGCGACATGGGCCTGCTCGGCCGACTGGCCGCACCACCAGGTCGCGATGTTCGGCAGCTTCAGCTCTTCGCCGGTCAGGTGCCGCGCGATCCGCGGCAGGAAGGCCATCATCGCGCGGGTTTCCAGCACGCCGGCGCCCAGCATGTTGACCATGCTCACCGTGCCCTCGCGCAGGGCCGAGACCAGGCCGGGCGTGCCGATCTGAGATTTCTCGTTCAGCTCCATCGGGTCGGCAAACGACGCATCGAGCCGCCGCCACAGGACCGAGACCGGCTTCAGCCCGGCGACGGTGCGCACCATCAGCTGGCCGTTCAGGACGGTCAGGTCCTCGCCCTCGAGCAGCATGAGGCCGAGGTAGCGGGCGATGTAGGTGTGTTCGAAATAGGTGTCGGTCGAGGGGCCGGGCGTCAGGATCGCCGGACGCGAATTGGTCGGCGCGCGGCCGTTCTCGCTGGCCTCCTCGCGCAGGGCGTCGAGCTGTGCGCGGAAGGCACGGAAGAACCCGGCCAGGCGGGTGACGCGGGCGGTAGCAAAGGCCTCGGGGAATACCCGCCCGGTCGCCATCCGGTTCTCCAGCGCAAAGCCCGCGCCCGAGGGCGCCTGCGTCCGGTCGCCGAGGACGAACCACGAGCCGTCGGGCGACCGCCCGATCTCGAAGGCGAGGAAATGCAGGTAGTGCCCCGATACCGGCCGGATCCCGACCATCGGGCGCAGCCATTCGGGATTGTCGCCGACGACCTCGGGGGGCAGCTGCCCCGAGGTGATCAGGCTTTGCGCGCCGTAGAGGTCGGCGACCACGCGTTCGAGGATCTCGGCCCGCTGGATCAGCCCCTCCGAGATGCGTTCGAACTCGTCCGCGTGCAGGATCACCGGGATGTGGCTGAGCGGCCAGTCCCTGTCGCCGCGGGACTGCGGGGCATAGCGGCGGAAGTAGACGCCCGCGTCGCGCAGGTAGAGATCGCCACGCGCGAACCGGCCCGCCATCTCGTCCGGCGGCTGACCGGCCAGGTGGTCGATGAAATCGGCCCAGACCGGGCGCATCCGGCCCGAGGCGTCCAGCAGTTCGTCGGCCACGCCCGCCAGCGGGGCGTAGTCAGCGAGAAGCCGCTGCACCCCCTGGTCCGTCGTCAGATCGCGTGCCGTGTCGTCCATGGCACGTCATATCCCGGGTGATCGCCTCAGGTCGAGGGTCGTCGGAAAGTCAGGGTGAACCTGTTCCGGCGCGGGCACATAAACGCCCGGTTTGTGACCCATCGGCTCGAACCGGGCGAGGCGGCGCGCCTCGGCCTCGTTGCCGTTGACCGGGAAGGTGTCGTAGTTCCGCCCGCCGGGATGGGCGACGTGGTACGTGCAGCCGCCGATCGCCCGCCGCGTCCAGGTGTCGTAGATGTCAAAATGCAGCGGCGCGTTGACCGGCAGCACCGGGTGCAGCGCCTCGGGCGGTTGCCAAGCCTTGAAGCGGATGCCGCCGACGAAGGTGCCGGTGGTGCCCGTGCCGGCCAGCGGAACGGGGCGGCCATTGCAGTGGAGCGCGTAGCGGTCGGGGAAGATCGTCTTGACCCGCGCCTGCAGCCGTTCAACCGAACTGTCGGTGTAGCGCACGGTGCCGCCGATCGCGCCGGTTTCGCCCAGCACGTGCCAGGGTTCGAGCGCCTGCCGCAGCTCAAGCTGAACGCCTTCGTACTCAACCTCGCCGCAGAACGGGAAGCGGAACTCCTGCTGGGCGACGAACCATTCGGGCTCTACCGCGAAGCCATGGTCGTTCAGGTCGCGCAGCACGTCGAGGAAATCCTCCCAGACGAAATGCGGCAGCATGAAGCGGTCATGCAGGACCGTACCCCAGCGGACGGGTTTGCCCTTGATGGGGGAATGCCACATCCGGGCGATGATCGCGCGGATCAGCACCTGCTGGGCGAGCGACATCTTGGCGTCCGGCGGCATCTCGAACCCGCGGAACTCGATCAGGCCGAGGCGGCCGGTCGGGCCGTCGGGGGAAAAGAGCTTGTCGATGCAGATCTCGGCCCGGTGGGTGTTGCCGGTCACGTCCGTCATCATGTTGCGCAGCAGGCGGTCGACCAGCCACGGCAGCGGCTGGGGATAGCCTTCGTCCGGGTCGGGGATCTGCGCCAGCGCGATCTCGAGCTCGTAGAGCGTGTCGTGCCGGGCCTCGTCGATCCGGGGCGCCTGGCTGGTCGGGCCGATGAAGAGGCCCGAGAAGAGGTAGGACAGCGACGGGTGCCGCTGCCAGTAGAGGATCAGCGAGCGCAGCAGGTCGGGCCGCCGCAGGAAGGGCGAATCGTTCGGGGTCTCGCCCCCACCACGACGTGGTTGCCGCCGCCGGTGCCGGTATGGCGCCCGTCGATCATGAACTTGTCGGCGCCGAGGCGGCATTGCCGCGCCTCCTCGTAGACGGCTTGCGTGGTGGCCACGCATTCCTCCCAGTTGGCGGCGGGGTGGATGTTCACCTCGATCACGCCCGGGTCGGGGGCGACGCGGATGACGTTCATCCGGGGATCGTGCGGCGGGGAATAGCCCTCGATATGGATCGGAAGGCCCAGTTTCTCCGCTGCGCGTTCGGCGGCTGCGATCAGGTCGAGGTAGTCCTCGAGCGCCTCGACCGGGGGCATGAAGACGCAGAGCCGCCCGTCGCGCGGTTCGACCGACAGCGCGGTGCGCACGGCGCCGCCCAGTTCGCTGAGCTGCTGTTCGATCACGTCCTGCACCGGCCCGGCAGGCTGCGGCGCGCTGACCGGCTGGCTGCGCTCGGGCGTGGTTTCGGGCATCCCTTCCTGCGCGTGGTAGTCCGGCAGGGGATCGCGGTCGACGGTCGGATCGACGATGTAGGTATAGGGGTACTGCGCCGGCGGGACGTAGGGCAGCGTGCCGAGCGGCAGGCGGTAGCCGACCGGGCTGTCCCCGGGGACGAGGAAGATCCGGCCGCGCCGCAGCTTCCATTTCTCGGACCGCCAGCGCCGGCCACTGGCCTGCGACTGCCAAGCCTGGACCGGCAGGATGTAGCCCGAGGGTTCCGTCAGCCCGCGTTCGAACACCTTCGCCATGCGATGACGTTCCTCGGGGTCCTTCAGCTTGTTGTTCTCGGGCGTGACGTTCTCGGGCAGGTTCGCCTCTTTCAGCATCCACTCGCCCGGGTCCTCGAAGGCGGGGGCAACGTAGTCCGCGCCCAGTCCGAGGTCCTCGGCGATCGTGGCCATCAGTGCCTCGGCCTCGGCCGGGCCGGCGCCGGTTTTGGCGTCCTCGGCTGCAATCAGGCTTTCATCCGACCAGATCGGCTTGCCATCGCGGCGCCAGTAGAGGCTGAACGTCCAGCGCGGCAGCGTCTCTCCGGGATACCACTTGCCCTGGCCGTAATGCAGGAATCCGCCCGGCGCGAAGCGGTCGCGCAGCCGGCGGATCAGCTTGTCTGCCAGCCCGCGCTTCATCGGGCCGACGGCGGCGGTGTTCCATTCGGCGCTTTCAAAGTCGTCGATGCTGACGAAGGTCGGCTCGCCCCCCATCGTCAGGCGCACGTCGCCCTCGGCCAGTTGCGCGTCGACCTTGCGGCCAAGCGCGTTCAGCCTGTCCCAGGCATCGTCGCTGAAGGGCTTGGTGATACGGGGGTGTTCGCTGACGCGGTTCACCTTCATGTCGAACGAGAAATCGACCTCGGCGTAGGACGCCATGCCGGCGATCGGCGCGGCGTTGCGGTAGTGCGGCGCGGCGGCCAGCGGAATGTGGCTTTCGCCCGCCAGCAGGCCCGAGGTCGGATCGAACCCGATCCAGCCCGCGCCGGGCAGGTAGACCTCGACCCAGGCGTGCAGGTCGGTGAAGTCGTGGTCGGTCCCCGGCGGCCCGTCGAGCGACACGAGGTCGGGCTTCAGCTGGATCAGGTAGCCCGAGACGAAGCGCGCGGCAAAGCCGAGGTTGCGCAGCACCTGCACCAGCAGCCAAGAGGAATCCCGGCACGATCCCGACACCCGTTCCAGCGTCTCCTCGGGCGTCTGCACGCCCGGCTCCATCCGGATGGTGTAGTCGACGTGGTTGGCGACATGGGTGTTGAGCGAGACAAGGAAATCGACTGTCCGCTTGTGGTCGCGCGGCAGCGTCTTCATGAAGGCCTGCAGCCGCGCGCCCATCGGTTCGGGCGTGCGGTAGATCGACAGGTCCTCGGTCACCTCGGACGGATAGTCGAACGGCCACTCCTCGGCGCTGTCCTCGACGAAGAAGTCGAAGGGGTTGTAGACCGACATGTCCGCGACGAGGTCCACCTCGATCCGGAATTCGCGCACCGGTTCGGGGAACACGAACCGCGCCAGCCAGTTGCCGTAGGGGTCCTGCTGGTGGTTCACGAAATGCGGCTCGGGCCCCACCTTGAGCGAATGAGAGATGACCCGCGTGCGCGAATGCGGCGCCGGTCTGAGGCGGATGATCTGGGGCGCGAGATTGACCAGCCGGTCGTACTTGTAGTGCGTCAGGTGATGGATCGCGGCGTGAATCGACATGGTGGCGGCCCGTGCAAATCTCTTTCCTATTGCATGACAGCCCAGAGGCCTCGGAACAAGCATGCGGTGCCGCCAGTGCGGCTCTGCACGGTATCAGCGATGCATAACATGCTGTTTCACAAAGCGGTTTCGCGCCTCGTTGCTGGGTGTCGAACGATTTGCCTGTTTTCCGGGCATCACAGAACTAGTTCATCGGCAAGTCTTGTATGCGCCCGATCAATTGCGCAGGATCAAGGCAGTAGAGGGGCAGCCAATATGTGCTAGGCTGGGGGCGACACACCGCCCGGGCAAAGCCGCGCCGCCATTGCGCGCCATCCTGAACTGACAAGGACGGAATGACGGACAATCGATTTTTTGACGAGATGCTGGATGGTTCGGGCGCGGCCCGGGCCCCGTATTCGGATTACGCAGGCTGGTTTTCGGGCGAGGACCCGAAGACCCTTTTGAAGAAGTCGACCGAGGCCGAGGCCTTTTTCAGGCGGATCGGGATCACCTTCAACGTCTACGGCCAGTCCGAGGCGGACGAACGACTGATCCCCTTCGACATCGTGCCCCGGATCATCGCCGCGCAGGAATGGCGGATGCTGGAGCGCGGGATCGAGCAGCGGGTGCGCGCGATCAACGCCTTTCTCGCCGACATCTACAACCGGCAAGAAATCCTTAAGGCCGGGCGCATCCCGACCGAGATCATCGAGAACAACGAAGCCTTTCTGCCGCAGATGGTCGGCGTCGCACCGCCGGGCGGGGTCTACACCCACATCGTCGGGACCGACCTCGTCCGCACGGGCGAGAACGATTTCTACGTGCTCGAGGACAACTGCCGCACGCCATCGGGCGTGAGCTACATGCTCGAGAACCGCGAGACGATGCTGCAGATGTTCCCCGAGCTCTTCACCCAGATGCGAGTGAAGCCGGTGTCGAGCTACCCGGCCGAGCTGCGCCGGTCCCTGTCCGAGGCCGCGCCGCCGAACTTCACCGGCAGCAAGCCCGCGCTGGCGGTGCTGACGCCGGGTATCCACAACTCGGCCTATTTCGAACACAGCTTCCTCGCCGACCAGATGGGCGCCGAACTGGTCGAGGCGGGCGATCTCAGGATCGTCGATGGCCGTGTCGCGATGCGTACGATCCGGGGCTACAAGCCGCTCGACGTGATCTATCGCCGCGTGGACGACGACTATCTTGACCCACTGAACTTCAACCCGACCTCGCTTCTGGGCGTGCCGGGGATCATGGACGTCTACCGCGCGGGCAACATCACCATCGCCAACGCGCCCGGCACCGGGATCGCCGACGACAAGGCGCTCTACAGCTACATGCCGGACATCGTGCAGTTCTACACCGGCGAAAAGGCGATCCTGAAGAACGTGCCGACTTGGCGCTGCTCGGAACCCGACAGCCTGAAGTACGTGCTCGACAACCTCGCCGACCTCGTCGTGAAGGAGGTGCACGGATCGGGCGGCTACGGGATGCTGGTCGGACCGGCGGCCTCGAAGAAGGAGCTGTCGGAGTTCGAGGCCAAGCTGCGCGCCAAGCCCGGCAACTACATCGCCCAGCCGACGCTGGCGCTGTCGACCGTGCCGATCATGACCAAGAAGGGCCTCGCGCCACGCCACGTCGACCTGCGGCCCTTCGTGCTGGTCTCGCCCAACTCGGTCTACATCACGGCGGGCGGGCTGACCCGCGTCGCGCTGAAGGAGGGGTCGCTCGTCGTGAACTCCTCCCAGGGCGGCGGAACGAAAGACACCTGGGTTCTGGGGGACTGACATGCCGATGCTGGGAAGAACTGCCGGCGGGCTTTTCTGGATGTTCCGCTACCTCGAACGCAGCGAAAACACCGCGCGCCTGCTTGATACCGGGTTCCGGATCGCGCTGACCGGATCGGAAAGCGCCGAAGCCGAATGGGAAAGCATCGTGACCACCGCGGGGGTGCGCGAGCTCTACCTCGAGAAATATGACACCTTCGAACAGGGGCACGTGATCAACTTCCTGCTGCGCGACCGGGACAACCCGTCGTCGGTGATGTCGGTGATCGAGGCCGCGCGGTCGAACGCGCGGATGGTGCGCACCGCCCTCAGCTCCGAGGTCTGGGAAGCGACCAACGAGACCTGGATGACGATGAAGGAGGAACTGCGCCGGCCCGTGTCGGTCAAGAACCTCGCCGACGTGCTGGCAACGGTGCGGCAGCAATCGAGCCTTGTGCGGGGCGCCCTGCACGGGACGATGCTGCGCAATGAGATCTTTGATTTCGCCCGCATCGGCACCTTTGTTGAGCGGGCCGACAACACCGCGCGGATCCTCGACGTGAAGTACTACGTCCTGCTGCCGTCGGCCGCCTTTGTCGGGTCCTCGATGGACAATGCCCAGTGGGAAACGATCCTGCGGTCGGTCAGCGCCTTCCGTTCGTTCCGCTGGCTGAACGAGGCCGAGACGACGCCGCGCGCCATCGCCGCCTTCCTCATTCTCGACAAGCGGATGCCGCGTTCCCTGGCGTTCTGCTACTCCAAGATCGCCGGCAACCTGCGCTACCTTGCGCAGAAACATGTCGGAGAGCTGCCCTGCCTCGACCTCGCGCTGCAGACGCACGAGAAACTCGAGAACTGCGAGATCGACTCGATCTTCGACGAGGGACTGCACGAGTTCCTTGAAGGCAGCATTGCCAACACCGCCCGGCTGGCCGGGCAAATCCAGGAAGATTTCCGTTTCTACGGATAGGGCCAAGACGATGCGACTGAAGATCTCGCACAAGACGATCTACACCTACGACCAGCCGGTGCACTACGCGCTGCTGCAACTGCGGCTGACCCCGCGCGACGCCATGGGGCAGAAGGTTGTGTCGTGGAAATCCACCCTGACCGGCGGCAGCAAGCAGGTCAGTTTCGAGGACCAGTACCGCAACCATGTCGACCTCGTTCTAATGGAGGATGCCGACCGCCTGGAGATCGTCAGTGAGGGCGAGGTCGAGGTCGAGGACCGGTCAGGTGTCGTCGGCACCAGCCGCAGCCTCGTTCCGAACTGGATGTTTTTGCGCAAGACCACGGCCACGACGCCGGGTGCACACGTGCGCAGGCTGGCCAAGCAGGTCGAGGGCGAGGTGGCCGAGAACCAGCTGGGCGGGATGCACGCGCTGTCCGAGGCCGTGGGCGAGGCGGTGAGCTACACCAAGGGTGCGACCCATGCCGCCACCACCGCCGAAGAGGCGCTGACCGCCGGCAAGGGTGTCTGCCAGGACCACGCCCACGTGATGATCGCGGCCGCCCGTCAGTTGGGCCTGCCGGCGCGCTATGTCTCGGGCTACCTGATGATGGATGGCGTGACCGAGCAGGAGGCAAGCCACGCCTGGGCCGAGGTCTGGGTCGAGGGGCTGGGCTGGGTCGGCTTCGACGTCTCGAACGAAGTCTGCCCCGATGACCGCTACGTCCGGGTCGCCGTCGGCCGCGACTACGCCGATGCCGCGCCGGTCCACGGCCTGAGGCAGGGTGACGCCGCCGAAGAGCTTTGCGTTTCGTTGCAGGTTCAGCAATAGACTCGTCCGGTCGAATCGAGGGCCGGAAGGGGCGCGCAGATGACGTATTGCGTGGGGGTTCAGCTGAACCGCGGGATCGTGTTCATGTCGGACACCCGGACCAATTCCGGCGTCGACAACATCTCGACCTTCCGGAAGATGTTCACCTTCGAGACGCCCGGCGACCGGTCGATCACGATCATGACCAGCGGCAACCTGGCGACGACCCAGGCCGTGATCTCGCTGCTGCAGGAACGCTCAAAGCATCCGTCCGAGCGCTCGCCCGACATCCTGCAGGTGGAGTCGATGTTCCAGGCCGCGCGGCTGGTGGGATCGACCCTGAAAGAGGTGATTGCCCAGCACGCCGACTACGGCCAGCAGGCCGACAGCGCGTTTGGCGCGACGCTGATCGTCGGCGGCCAGATCAAGGGCGGTGAGCCGCGGCTCTACCTGATCTATCCCGAGGGCAACTTCATCGAGGCGAGCGACGACACCCCGTTCTTCCAGATCGGTGAGACCAAGTACGGCCGCCCGATCCTGATCCGCGCCTACGATCCGGACATGAGCTTCGAAGAGGCGATCAAGCTGCTGCTCGTGTCCTTCGACAGCACGATCAAGGCCAACCTCTCGGTCGCACTGCCGCTCGACTGGCACGTCTATGAATCCGAGACGTTCCGAATTGGCCTCGTCGGCCGGGTGGAGTCGGGGGACGCCTATTTCGAGGTGATCTCGAACGGGTGGGGCGGGGCGCTGCGCGATGCGTTCAACGCGCTGCCCGGGTTCGAGATGCCGGACTGAACGGCGCCCGCCGACCGCCGCACCAGAATTCCGATGCCGGTTGCCGCGCCGACGTGCCGTCGCCGCCGGAAGCGCCCGTGGGCGGACCGGAAAATGCGACTCATTTCGGATGGGAAGCGACCGTAACAGCCCTGTGACGATAACCTTGGGATAGGCGCGCTGCCCAATTTGCGGGCAGATATGGCGCGAAACGCCCGCAAATTGGGCAAACGACGCGATGCGCTGTTGCGCCTCTCTATGCCCAATTCCCCGGCTGACCCAAAGTCGTTCTGCTGAGCCTCGCGTTCGCAAGGGCGCGAACAGGGGATGCGGTGGCGCGCGCGACGTCCAAATCACAGCGCACCACCGCGAGACGCAACAAGACGTCGTCCGGGGGATCTAGGGAGGAGCTTGCGGGGGTTCAACCGCCGGCCAACTGATCCGCGCGGCGGCGTGACGATAAGGGATTTATCACCACCATGTCGCACTTTCTGAAAACCATGCTGGGGGCTGCTGCCGGCTCGCTGATGTTTAGCTCGGCCGCCTTCGCCCAGGACACGATCAAGGTGGGCGTTCTGCACTCGCTCTCGGGGACCATGGCGATCTCCGAAACGACGCTGAAAGACACCATGCTGATGCTCATCGACGAGCAGAACAAGAAGG
This sequence comes from Pseudooceanicola sp. LIPI14-2-Ac024, assembly GCF_042188925.1. Lineage (GTDB taxonomy): Bacteria > Pseudomonadota > Alphaproteobacteria > Rhodobacterales > Rhodobacteraceae > Pseudooceanicola. Next base: position 3,823,407 of record NZ_CP170102.1, read on the forward strand.
GCGGCGTGCTGGGCAAGCAGCTCGAGGCCGTCGTGGTCGACCCGGCCTCCGACTGGCCGCTCTTTGCCGAAAAGGCGCGCGAGCTGCTGACCGTCTCCGACGTCGACGTGATGTTCGGCTGCTGGACCTCGGTGTCCCGCAAATCCGTGCTGCCCGTCATCGAGGAACTGAACGGCCTGCTGTTCTACCCGGTCCAGTACGAGGGCGAGGAATCGTCCAAGAACGTCTTCTACACCGGCGCCGCGCCGAACCAGCAGGCGATCCCGGCGGTCGACTACTACCTTGAGGAACTGGGCGTCGAGAAGTTCGCGCTGCTCGGCACCGACTATGTCTATCCCCGGACCACGAACAACATCCTGGAGTCCTACCTGAAGGACAAGGGCATCGCGGCGGAGGACATCTTTGTCAACTACACCCCCTTCGGCCATTCCGACTGGTCCAAGATCGTGGCCGACGTCGTGGCGCTGGGCGCGGACGGCAAGAAGGTCGGCGTGATCTCGACCATCAACGGCGACGCCAACATCGGCTTCTACAAGGAACTGGCCGCCGCGGGCGTGTCCGCCGACGACATCCCGGTCGTCGCCTTCTCGGTGGGCGAGGAAGAGCTCTCGGGCCTCGACACCTCGAACCTCGTCGGCCACCTGGCCGCCTGGAACTATTTCATGTCCGCCGACACCCCGGAGAACGAAGAGTTCATCGCCGCCTGGAAAGCCTTCATCGGCGACGACAAGCGCGTGACCAACGACCCGATGGAAGCCCACTACATCGGCTTCAACATGTGGGTGAACGCGGTCGAAGCGGCCGGCACCACCGACGTCGACGCCGTGCGCGAGGCGATGTGGGGCCAGGAGTTCCCGAACCTGACCGGCGGCACCGCCGTCATGGGCACCAACCACCACCTGTCCAAGCCGGTGCTGATCGGCGAGATCCGTGCCGACGGCCAGTTCGACATCATCTCGGAAACCGACCCGGTGCCGGGCGACGCCTGGACCGACTTCCTGCCGGAATCCGCGGTGCTGGAATCCGACTGGGCCGAGCTGGAGTGCGGCATGTACAACACCGACACCAAGAGCTGCGTGCAGATCAAGTCGAACTATTGACGACTTGACGTGACACCGGGGCCGGCGGGATCTCTCCCTTTCCCGCCGGTCTCCTCTCCTGCACCGACTGCCAGAGACCTCGCCTCCATGATCCGACTTTTCCGGGCGGCCCTGCTGCTCCTGACGCTCGCCGGCTGGCCGCTGCCGACCCTGTCGCAAGACATCGCGCCGATCCAGCAGGTGCTGCAGGACAACCGAGACCTCATCGAGGCCTCGTCGCGCCGGACGATCCAGCCAGCCATCGACGCGATCCGCGACAGCGACCTCGACGCCGCGCCGCTGGTGCTGGAAAAGTGGGAAGCGCGCGAGATGTGGCAGCGCAAGGCCGATGGCCATTTCTTCTATGCCGAAGAGGTCGACCGCGACACGCTCGACGTCTTCGATTTCGCCACGGCCGAAAGCATCGGCCAGTTCCCCGACGACGACTTCGACCAGCTGAAACCGAACTCCGGCATCCGCGCGCTGATCGCCTCGGCGCTGGTGCGGTTCCAGCTCGGCGATCCCGACCCGGCCCGGCGCATGGCCGCGCTGACGGCCCTGGCCCGCAACGGAAACGAGTCGCACCTGCCGATCCTGCGCGACGCGATCGAGGATGAGACCGATCCTGCCATCCGCGCCCAGAAGGAACGGCTGGAACGGCTGCTGACGATCTCGTTCGGCGCCACCGACGAGGTGCGGGTCGCGGCGATGGACCATTTCCGCGGCGACCTTGGCGTCGATGTACGCGCCGCCCTGAACCCGATCCTGGCCACCCGCACCATGGTGGTCGCGGGCGACAGCCCGCCCGGCGACATCAATGTGGCGCGCGAACTCCGCCCCGGCTCCGACGCGCTGAGCGAAGAGGCCGCCTATGCGCTTCTCGTGTCGAACGGCATGGCCCCCGCGCGGCTGACCCCGCAGGACCAGCGCAACGCCCTGTCCGCCAACCTGGCCGACGGGGCCGTCGGTGGCGTCCCGGTCGGCGATCTGTCCACGACCGAAGCACGCGACCGCGCCTACGAGGGCCTCGTGCTTGCGGGGCTCGCCCCGCCCGCCGCGACCGGCGAAGAGGTCGAGGCCGCGCTCGAAGCGCACACCTTCTACGACCAGTATGCCGAACCCTCGGCCACCGTCACCGACGGCGCGCGCGAGGTGCTGCGTTCGATCGAGCGCAAGGTCGGCCTGCACCAGTTCCTCGACCTGACGCTTGATGCGCTGTCGCTGGCCTCGATCTACTTCCTCGCGGCCATCGGGCTGGCCATCACCTTCGGCGTGATGGGCGTCATCAACATGGCGCATGGCGAATTCATCATGATGGGCGCCTACACCGGATACGTCGTCCAGCAGATCGTGCCGGACTACACCGTCTCGATCATCATCGCGATCCCCTGCGCCTTTGCCGTGACCTTCGCCGCCGGCGTGGCGATGGAACGGCTGGTGATCCGCTGGCTCTACCACCGGCCGCTGGAAACCCTGCTGGCGACCTTCGGCATCTCGATCGCGCTCCAGCAGATCGCCAAGAACATCTTCGGCACCCAGGCCCGCCCGCTGACCTCGCCCGGCTGGCTCGACGGGGCGCTGGTGTTCAACGACGTGGTCGGCATCTCCTACATCCGGATCGCGATCTTCGTCCTCGCGCTGATCTTCCTCGGCTTCATCCTCTTCCTGATGAAGAAGACGCGGCTCGGCCTCGAAACCCGCGCGGTCACCCAGAACCGCAACATGGCGGCGTCGATGGGGATCAACCCCGACCGGGTGAACATGCTGACCTTCGGCCTCGGCTCGGGCATCGCGGGCATCGCCGGGGTGGCCATCGGCCTCTATGCCAAGGTGACCTCCGAACTCGGGCAGGACTACATCGTGGCCAGCTTCATGACCGTCGTGGTCGGCGGCGTCGGCAACATCTGGGGCACGCTCCTCGGTGCGACGATGATCGGCTTCCTGCAGAAGGGGATCGAATGGTTCAACCCGTCGAACACGCTGGCGGCGCAGACCTACATGATCATCTTCATCATCATCTTCATCCAGTTCCGCCCGCGCGGGATCATCGCCCTCAAGGGCCGCGCGGCGGGAGACTGACCATGCACCAGAGCCCGCCCGCCAACCGCAACCACGCGCCGCTCCGCCTGCTTTCCCCTGGTCCATGTATCCCGGGGGAGTCGGGCCATGGGCCCGACGGGGGCAGCGCCCCCTCTGCCGCCGACACCGGCGCCGCGCAGACGCCGCGCACCGACCGCCCCGAAGCCGCCCCCCGCCGGAGCCCGCGCCCATGAGACAGAGCTTCATCGCCCGCAACCCGAGCGTCCTGATCTTCCTCGCGATCCTCGCGCTCTTCACCGTGGCGGTCACCGTGATGTCGCATGCCTACGGCACCGGCTTCATCTCGACCTCCTTCGTCAAGACGCTGGGCAAGACGCTCTGCCTCTGCCTCATCGCGCTCGCCATGGACGTGGTGTGGGGCTACACCGGCATCCTCAGCCTTGGCCATTTCGCCTTCTTCGCGCTCGGCGGCTACTCCATCGGCATGTGGCTGATGTACGCCCGGACCGAGCTGATCGTGACCGAGAGCATGGCGAACGCCGCCATCCCGCCAACCGCGCAGGAGGTGGTAGATGCCATCGGCACCCAGATCTTCGGCGTGGTCGGGTCGTCGGATTTCCCGCCGATCTGGGCCTTTGCCCATTCCTTCTGGCTGCAGGCGGCGATGGTGATCATCGCGCCCGGGCTGCTGGCGCTGATCTTCGGCTGGCTGGCGTTCCGATCGCGCGTCACCGGCGTCTACCTGTCGATCCTGACCCAGGCGATGACGCTGGCGCTGTCGCTCTACCTCTTCCAGAACGAAAGCGGCCTGCGCGGCAACAACGGACTTTCCGGCCTGCAGAACCTGCCCGGGGTCGACGCGGGGCAGGACCTGATCTCGATCTGGTTCCTCTGGGGATCGGCCCTGGCGCTCGGCCTCGGCTACCTGCTCTGCGCCTGGGTGGTCTCGGGCAAGTTCGGGTCGGTCATCCGCGGCATCCGGGACGATGAGGCGCGGGTGCGCTTCCTCGGCTACTCGGTCGAGGGCTACAAGCTCTTCGTCTTCACCCTGACCGCGATCATCGCGGGCATTGCCGGCGCGCTCTACTACCCGCAGGCGGGGATCATCAACCCGGGCGAACTGGCCCCGATCGCGTCGATCTACCTGGCCGTCTGGGTCGCCATCGGTGGACGCGGGCGGCTTTACGGCGCGGTCATCGGCGCGGCGGTGGTGAGCCTCGTGTCGACATGGTTCACCGGCGGGCAGGTGCCGTCGCTGAACCTCGGCTTCACCACCATCGACTGGGTCGATTGGTGGCAGGTGATCCTGGGCATCTCCTTCGTGCTCGTCACGCTCTTCGCGCCCAAGGGCATCGGCGGGCTCTTCGACCTGATCGGTCACCGCAAGGCACCCGACCGGCACGGGTCGGATTACGGCCCAGACAAGGGGTCGCTGCAGGAAGAGGAGGGCCGGGGATGAGCAGGCTTCTGGAAGTCTCGGGCGTCTCGGTCACCTTCGATGGGTTCCGCGCGATCAACAACCTCAGCTTCGCCATCGACGAGGCCGAGCTGCGCGCGATCATCGGGCCGAACGGCGCGGGCAAGACAACCTTCATGGACATCGTCACCGGCAAGACCCGTCCCGACGAGGGCCGCGTGGTCTGGGGCGAGCAGTCGCGCAACCTGCTGAAGATGTCCGAGGCCAAGATCGCTCAGGCAGGCATCGGGCGGAAGTTCCAGCGCCCCACGGTGTTCGAGGATCAGACCGTCCACGACAACCTGATGATGGCGGTCAAGAACGCGCGCGGGCCGGTCCCGGTGCTGTTCTGGAAGCCCGGCTTCCAGGACCGCGCGCGGGTCGAGGAACTGGCGTCGGAAATCGGGCTGGAGGACGAACTCCAGCGCAAGTCCGGCGAACTGAGCCACGGCCAGAAACAGTGGCTCGAGATCGGCATGCTGCTGGCGCAGGAGCCGCGTCTGTTGCTGGTCGACGAACCGGCGGCGGGCATGACGCTGGCCGAACGCGAACACACCACCGACCTGCTGAAGGAAGCGGCCAAGACCCGGGCGGTCGTCGTGGTCGAACACGACATGGAGTTTGTCCGGCGGCTCGACTGCAAGGTGACGGTGCTGCACGAGGGTTCGGTCCTGGCGGAAGGATCGCTCGACCATGTCACGGCCAATCCGCAGGTCATCGAAGTCTACCTGGGGCGCTGAGAGATGCTGAAAGTCGAAAACCTCACCCTGCATTACGGCCAGAGCCAGATCCTGAACGGCATCGACATGGAGGCGGCGACCGGCCAGGTCACCTGCATCATGGGCACGAACGGGGTCGGCAAGACCTCTCTCTTGAAGGCGATTTCGGGCACCCATGCGCGGTCGGGCGGCAACGTCTTCCTCGACGGGCAGGACCTGGGCCGGATGGCGCCGCACCAGCTGGCCAAGGCCGGGATCGGCTACGTCCCGCAGGGGCGGATGATCTTTCCGTTGCTGACGGTGAAGGAGAACATGGAGACGGCCTATGCCTGCCTGCCCCGGTCCGAGCATCACATCCCCGACGAGATCTACGAGCTCTTCCCGATCCTCAAGGAATTCCTCGGGCGGCGCGGCGGCGACCTCTCGGGCGGGCAGCAGCAGCAGCTTGCCATCGCGCGGGCGATGCTGACCAAGCCCAAGCTCCTGCTGCTGGACGAGCCGACCGAGGGCATCCAGCCCAACATCATCCAGCAGATCGGTCGGGTGATCGAATACCTGCGCGACCAGGGCACCATGGCGATCGTGCTGGTCGAACAGTATTTCGAGTTCGCTTATGGCCTTGCCGACCGGTTCTACGTGATGAAGCGTGGCGCGGTCACCGCCTCGGGCGCCAAGGGCGAGATCGCCAAGGAAACGCTGATGGCCGAGGTGTCGGTCTGAGCGGCTCGCTCACATCGGCGCGACGCCCGCGCCGGAACGGCTGATTCTGGTGTAAGCTTCCCGCACGCAAGCGGAGGAGCCACCATGCCCATCACATCCGGCGTTCACCACCTGACCATCTTCACCAGTGACATTGACCGCCTCGGCCGGTTCTACACAGGTCACTTCGAGGGCAAAGTCATGTTCGACCTCAGCGAACCGGCCCCTGGGGGCGGCACGCTCAGGCACATGCTGATCGACCTCGGCGGCGGCTTTGCGCTGCACCCGTTCCAGATGCCGGTGCTGACGGGGCAGGAAAACGCGCGTCACGACATGGCGCATCGCGGGCATCTCGATCACTTCGCGCTCAAGGTGGAAAGCGAGGCGGTGCTGCAGACCGTGCGCCACCGTCTGGTCGATGCCGGCGCGTCGGACGGCAAGATCACCGATTTCGGCGCGGTGCGGCTGATCACCTTCCGCGATCCCGACGGGATGGAGGGAGAGGTGGCCGTCTGGACGGACAAGCACGAGGTCCTGTCGTTCCAGGACCGCAAGCACGAACCGATGCTGGCCTGAGGGGCAGGGCCGCAGGTCGCGGCCCCGCGCCATATCACGCGCCTTCGAATTTCGGCGCGCGCTTCTCGACAAAGGCCTGCGCGGCCTCCTTGTGATCGGCGGTCTCGGTCGACAGGGCGTGGTTCAGCGCCTCGCTGTCCAGCAGTTCGCCCATCGTCGCGCCGCGTTCGATCAGGCGGAAGTTCCGCTTCATCCGGCCGTAGGTCAGGGTCGGGCCGGCGGCCAGCTGTTCGCCCAGCTTGATCGCCTCGTCCAGCGCCGTGCCCGGATCGACGGCGCGGGTCATCAGGCCCATCTGCTCAGCTTCCTTGCCCGACACGATGGGTGAGAGCATCCAGAACTCACGCGCCTTGGTCGGCCCGAGGATCTGGGAGGCCAGGAACGACCCGCCGTAGTCACCGGACAGGCCCACCTTGGCGAATGCCGAGGTGATCTTGGCCGTGTCCGACACGATGCGGAAGTCGCAGGCCAGCGCGAGGCCCAGGCCCGCGCCGGCCGCTGCACCTTCGACGGCGGCGATGGTGGGCTTTTCCATCTCGTGCAGGTTGCGCACCGATTCCATGCGGCGGCGCAGGTCGGCGGCCTTTTCCTCGACCGTGCGGGGCTTGCTGCCCGCGGCCATGTTCTTGACGTCGCCGCCGACGCAGAAATAGCCCTCGGCGCCGGTCAGGATGACACAGCGGACCTCGGGGTCCTGCCGGTACTCGGCCATGATGTCGGCCAAGCCCTGCGTCATCTCCGCGCTCATCGCGTTCTTGGCCTCGGGCCGGTTCATCGTGACGATGCGCAGGCCGCCGCGGGCCTCGGTCTTGAGATGTGGATTGTCCATGTCGCGCTCCTCCTCGCGTGTATGTTTCAGTCCTGCTTGAACTCGCCCGCCAGCGCCGTCGCCGACCGGGCCAGAAGGCCCGTGTCGATGCCGACCGCCACGAAGCTCGCGCCGAGCTCGATGCAGCGGCGCGCGAAATCGCCCGAGGTCAGGATGCCCGCCGGCACGTCCATTTCGACCAGCGTGCGGATCGCGCCCTCGATTGCCTCGACCACCTCGGGGTGCCCCATGTCGCCGGGGTGGCCGAGGCTGGCGGACAGGTCGGCGGGGCCGATGAAGACACCGTCGACGCCATCGACGCTGGCGATCTCGGGCAGAAGCTCCAGCGCCTCGCCGGTTTCGACTTGAACGATCAGGCAGAGCTCTTCCTCGGCGCGGGCGATGTAGTCCGTCACCTTGCCGTAGTGAGACGCGCGCACGGCGCCCGCGACCCCGCGGATGCCCCGCGGCGGATAGCGCATGGCGGCGACGGCTTCCTCGGCCTCTTCGCGGTTCTGGACATATGGCACGATCAGCGTCTGCGCGCCGAGGTCCAGGAACCGCTTGATCAGCACCTTGTCGTTCCAGGCCGGCCGGACCACCGGCGCGGCGTGGTAAGGCACCATCGTCTGCAGCTGCGGCAGCACGGTCAGGGGATCGCCCGGCGCGTGTTCCGTATCCAGCACCAGCCAGTCGAAGCCCGCGTTGGCGAGGATCTCGACCGGCACGGTGCCCTGCAGCGCGGTCCAGAGGCCGATCTGGCAGCGGCCCGACCGGATCCCGGCCTTGAACGCGTTCTTCGGCAGCTCGGCCATCAGATCAGCGCCTCGATCAGGAACGGGCCCTTGCGCTTCATCGCGGCACCGAAGGCGTCGTTGAACTCTTCCGCGGTCGATGCGCTCACCGCCTCGACCCCCATGCCGTTCGCCAGCGACACCCAGTCGAGTGCCGGTTCGTCGAGGTTCAGCATCTTGTTGGCGTTCACGCCCGGCTCGCCCGCGCCGACGTTCTTCAGCTCGCCCTGCAGGATCGCGTAACGGCGGTTGGCGAAGATCACCGTGCAGGTGTCGGTGCCCTCTCGGGCCATCGTCCAGAGCGCCTGGTTGGTGTACATGGCCGAGCCGTCGGCCTGCAGGTTCACGACCTTGCGGTCCGGGCAGGCGATCGCCGCGCCGCAGGCCAGCGGCATGCCCCCGCCGATCGCGCCGCCGGTGACCTGCAGGTGGTCATGCGGGGCCGCGCCGTGGGTGAAGCCGAAGAATTCGCGCCCCGAGGTCACGGATTCATCTGCGATGATCGCGTTTTCGGGCAGGTGATGGCCGACGGCCCGCGCGATGGCGGCGGTGGTCAGTTCGCCCGACATCAGCTCGGGCCGCTCGGCCTTGGGCACCGAGACCTCGGCCTTGGCGGGCAGGCCAAGCGCGTCGGCCAGAAGCTCCAGCGCCTCGGGGCCGTTGTCGGTGGGATCGGCCAGCGCCAGCACCTGGCAGCCCGGCGGGATCGGCGTGGTGGGCATCCCGGGATAAGCGAAGAAGGTCACCGGGGCCTTGGCGCCGATCAGGACGATCGTGGTGGTCCCGGCCAGGAATTTGGTCGCCTGGTCGACCGGGTAGGGCACCCGTTCGACCGGCACCCGGCCCGCGCCGCGTTCGACCCGCGCGTTCGACTGCTGGGCGATGACGCGAGCACCGGTCGCCTCGGCGATCTGGGCGGCGCGTTTCAGCGGCCCTTCGCGCAGGGCGGCACCGGCGAGCATCAGGATCGGCTTGCCGCCGCCCTTCAGCGCCTTGACCGCCGCGTCGAGGCGGGCGGTGTCGACCCGGCCGGGTGCGCGGAGCGCGGCCATGTGGACCGGGCTGTCGTCGGGCAGTTCGCCCCAGGCGGCATCGGCTGGCAGGATCAGCGTGGTCACGCCGGTCGGGGCGTTGCGGGCCTGCGCGATGGTCTCGGCCGTCGCGCGGCTCACGTCCTCGGCGCCCGCGCAGCGGCGAACGTATTTCGACATCGGATGCGCGAGGCTCTCGATATCACTCGTCAGCGGCGCGTCGTTCGGCAGGTGGTACGAGGCATGGTCGCCCACCACGTTGACCATCGGCGTCGCGGCGCGGCGGGCGTTGTGCATGTTGGCCAGCGCGTTGGCGAGGCCCGGGCCGGTGTGCAGCAGGGTCGCGGCGGGCTTTCCGGACATCCGGGCATAGCCGTCGGCGGCGCCGGTCACGACGCCCTCGAACAGGCCCAGCACGCAGCGCATGTTCTGCTTGCGGTCGAGCGCCGCAACGAAGTGCATTTCCGAGGTGCCGGGGTTGGCAAAGCAGACGTCGATATCGTTCGCCAGCAAGGTGTCGCAGAGCAGGTCGGCCCCGTTCGTCATTCCAAAATCTCCCATGGTCTTGCGCCATTGATTGCCGAGCCGGCGGGGAGGGTCCAGTCCGATTGCATCTGCAAAGGTGAAAGGGCGCGTATGTGTCAGGCGACGATGGCGCAGAGAACGGCGATCTCGGCCAGCTGTTGCGTGGCGCCCAACACGTCTCCGGTCTGGCCGCCGATCTTGTGCCGGGCAAGCGCGGCGAGGCCTGCCGTCGTCAGCGCGGCCATCAGGCTGGCCGCCAGCGCCGTGGTGATCGGCAGCAGGATGACGGCCAGCACGACGGCAATGACGGCGGCCGCCACGGCGCGAGAGGTCGGCGGGCGCCCGACGTGATGGCTGAGCCCGTCCGCCCGCGCGTGCGGCAGGGCGCACATCACCGCAGGCATCGCGGCGCGCGACAGGGCGGCGGCGGCGATCAGGGCGGACCAATGCTGACCGGCGGCCAGGATCAGAACCAGCGCCTGCCAGCGGGCGGCCAGCGAAAGCGCGAGCGCCGTGACGCCGTAGGTGCCGATGTGGCTGTCGCGCATGATTTCAAGCCGCCGGTCCCGGGTCCAGCCGCCCCAGAACCCGTCGGCCACATCGGCCAGCCCGTCCTCGTGCATAGCGCCCGTAAGGATCACTGCAACGGCCAGCGCGATCAGCGCGGCCAGGGACACCGGCAGCCCGATCAGCAGCATCCCGCCGGCAGCGGCCGCCACCAGAGCCCCCAATACGACACCCGCCAGCGGATAGGCCCAGGCGGCGCCGGATCGCACCTCTGACGTGCGCGGCAGGGGCAGGCGGCTGAGCAGCGCCAGCGCGGCGAGGATGTCGCGCGGCGCCGGCGCGTCGTGGGGCGGTGTCGTCTGGTCGGTCATCGGCCTTGTGTCGAAGTGCCGTTCCGTTAGACACGGGGCCCGAGGCAAGAGCAATGGAGTTTCCATGACCACGATCCAGAGCGCCGACGATCTGCGCGCCGCGCTGAAGGCCGCGCAGGTACCGGACGCCACCGCACGGAACGCAGCCCAGGACCGCAACGGCCAGCTGACCAAGCCGCCCGGGGCGCTGGGCCGGCTCGAGGACCTGGCGATCTGGTACGCGGCGTGGCGCGGCGACGCGCGGCCCCGGCTGGATGCGCCGCAGGTGATCGTGTTCGCCGGCAACCACGGCGTCACGGCACGCGGCGTCTCGGCCTTCCCGGCCGAGGTGACGGAGCAAATGGTCCTGAACTTCCAGGCCGGCGGTGCGGCGATCAACCAGCTGTCGCGGCTGGCGGGCGCCCGGATGGACGTGCACCCGATCCGCCTGGCCGAACCGACCGCGGATTTCACCACCGCCCCGGCGATGGACGATGCGGGCTTTGTCGAGGCGCTGCAGATCGGCTGGAACGCGGTCGATCCGGCCTCGGACCTCCTGGTGACGGGCGAGATGGGGATCGGCAACACCACGCCCGCCGCGGCGCTGGCCAACGCGCTCTACGGCGGCAAAGCGACCGACTGGGTCGGACGCGGCACCGGCGTCGATGACCGCGGCCTCGACCTCAAGGCGCAGGTGGTGGGCGAGGGCGTCGCGCTGCACGGGCAGGCGGGCGACGGAATCGAGATCCTGCGCCGCCTCGGCGGGCGCGAGATCGCTGCCATGGCCGGTGCCATCGCGCGGGCGCGGGTCGAGGGGATCCCGGTGATCCTCGACGGGTTCATCTGCTGCGCCGCGGCGGCCTGCCTCGACGCCGCCGTGCAAGGGGCGCTGGACCACTGCATCGCGGGCCATGTCAGCGCCGAGGCCGGGCATCGCGCCCTGCTGGAAAAGCTGGACAAGGAACCACTCCTGTCGCTCGGGATGCGGCTTGGCGAAGGTTCGGGCGCGGCACTGGCGATCCAGGTGTTGAAGGGCGCGGTGGCCTGCCATTCCGGCATGGCGACCTTTGCCGAGGCGGGCGTGTCGGACGGCTGATCCGGCAAAATCGCGGCGGCGGCCAATGGCCGCTTCCGCCCCCCGCGGCGCTTCGGTAGTCTCGGACCATGAGCAGTGATCCGCGATTCATCCACCTCCGCACCCACACCGAATACTCCCTGCTGGAAGGCGCGCTGCGGCTGAAGAAGCTGCCCGGGCTCTGTGAGCAGATGAAGATGCCGGCGGTCGCGGTGACCGACACCAACTCCATGTTCTGTGCACTGGAATTCTCGGTCGCGGCGGCGGGGGCGGGGATCCAGCCGATCATCGGCTGCCAGGTCGATCTGGCATATCTCGAGACCCAGCCGGGGCAGCAGCCCAAGCCGCCCGCCCCGATCGTCCTGCTGGCGCAGAGCGAGGCCGGGTACGAGAACCTGATGCGGCTTTCGACATGCCTCTACGTCGAGAAGCGCGGGCAGCTTCCGCATGTCACCATCGAGGAGCTGGGCCTGCATTCCGAGGGGCTGATCTGCCTGTCCGGTGGTCCGGACGGTCCCGTAGGGATGCTGCTGCAGGCCGGGCAGCGCCCCGCCGCGCAGGCGCTGATGGACCAGCTCAAGGCGATCTTTGCCGACAGGCTCTACGTCGAACTGCAACGCCATCCGGGCGAGGGCGGCCTGCCCGCCTCAGAGCGGCTGACCGAACGCGGGTTCGTCGAGATGGCCTATGCCATGGACCTGCCACTGGTCGCGACGAACGATGTCTACTTCCCCAAGTCGGACATGTACGAGGCGCATGACGCGCTGATCTGCATCGCCGAGGGCGCCTATGTCGACCAGCAGGAGGACCGGCGCCGCCTGACGCCGCAGCATTACTTCAAGTCACAGCAGGAGATGGTGACACTCTTCGCCGACCTGCCCGAGGCGATCGAGAACACCGTCGAGATCGCCAGGCGCTGCGCCTACAAAGCCGAGAAACGCGATCCGATCCTGCCGAAATTCGCCGACGACGAGGTCGCCGAACTGCGCCGTATGGCGAACGACGGCTTGCAGCAGCGCCTCGCCGTGATCCCGCATGCCGCCCCGGTCGAGGAGTACCAGAAGCGCCTCGATTTCGAGCTTGGCATCATCGAGGGCATGGGCTTCCCCGGCTACTTCCTTATCGTGGCCGACTTCATCCAGTGGTCCAAGGACAACGACATCCCTGTCGGCCCCGGTCGAGGGTCGGGCGCGGGCTCTCTGGTGGCCTACGCGCTGACCATCACCGACCTCGACCCGCTGCGCTACTCGCTCCTCTTCGAACGCTTCCTGAACCCGGAACGAGTGTCGATGCCCGACTTCGACATCGACTTCTGCATGGACCGGCGGGAGGAGACGATCCGCTACGTGCAGGAGAAGTACGGCCGCGACCGGGTCGGGCAGATCATCACCTTTGGTGCGCTGCTGTCCAAGGCCGCGGTGCGCGACATCGGGCGTGTGCTGCAGATGCCCTATGGCCAGGTTGATCGCCTGTCCAAGATGATCCCGGTCGAAGGGGTGAAGCCCGTTTCGATCGAACAGGCGCTCAGGGACGAACCGCGCCTGCGTGAAGAGGCGCGGAACGAAGAGGTCGTCGATCGGCTGTTGACCTATGGCCAGCAGGTCGAGGGGCTGCTCAGGAACGCCTCGACCCACGCCGCCGGCGTTGTGATCGGGGACCGTCCGCTCGATCGTCTGGTGCCGCTCTACCAGGACCCGCGGTCCGACATGCCGGCCACCCAGTTCAACATGAAGTGGGTGGAGCAGGCCGGCCTGGTGAAATTCGACTTCCTCGGCCTGAAGACCCTGACCGTCATCCAGAACGCCATCGAGCAGATCCATGCCGGTGGCCGCGACTTGCATACGGCAGCGGATGGATCGCCGCTCTATGAGCCCGCGCCGGGAGCCGAGAACCAGATCAACGCCATCCCGCTCGACGACGAAAAGACCTACGAGCTTTACGCTCGCGCCAAGACGGTCGCGGTGTTCCAGGTGGAAAGCTCGGGCATGATGGATGCGCTCAAGCGCATGAAGCCCACCTGCATCGAGGACATCGTGGCGCTGGTGGCGCTCTACCGCCCCGGCCCGATGGAGAACATCCCGGTCTATTGCGAGGTGAAGAACGGCCTGCGCGAACGCGCCTCGGTCCACCCGCTGATCGACCACATCCTGGAAGAGACGCAGGGCATCATCGTCTACCAGGAACAGGTGATGCAGATCGCCCAGGTGATGGCGGGCTACAGCCTCGGCGGCGCCGACTTGCTGCGCCGCGCCATGGGCAAGAAGATCAAGGAGGCGATGGACGCCGAGCGCCCGAAATTCGAGAAGGGCGCGGCCGAGAACGGGGTCGAGAAGAAGAAGGCCTCCGAGGTTTTCGACCTGCTCGAGAAGTTCGCGAACTACGGCTTCAACAAGTCCCATGCGGCGGCGTATGCCGTGGTGTCGTACCAGACCGCCTGGCTTAAGGCGAACCATCCCGTCGAGTTCATGGCCGGCGTCATGAACTGCGATATCCATCTGACCGACAAGCTGGGCGTCTACTTCGAAGAGGTGAAGAAGGCGCTGGAGCTGCCGTGGGTCCCGCCCTGCGTGAACCGTTCGGATGCGACCTTCAAGGTGGTGGACGGGGCGCTGGTCTACGCGCTCGGCGCGCTCAAGAACGTGGGCGTGGAGGCGATGCGGCTCGTCACCGAAGGCCGCAAGATCGAGGGGCGCGACAAGCTCTTCGTGAACGTCTACGACTTCGCCCGCCGGGTCGAGCTGAAGAAGATCGGCAAGCGCCCGCTCGAGATGATGGCGCGGTCCGGCTGCTTCGACGAACTCGACAAGAACCGCCGCCGCATCTTTGACAGCCTCGAAGGGCTAATGGCCTATTCGGCCGCGATCTGGGAACAGAAGACGTCGAACCAGGTGTCGCTCTTCGGGGATGCGGGCGACGACCTGCCCGAGCCGCGCATGGCGCCGGTGAATGACTGGCTGCCGGCGGAGCGTCTGGCGCAGGAGTTCGCCGCCGTGGGCTTCTACCTCTCCGGTCACCCGCTCGACGACTATGCCGGCCCGCTCAAGCGCAAGGACGTCAAGACGCTGGACCAGGTGATGAAGCTGGCCGAGAACGGCGCGCTGATCGCCAAGATGGCGGGCGTCGTGGCCGGGCGGCAGGAACGCAAGTCGGCGCGCGGCAACCGGTTCGCCTTTGCCCAGCTCTCGGACACCACCGGCGCCTACGAGGTCACGATTTTCAGCGACACGCTGGAGGCCTCGCGCGAGTACCTCGAGAACGGCTCGAAGGTCGTGCTGACGGTCGAGGCGACGATGGAAAGCGACCAGCTCAAGCTGCTGGCGCGGGGCGTTCAGCCGATCGACAACCTCGTCGCGGACGCCGGGGCGACGGGGCTCAAGATCTTCATCGAGGATCAATCGGCAATCGAGCCCGTGGCGCACGTCCTGCAGGGCGCGGCCGAAACGGTGCGCAACATCCCGAAAGGGCCGATCTGGTTCTGCCTGATGGACGACCGCCTTCCCGGCGAGGTCGAGATCGACAGCGGCGCGGAATTCCCGGTGACACCGCAAATCAAGGGCGCGATCAAGAGCCTGAACGGCGTGATGGCGGTCGAGGAGATCTGACGCTCACGCCGGGGCGGCGCCTTCTGCCTTGGTCCAGTGCGCCTCGGTGATGCCGAGTTTCCGGATGCGGGAGTAGAGCGTCGTCGGCCGGATGCCCAGCATCTCGGCCGCGCCGCCTTCGCCGGACACGCGGCCACCCGCGAGGGCGAGGCAGGCGACGAGGTTGTCGAACTCGACCTTGCGCATCTCTTGTTCCGTCATGACGTGCCGGTGCCCCGGTCCGGGTGCGCGCAGCGGCGACTCGAGGCTTTCGATCCGCAGCTTCTCCCCGGTCGACACGATCAGTGCGCGTTCGATGACATTCTCCAGTTCGCGAACGTTGCCGGGCCAGTGATAGCCTTCGAGCCGACGGATCGCGCCGGTTGTGATCGTCGGTTCCACCCGGTTTGTCCTGCGGCAGGCGAGGCGCAGGAAATGCGCGGCGAGGAGGGGGATGTCGTCCATACGTTCGCGCAGGGGCGTCAGCTGGATCGGAAAGACATTGAGGAAGAAATAGAGATCCTCGCGCATCCGGCCCGCCTGTACCTCGCGCGACAGGTCGCGGGCGGTGCAGGCGATGATGCGAACGTTGATGCGGCGCGGCCGCTCCTCGCCCACGCGGGTGACCTCCTGGTCGCGCAGCGCGCTCAGCAGCCGGCCCTGCACGTCGAGGGGGAGGTCCGCGACCTCTTCGAGGAACAGAGTCCCGCCATGCGCCAGCTCGATCCGCCCGGCTTTGTCCAGTCCGCGCCCGGCGCGGCGGACCTGGCCGAACAGCTCGCCCTCGGCATCCTCGGGCAGGGCCGAGCAGTTCAGCCGGATCAGTGGGCGGCGCCGACGGTCGGACGCCTTGTGCACCGCCGCGGCAACCAATGACTTGCCTGTGCCGCCTTCGCCGGAAATCAGGACATTCGCGTCCGTAGGGCCGACCAGTTCGACCTGCTTCAGCGTGCGCTGGACCGAAGGCGCCTGGCCGACGATGTCGTGATGCGCGCGGGCCGAGCTGATTTCTTCCTGCAGGTAGGCGTTCTCCTGTTCCAGCCGGTCGCGCAGCGCAGCGACCTCTTCCATCGCGTCGTGCAGGCGGCGCTCGGCCTCCTTGCGCTCCGAGATGTCGCGGAAGATCACCACAGCGCCGGCCAGCACCTGCCCGTCGTAGATCGGGGTCGAGACGTATTCGACCTGGATCGGTCGCCCGTCCTTGCGCCAGAACACCTCGTCCTCGACCCGGCTGACGCGCTCGTGCCGGAAGGAGTGGTAGATCGGGCAGTCGCGGTGGTCGTAGTGCTCGCCGTTCAGGTGCTTGTGGTGGATGATCGCGTGGATGTCGCGGCCCAGCAGGTCGGCGGCGTCCCAGCTCAGCATCTCCTGCGCGGCGCGGTTGACGAAGGTGGTCTGGCCGTCGGCGTTGATGCCGTAGATGCCTTCGCCGGCGGCGTCGAGGATCAGCTGGTTCTGCCGCTCCAGTTCGGAAAAGAAGGCCTGCGTGCGCTTCCACTCCATCAGGCCCGAGCGATGCAGGCTGGCGGATTCCGTCATTTCCTGCCGCGCCTCGATTTCTTCCAGCGACAGCAGCGCGATCAGCAGGCGGGGGCCGTCGGCGCTGTCGAAATAGGTGGCGGCAAGTTCGCAGGGCAGGGTGTCCTGCCCTTGGCGGCGCAGGCGGAAGGCGCGGGTCCAGTGGCTGCCGAAGTGGGAGACCGCATCGGCAAAGACAACCAACTCGCCGGGCTGTCCCTCGAGGCAGTCGAGAAAGCGTTCACCGGGCAGCGTGCGACCGACGAGGCGATCGGCGGCGGGATTTGCGGCGGTGATCCGGTCGGTCGCGGGGTCGACCGAGATCGCCGGCCAGGGCCAGAGGGTCAGGATCGAATCGGTGTCGAAGTCGCGCATGCGGTGAGGATACCGCGACGCGGTGTGAGGTATACGAAAAATCGTAAAATACGAAATATCGTGATTCTTGACTGAACTGATTGCCCGTTACGTTATTGATAAGTATCGATATTATCGAAAGTAGAATTTCCCGTCTCCCACCTCCCTCGCTTTGCCGCGGATGCATAGTCTGGACCCAGAACACCGGGTCGCGACCGAACGCCCGGCACACACCAGCGGGAGATGGACAGCATGAAGAGCCTCGGGAATCCGTTCGATCACAATTCCGACTTGCGTCACGGCAGCGGATGCGGTTGCGACAGCTGCAAGGGCAATGTCAGCGACGGCAATGACCTCGCCACCAGCGACGCGATGCTGGAGCGCGCGGTCGAAAGCGCCGTGGTCCGGTCGATGTTCGGCCAGAACGACCTCAGCCGCCGGTCATTCATGGGCATGATCGGCGGCGGCACGATGGCGGCGGCGCTGGCCTCGGTCTTCCCGATGGACAAGGCGAAGGCCGCGATCCTCGACACGCTCGGCACGCCCGAGAAGACCGACCTCAACATCGGTTTCGTGCCGATCACCTGCGCCACCCCGATCATCATGGCGCAGCCGATGGGCTTCTACGAAAAGCACGGGCTGAGCGCGCAGGTCATCAAGACCGCCGGCTGGGCCGTGGCCCGCGACAAGTCGCTGGCCGGTGAATACGACGCCAGCCACATGCTGACGCCCATGCCGCTCGCCATGACACTCGGCGCGGGGTCCACCGCGACGCCCTACATCATGCCCGCGGTCGAGAACATCAACGGCCAGGCGATCGTCCTGCACAACGACCACAAGGACAAGCGCGACCCGAAACAGTGGAAGGGCTTCACCTTCGGAGTGCCGTTCGAATACTCGATGCACAACTTCCTGCTGCGCTACTACGTGGCCGAACACGGGCTGGACCCGGATGTCGACATCCAGATCCGCGTCGTGCCGCCGCCGGAGATGGTCGCGAACCTCAGCGCCGGGAACCTCGACGGCTACCTCTCGCCCGACCCGTTCAACCAGCGCGCCGTGTGGGAGGGCATCGGCTTCATCCACACGCTGACCAAGGAGATCTGGGAAGGGCACCCGTGCTGCGCCTTCGCAGCACCCCTCTCCTTCGCCGAGGAACTGCCCAACACCTACGGCGCGCTGCTGAAGTCGATCATCGACGCCACGCAATACGCCCGCGATCCCGCCAACCGGAAGGAGATCGCCGAGGCTATCAGCCCGACCAACTACCTCAACCAGCCGGTCCCGGTGGTCGAACAGGTGTTGACCGGCACCTATGCAGACGGGCTGGGCGAGGTGAAGCAGGTGCCCGACCGGATCGATTTCGACCCGTTCCCCTGGCATTCGATGGGGGTCTGGATCCTTACCCAGATGAAACGCTGGGGCTACGTCGAGCAGGAGATCGACTACAAGGCGGTGGCCGAGCAGGTCTACCTCGCCGCGGACTGCAAGAAGATCATGAACGATCTGGGCTACGACGCGCCGGAGGTCACCTACAAGACCCACACGATCATGGGCAAGACCTTCGATCCGGCGGACCCGGTTGGCTATGCCAAGAGCTTCGCCATCGGCAAGGCGTAAGCGATGAAGCTCACCCTGAACCAGAAGGCGGCGTTCCTTTCGGGCATCATCCTGGTGATCGGCCTCCTCGCGTGGGAGGCCGCCATCCCGGCGCAGAAGACGCTGGAGGAGATGACCGAATACGAACGCCTGACCGGGGGCGGCGCCCAGAAAGCGGGCGTGCCGCCGCCCAGCCAGGTCATCGCCAAGGCCTGGGAGCAGCTTTCGAACCCGTTCTACGACGCCGGCCCCAACGACAAGGGGATCGGCATCCAGATCGGCTATTCGATCTACCGGGTGCTGACGGGCTATGCCCTGGCCGCGCTCGTGGCGCTTCCGCTGGGGTTCCTGATCGGAATGTCGCCAGTGGCCTACCGGGCGCTCAACCCGTTCATACAGGTCCTGCGTCCGATCTCGCCGCTGGCGTGGATGCCGCTGGCGCTCTTCATCATCCAGGACAGCGAGGCGTCGGCGATCTTCGTGATCTTCATCTGCTCGATCTGGCCGATGCTGATCAACACCGCCTTCGGGGTGGCGGGCGTCCGGCAGGACTGGGTCAACGTCGCCCGCACGCATGAGCTGGGGCACCTGAAGACCGCTTTCACCGTGATCCTGCCCGCCGCCGCGCCGACCATTATCACGGGCATGCGGATTTCCATCGGGATCGCCTGGCTGGTGATCGTCGCGGCCGAGATGCTCGTTGGGGGCACCGGGATCGGCTACTACGTCTGGAACGAGTGGAACAACCTCGACCTCACCTCGGTCATCTTCTCGATCCTCATGATCGGTGTCGTGGGCATGCTGCTGGATTCAGCCTTCGGCATGCTCCAGCGCGCCGTGGCCTACGTGGAATAGGAGAGGGAACATGAGCCAATCCTTCCTCAGCGTCGAAAACCTCACCCAGAAATTCCCGGACGGGAAGGGTGGCGAGGTCACCGTCTTCGAGGACGCCACCTTCGGCGTCGAGAAGGGGGAATTCGTCTGCATCCTCGGCCATTCCGGTTGCGGCAAGTCGACCATCATGAACATCCTCGCGGGCCTCGCGGAACCGACGTCGGGCGTGGTCAAGATGGACGGGTTCGAGGTTTCGGGCCCCAGCCTCGACCGGGGCGTGGTGTTCCAGAACTACTCGCTCCTGCCGTGGCTGACCGCGCTCAAGAACGTCATGTTCGGCGTGAGCGCCCGCAACCCCGGCTGGACCAAGGCGCAGGTGGTCGAACATTCGACCAAGTACCTTGCCATGGTCGGCCTCGAGGGTGACACGATCCACCGCAAGCCCTCCCAGCTTTCGGGCGGCATGCGCCAGCGGGTCTCGATCGCGCGGGCCTTCGCCAACCATCCGAAACTGCTGCTGCTGGACGAACCCTTCGGCGCGCTCGACGCGCTGACCCGGGGGACGATCCAGGACGAACTTTTGAAGATCTGGAGCGGCACTCAGCAGACGGTCTTCATGATCACCCATGACATCGACGAGGCAATCCTGCTCGCCGACCGGATCCTGCTGATGACCAACGGCCCGCTCGCCCGCGTCGCGGAATCGGTCGAGATCACCATCCCCCGCCCCCGCAACCGGACCGAGATCGTCGAGCATCCGAACTACTACGCGATCCGCAACCACCTGGTGCAGTTCCTCGGCCGCCGCTCGAAGGAGCTTTCGGGCCAGCCGTCGAACGGCCGCGCGCAGGGCCCGGAAACGGTTCGCATCGACCTCACCGAAACCGCGCCCGAGGGCGGCGGCACGGATGAAAACCCGCGGCTTCGAGCCGTGACAAACTAAGGACCAAGACCATGAAAGACAGCTACGAGGTGCCCAGCATGATGACGAAGGAGGACGTCACCGCGATGATCCTGTCGGCCAAGAAGCAGGCCGGGATGACGTGGGAGGAGATCGCGGAGAAGATCGGCATGTCGCCTGTCTGGACCCATTCGGCCTGCATGGGGATGAACGCCATGCCGCCCGAAAAGGCCGAGGCGCTGGTCAAGGTCATGGCCCTGCCGCAGGAGGCTGCCTCCGTCCTGGCCGAGAGCCCGACCAAGATCTGGGAGCAGGCCGTTCCGACCGACCCCTGCATCTATCGTCTCTACGAGATCGTCGGCGTCTACGGGCCCACGATCAAGGCGCTGATCCACGAGAAATTCGGTGACGGCATCATGTCGGCGATCGACTTCGACATGCAGATCACCCGGGTCCCGAACCCCAAGGGCGACCGCGTGAAGATCGAGATGTCGGGCAAGTACCTCGGCTACAACTCCTGGTAAGACCTGTGCCGGGGCGGTCCATACCGCCCCGGCCCATCAAGGACGCTGCCATGTCGCGCCCGCCGCTTCCCCCCTTCACCGCCGAAACCGCCACGCAGAAGGTCCGCATGGCCGAGGACGCGTGGAACACCCGCGATCCCGACCGCGTGGTGCTGGCCTATACCGCGGACAGCCGCTGGCGGAACCGGGCGGAGTTTCCCGTGGGCCGCGACGCCATCCGCGCCTTTCTGACCCGCAAATGGGAGAGGGAACGGGACTACCGCCTGATCAAGACACTCTGGGCCTTCGGCGGGAACCGGATCGCGGTCCGCTTTGCCTACGAATGGCACGACGGCGCCGGTCAATGGTTCCGGTCCTACGGCAACGAGAACTGGCTGTTCGACGCCGCGGGGCTGATGGCGGAACGCCATGCCTCGATCAACGACCTGCCGATTGCCGAGGGAGAGAGGCTGTTTCACTGGCCCGCCGGGCCGCGCCCGGCCGATGTCGCGCCGCCGCCGGGGCTCTTCTGATCAGTCGAAGGGCGGCCAGCTTTGCTGGCGGTCGGTGTCTCCGTCCGGGGTTACGGTGAGCCGTCCGCCCGACACCTCCCAGTCGACGTAGTAGTCGCCGATCACGCGCAGGACCGGATCGGCCGCGCCGGTCGAGGGATCGAAGGCCGTCACCCCCTGCGAATGCGCGCCAACGTGGCAGACGGCAAAGAGGATCGGGCGTCCGGGCGCGTCCGCCTCCTGCATGATGAAGATGCCATCGGCGTCGCAGTTGTCCTCGGCCCCCTCGCAGAAGCCGCAGCTCAGCGGCTGCATCGGACCGCCGCTCAGGCCCAGCCGGTAGTCGCCCCAGCTGCCCTCGACCTGCCAGCTCATCTGCGTGCCGGGGATCGGGACCGGTTGCCCGGTCACCGGCTCTCCCCGCATCGAGGCGTCTTCGACCAGTTCGTAACTGCTGCATCGGGGCCGGGCATAGGTGTCCACGAACCGCAGCGCGTCCAGCCGCTGGTAGGCCAGTTCGACCCGGCACGAGGCGCCGTTGACATAGGCGGGCGTGTTGCCGGGCGCGTCCGTGACCAGCGCACATTCCGTGTCGCGGTAAGACTCCCACGCGGCTTGCGCCGCCTGCAACGCCTGCCGGTGGCGCGGATCGCAGAACCGCGCCGCGACCATGTCGGCAAGGATCTCGATGTCGGTGTCGATCTCGTCGCTGCGGGCCAGCAGGCACTCTCCGATGGCCGCGCCGCCGATCCGGTTCTCGGGCCGGGCCGCACAGGCGTCGATGTCGCTGGCAAGGCTGTCCTGTGCGACGGTGGGGACGGCCCAGAGGACGGTGGCAAGGGCCATCGGGCCGAGGGCCCGTCCAGTTCCGAAAATCTGCCGCACGCCTGTCATCTTTCCTGCCGATGCCGTCGCGCCAGTAACCGGTGCGACGTGGTAAAAGGCAAGCGATTTCAAGGGGCGGGGATCACCAATGCGGCGGCTTCTCGTCCCCCAAATGCACGCCGCCGCCGCCGGCATCCTCGCGCTCGGCCTCGCGCTGCATCAGCATTTCGACCCGGCGGGTCAGGCGGTCGATCTCGTCCTGCTGTCGCGCCACGACCCCGGAAAGGTCGTCGACGACCCGTTCAAGATGGGCAAGCTTTTCCTCGATGTCCTGCATGGCGGCCTCCGGCGCGGTTGCATGACCCCGGATATGAGGGCTGGCGCCCCGAATGGCAATCGCTGCGCCCGCTTGCCTGCCCGCGGGGCATGGGCTAGACCCCGCCGCGACACCCAGACCCGGGAAAGACGATGGCCAAAGACAAGAAATCCCCGCGCCCCAAGGCAGAAACGCCCAAGGGGTTCCGTGACTATTTCGGCGCCGAGGTGACCGAGCGCGCCGAGATGCTGTCGAAGATCGCCGGGGTCTACCATCGTTACGGCTTCGAGGCGCTGGAAAGCTCGGCCGTCGAGACGGTCGAGGCATTGGGCAAGTTCCTGCCCGACGTGGACCGCCCGAACGAGGGCGTGTTCGCCTGGCAGGAGTCGGATGACGACGGCAAAGGCGACTGGCTGGCGCTGCGCTATGACCTGACGGCGCCGCTGGCCCGGGTCTATGCCCAGCACCGCAACGACCTGCCGACACCCTACCGGCGCTATGCCATGGGGCCGGTCTGGCGGAACGAGAAGCCGGGGCCGGGGCGGTTCCGGCAGTTCTATCAGTGCGACGCGGATACGGTCGGCACGGCCAGCGTGGCAGCCGATGCCGAGATCTGCGCCATGCTGTCGGACACGCTGGAAGAGGTCGGTATCCCGCGCGGGGATTACCTGATCCGGGTGAACAACCGGAAGGTCCTGAACGGTGTGCTGGAGGCCATGGGCGTCGCGCACGACGGGCAGGCCGCGGACGTGCTGCGGACCATCGACAAGTTCGACAAGGTTGGTGAGGCGGGTGTTCGCGAACTGCTCGGCAAGGGGCGGCTCGATGCCTCGGGCGCCTACATCGACGGCGTGGGCCTGAGCGAGGCGCAGGCCGAGCCGGTGATTGCCTTCCTGACCTCCAAGGCTTCGGATGCCGCGGGCACGCTGGCGAACCTGCGTGGCGCGATCGGCGGCTCGGCCGTCGGCGCCGAGGGCGTCGACGAGCTGGAGCAGATCGCGGCGCTGCTGGATGCACAGGGCTATGACAGCGGACGGATCGAGCTCGACCCGTCGGTGGTGCGCGGCCTCGGCTACTACACCGGCCCGGTGTTCGAGGCGGAGCTGACTTTCGAAATCCTCGACGAGAAGGGCCGAAAGCGGCAGTTCGGCTCGGTCTCAGGCGGCGGGCGCTACGACGACCTCGTGAAGCGTTTCACCGGGCAGGCGGTTCCGGCGACCGGCATCTCCATCGGTGTCGACCGCCTGCTGGCCGCGCTGCGTGAGAAGGGCCGGATCGGCGGCACGGTCGCGGGGCCGGTCGTGGTGACCGTGATGGATCGCGACCGGATGTCCGATTACATGACGATGGTGTCGGAAATCCGGAATGCCGGGATCCGGGCCGAGATCTACCTCGGCAACCCCAAGAACTTCGGCAACCAGCTCAAGTACGCGGACAAGCGCAACTCTCCCGCCGCGGTGATCGAGGGCGGGGACGAGAAGGCGCGCGGCGTGGTGCAGATCAAGGACCTGATCCTTGGCGCCAAGATCGCCGAGAACGCGACGCTGGAGGAGTGGAAGGAACGCCCCTCGCAGTTCGAGGTCCCGCGCGGCGAGATGGTCGCGAAGCTGAAAGAGATCCTGGCGGGGCAGGGGTGATGTCCGCGCCCTCGCAAGACACCGCCGCGCGTGCCGCGGACCTGACGCAGGCCGCGCGGCTGCGCGCGCTCTTCGAGGCCGAGGGCGCCGTCGCGGTCGAAACCGGCGTCCTGCAGCCCGCCGCCACATTGCTCGACCTCTACGGTGAGGACATCCGCGCCCGCGCCTACGTGACCTCTGACGCGCTGCGCGGCGAACAGATGCTGCGGCCCGACTTCACCGTGCCGGTGGTCCAGATGCACATGTCGGGCGGCGCCGAGCCTGCGCGCTACTGCTACGCCGGCGAGGTCTTCCGCCGTCAGGAAGAGGACCCGGACCGCCCGAACGAATACATCCAGGCGGGCTTCGAGATCTTCGACGGCGCCAACCCGCCGGATGCGGATGCCGAGATTTTCGCGCTCTTCCAGCGTATCCTCGCGCCGTTGTCGCTGCGGGCCGCTACGGGCGATATTGGCATTCTGACTGCCGCCGTCGCGGGCCTGTCGATCGCCGAGAAACGCAAGCGCGCCCTGATGCGCCACATCTGGCGGCCGCGCCGGTTCCGCGCCATGCTGGACCGCTTCGCCTCGTCCGAGCCGCTGCCGCAGGCCCGCGCCGCGCTACTGGCGGCCGCGGACCCCTTTGCCGGTGCCGGGGCCGAGATCGGCTTGCGCCGCCGGGCCGAGATTCTGGAGCGCCTCGACAGCCTGCGCCAGGAAGCCGCCGACGATCCGATCCCCGCGGGCATCGTCGAGACCATCGACGCGATCCTCGCCGTGCGGGAGAAGATGCCCTTCGCGCTCGAGAACCTGCGCGACATCGCCGTCGACCTGCCGTGGATCACGCCCGCGATCGACCGGCTGGCGGCGCGGGGCGATGCCCTGGCCGCGCGGGGCGTCGATGTCGATGCGCTGGACTTCGAGGCGAGCTATGGCCGCACCCACATGGAATACTACGACGGCTTCGTCTTCGGCTTCTACGCCGAGGCGCGGCCCGACCTGCCGCCGGTTGCGACCGGCGGGCGCTACGACGCGCTGACCCGGCAGCTGGGACGCGGGCGCGAGATCCCGGCAGTCGGCGGAGTGATCCGCCCGGGCCTGATCCGCGAGCTTGGGGGGCTGGCATGACCGTGAAGCTGGGCGTGCCCTCGAAGGGCCGGTTGATGGAAAAGACGTTCGACTGGTTCGGCCAGCGCGGCGTGACACTGGGCCGGGCCGGATCGGAACGCGAATACGCGGGCCGGGTCGACGGCGTCGAGGGCGTGGAACTGGTGCTGCTCTCGGCCGGTGAGATCCCGCGCGAGATGGCGGCGGGCCGCATCCACCTGGGCGTCACCGGCACCGACCTCGTGCGCGAGAAGCTGGCGAACTGGGACATGCAGGTTGCGGTGCTGGCCGAGCTGGGGTTCGGCCAGGCCGACCTGATCATCGCGGTGCCGGATTTCTGGGTCGACGTGGAAACGCTCGACGATCTCGATGCCGCCGCCGCCGCCTTCCGCCGTCACCACGGGTTCCGGATGCGGATCGCGACCAAGTACCACCGGCTGGTCCGTGACGCGTTGCGGGATTTCGGCGTGGCGGACTACCAGCTGGTCGACAGCCAGGGCGCGACCGAGGGCACCGTCAAGAACGAGACGGCCGAGGCGGTGGCCGACATCACCTCGACCGGAGAGACGCTGCGCGCGAACCACCTGCGGCCGCTGGCCGACGGGCCGATCCTGAAGAGCCAGGCAACGCTCTTCCGCGCGCGCAACGCGCCGATGGAGAACGGCGAGCGCGAAGTGTTGGCGGCGCTGCTGGACCGGTTGGGACTCGACTGAGGCGCGGCGACCGGGGGCTCTGCCCCCGGACCCCGGAGTATTTCCGGCAAGATGAAGCGGGATTCACTCCGCCGGCAGGTGGGCGACGTAGTGGGCGAGGGCGGAAAGCTCGGCCTCGTCCAAGTCCTGCACCACTTCGACCATGGCGGCGCGGTCGCCGAAGCGGCGTTCGGCCTTGTAGTCGCCGAGCGCCTTCAGCAGGTAGTCCTCGCGCTGGTTGCGGATCGAAGGCATCTGCTTGCCGCCGCGCAGGTCGGCGCCGTGGCACTGGGTGCAGTGGTGGGCGGCGGCCAGCGCCGCGCCGCGTTCCATCATCTCGGGATCGCCCGGCGCCTCGGGCGGGACGGGATCGGGCAGCGCGGCCACCCAGTCGGCGGCGGCGCGCAGATCGTTGTTGCTCATCTCCTCGGTGATCGGGACCATGATCTCGGAAGGGCGGCGGCCGTCGCGGAAGCCGACGAGCGAGACGAGCGCGTAGTAGGCATCGAGCCCGCCGAGCGACGGGGTGTCCGGGGTTTCGGACTGGCCGGCTTCGCCATGGCAAGCGATGCACTGGTCCTTGAGTTCGGCAAAGCCGTCCTGCGCCGGGGCGGTGCCGGGCAGCGCCAGCACCACGGCGGCCAACGTCATCCTGGTGGTCATCGCGGATCCTTTCGATGCGACGGGGCCCCGAAGGGCCCCGCGCCATGTCTCATTCGCCATAGCTGATGCGGTAGACCGCGCCGTTCCAGTCGTCGGTCACCAGCATCGAGCCGTCGGCCATCACCGCGACGTCCACCGGGCGGCCGACGTATTCGTTATCCTGGATGAAGCCGGTCAGGAACGGTTCCATGCTCTCGACATTGCCGTCGGCGTCGAGGTGCACGACCATGACGTCGCCGCCGATCTTCTCGGTCCGGTTCCACGGCCCGTGCCGGGCGAGGAAGATCGCGCCCCGGTACTCTTCGGGGAACATCTCTCCGGTGTAGAAACGCATGCCCAGGGGGGCGGTGTGCGGCCCGAGCAGCGCGATCGGATCGGTGAAGTCGTCGCAGGAATAGCCCCAGCCGAATTCCGGGTCGGTGAAGGTCCCGTTGTGGCAGTAGGGAAAGCCGAAGTGCTGTTCGCCCGGCGCGGTCAGCCGGTTCAGCTCATCCTCGGGCAGGTCCTCGGACACCCAGTCGCGCTGGTTGTCGGTGAAGTAGAGCTCGGCGGTGTCAGGGTGGAAGTCGAAGCCCACCGTGTTCCGCATCCCGCGCAGGATCGGCTCGGCGTTGGAGCCGTCCTTGTCGAGCTTGCGGACCTCGCCGAAGCCCTCGTCGAGCATGCAGATGTTGCAGGGCGCCGAGTTCGACACGTAGAGCTTGTCGTCCGGTCCGAGCGCCAGGAAGCGCCAGCCATGCGGGCGCGGTTCGCCGAGGTCGGTATAGATCACCTCGAGGTCCGGCGGGCTGTCGAGGCTGCCGTCCACGCCGGTGGCCTTCACGATCTGGTGGTGTTCGGCGATGTAGAGATCGGCGCCGTCGAGCACGATGCCGTTCGGCCAGTCGAGCCCCTGGTAGAGCATCTGCGGCGTGCCGCCCTGCGGGATCACCCAGACATTGTTGCCCTGCCAGTTCGACACGTAGACGTTGCCGCTGTCGGCGACGCGCACGGTGCGGGCATCGGGGACCTCGGCGGCAAAGACCTCGACCTTGAAGCCCTCGGGCACCGTCAGCATGGACAGCGGCAGCTCTTCGGCGGTCGGTGGCAGCGGGGGCGGGGTCTGGATCGCCAGTGCCTGGGCGCCGGCGGTTTCGGGCCGACCCTCGAGCGGGCCCTCGGCGGGCGGCGGGTTGTCCACCGCGGCGGGCGGGGTCGGATCGGCCTGGGCGAAAGCCGCCCCGGCCAGCATCGTGCCGCCCAGAAGGGCCGCGGCCAGCGTGGGGCCAAGGCCCCTTGCCCGCGCGAAGGCGGGTGTCGTGTGGTGTTGCATGTTCTCCTCCCATCGGTCACCGGCAACTCGGGTGACCTAGGGGAAGTATCCGAGAAAAATGATCGGCCAGCAAGGCCGACCTATTCGGCGCCGTATCGCCCGAGGACCGAGAGCGGCACCACCTCGAGCGCACGGGCATGGGTGGCGGCCAGGTTCACGCGGGGTGCGCAGCCCTCGTCATGGGCCTGCAGGAAGCGGTCGGCGCAGAGGCACCAGCGGTCGCCTGGCCTGAGGCCCGCGAACTGGAGTTCCGGTCGCGGGGTCGAGAGGTCGTTGCCGACGTATTTCGAGAAGGCGAGGAACTCGGCCGTCATCACGGCGCAGACGGTGTGACTGCCCAGGTCCTCGCGGCAGGTGTTGCAATGGCCGTCCCGGAAGAAGCCGGTCATCGGCGCGGTGCCGCAGGCCTCGAGCGGGCCGCCCAGCACGTTCGTGCTATCGTCCATCTCGATTGCCATGGTGCGTCAGTCCCCCGTGTCGGCCACGTAACAAACTCGATGTCGGCGGCCTGGTGGCCGCCGACATCGAGAATCGCATCGCCGCGCGCTCAGTAGTCGGTCGGGATGCCGCGCAGCGCCTGGTCGAGCGCCGCGTAGGCCCAGGTGTCGCGCCCGCCGCGGGCCTCGATCTCGCGCAATTGTACCAGTGCGCCGGTCAGGTCGCCCTGCGCGATCAGGCCCTGGCCCATGTAGGACCGCGCAAGAATGTAATCAGGGTCCTGCGCCAGGGCGCGATTGTAGAACTGCATCGCCAGCGTCAGGTCGCCCTGCTTGCGGTGCACGAATCCGCGGTAGTTCAGGATGCGCGGGTCATCTTGGTTCTCGGCGCTGTCGAGGACCATCATCGCGCTGTCGTAGCGGCCCGAATAGGCCAGCTCGCGCGCGGCGACGTAGCGGATGTCGTCGTTCAGGATCGAGGCGGACGACTTGATGCAAGTCTTTGTCTTTTCGTCATAAACCATCCCGTCTTCGCAGGTGGTCGAGGTTTCGGTCGGCTTCGGTTCCGAACCCCCGCCGCCGGCGGCGAAGGCGGGAAGGGCAAGCGAAGCCGCCAGAAGCGAGGCGGGCAGAAGCGTGACAGAGCGCATTTTATGTCCTTTCGGCACGACGGAAATGACCCAAGGGTAACACGATTGAATGACAGACGGAGTCACGCCGGTGTGACGAAAAAGTTGCACGGCAAATTTTCGCGAGACGGCGAACAATACCTCTTGAAGTGAATCGCGAATGGCCCGATATGCCGCCTCAAGACGCCAACGCACGCGCCTCTGTCGAAAGGGCAGCCTCTGGGTAACCCGGGTCCTCCGGGGAACTAGGCGAAACCTCTAGGGTTATGTAGCGACGGTAACGTCTCCCGTAAACTGAGCGGCCTTCGGGCCGTCCCTAAGCGGCCGTCAGGCCGGGTCTATTGGAGATGACCATGAACGCTTACGTAGCCGATTTCTCGGCCCGCGCAGATATTGCACGCTCGCATCGCATCGAATCCTTCATCCGTGCCAACACCTTCGACCGTCCGACCCTCGTCCTGGACGTGGATCGCGTCGAAGAGCAGTACCACGCGCTGAAGGCCGGCCTCGGCCACGCCCGCATCCACTATGCCGTGAAAGCCAACCCGCAGCGCGAGATCATCGAGCGCCTGGTCGACATCGGATCGGGCTTCGACGCCGCCTCGCGCGCCGAGATCGAGCTCTGCCTGTCCCTTGGTGCCCGTCCGGACCACATCTCGTTCGGCAACACCGTGAAAAAGCCGCGCGACATCGAGTTCGCGTTCCACGCCGGTGTGACCCTCTTCGCGGCAGATGCCGACGAAGAGCTGGAAAAGATTGCCGAATTCGCCCCCGGCGCCGAGGTCTACATCCGCCTGATCGTGGATGCGTCGGAAGCTGACTGGCCGCTGTCGCGCAAGTTTGGCGTGGCCCGCGAAGGTGCCGTGCGCCTGCTGGACATGGCGCGCGACCTTGGCCTCAAGCCGGTCGGCCTGTCGTTCCACGTCGGCTCGCAAACCAAGCGCGCCGAGATGTGGATCGCCACGCTCGACCAGATCGCAGCCGTCTGGCATGCCGCGAAGGACGCCGGCCACGACCTGACCCTGCTGAACATCGGCGGTGGATTCCCGGCCTACTACGGCGAGGAAATCCAGGGCCCGACCCCCTATGCCCGCCGCGTGATGGAGCTGGTGACCGAGCGGTTCGGCGACGTCCCGCACGTGATGGCGGAACCCGGTCGCGGCCTGGTCGCCGAAGCCGGCATGATCGCGGCCGAGGTGCTGCTGGTGTCCAAGAAGTCGGACGCCGACCTGCACCGCTGGGTGTACCTGGACATCGGCAAGTTCTCGGGCCTGGCAGAGACCATGGACGAGGCGATCCGTTACCAGTTCACCACCGACCGCGACCACGAAGCCATGGGCCCCTGCATCCTCGCGGGTCCGTCCTGCGACAGCGCGGACGTGCTCTACGAAAAACGCCCGGTGGAGCTGCCGGTGGGTCTGAAGTCGGGCGACCGCTTCCTGATCCGCAACTGCGGCGC
The DNA here is from genome assembly GCF_042188925.1 of Pseudooceanicola sp. LIPI14-2-Ac024. Taxonomy (GTDB): domain Bacteria; phylum Pseudomonadota; class Alphaproteobacteria; order Rhodobacterales; family Rhodobacteraceae; genus Pseudooceanicola. The sequence goes on from NZ_CP170102.1 coordinate 3,853,923, forward strand.
CTACACCTCGACCTACGCCTCGGTCGGTTTCAACGGCTTCCCGCCGTTGGACATCGTCGTCATCTGACCTAGGCACGTCGGGCGCAAGTCCATGTACGGAAACGAGCAGTGTGCGGGGCATCAAGCCGCGCACCGCGCCCGTGCCGGGGTGACGAGACTTCTACTCAACGATCTGAAGGCGTCGGGGCGCGGAGGGGAGGGGACCCTCCGCGCCCCTTCAACGTGTCTGCAGGGTGTGTCCGGTGGTCAGGCTGCGAGCGGCTTGCGCATCAGGATGAACCGGCGGGTCGGCGTGTCCCAGCCCAGCGGGTCGAAGGCCGCGCTGTCGGCCTCGGCATAGCCTGCCCTGTCATAGAGCCGCCGCGCGCCGGTGTTGGTGTCGGCGACGATCAGGCACACCCCGGGGGCGCCCGCATCGCGGGCCTGCGCCTCGGCCAGTGCCAGCATCCGGGTGCCGAGGCCCTGGCCTCGGGCCTCGGGCGTGGTGGCGATGTCGTCGATGTACCAGTGGCCGGGCAGGGAATCGCGCAGCGGGACGATACCGCGGTAGAGCGCGGGCAGCGTGTCGAGGGGCACCGGCGTGTCCGGCACCCGGTAGCTGTGCAACTGGCCGCGGATCGATCCCGTCTCGCCCGCGACGACAACCTCGCCGGCGCGGATTGCCTTTGCCATCAGCGCCGCGCCGTGACCCCAGGGATCGTCGGGCGCGACGCCTTGCCAGATGTGCAGCGTCAGGCCGAGCCCGGCGATGTTCTTCAGCCGCGCCGCCTCGGGCGCGTCGGCCGGGACGGCACGGCGGAAGGGGGCCGGAAGCGTCACCTCAGCCGCCGATCTTGTCCTGGGTCCGGGTCTCGAAATCGCCGGCATCGTGACGCACGTGCAGCTGGCCCGACGGCTCGCCCGAGATCTTGTTCACCATCCGGCCGCGCTGCACGGCGGGCCGCTTGGCGATCTGGTCGGCCCAGCGAAGGACGTTGGTATAGGTCCCGGCATCGAGGAACGCGGCGGCCTCGTAGACCACGTTCTTCACCAACGCGCCGTACCAGGGCCAGGTGGCCATGTCGGCGATCGAATAGTCGGCGCCGCCAAGGTACTCGGCCTCTCCCAGCCGCCGGTCGAGCACGTCGAGCTGGCGTTTCACCTCCATGGTGAAGCGGTCGATCGGGTACTGCCAGCGTTCGGGCGCGTACTTGTAGAAATGTCCGAAGCCGCCACCTAGGTAGGGGGCGGAGCCTTGCAGCCAAAAGAGCCAGTTCAGCGCCTCGGTCCGGGCCGCGCCCTTGGGCAGGAAGGCGTCGAACTTGTCCGACAGGTGCAGCAGGATCGACCCGCTTTCGAACACGCGCACCGGTTCGGGGCCGGACCGGTCGAGCAGGGCGGGGATCTTGGAGTTCGGGTTCACCGACACGAAGCCGGAACCGAACTGGTCGCCGTCGCCGATCTTGATCAGCCAGGCGTCGTACTCGGCGTCGGAATGGCCCGCGGCAAGGAGCTCTTCGAACATCACCGTGACCTTCACCCCGTTGGGCGTCGCCAGCGAATAGAGCTGGAACGGGTGCTTTCCGACCGGCAGCTCCTTGTCGTGGGTCGGTCCGGCGATCGGGCGGTTGATGCTGGCGAACTGCCCGCCGCTCTCGCGGTCCCAGGTCCAGACCTCGGGCGGGGTGTAGCTGTCGTTCGGCATGGGCTCTCCTGTTCGGGTTTGCGGCACCTGCGGCCGTCTTGGCGCGACTAGACACCCTGTGGCCCCCGGCCTCAACCCGCAGGAACGCGCAACCGGATGTGCGGCCCGCGCGGGCATCGAGAGGGATTGTGCAAGACCTGTTGTCACCGGCGGGCGCGCGGGCCATCCTGCGACGATGACGCAAGCGCCCAAAGATGCAGATGCCCGCCGCGCCGTGCCGCCGGTGATCTGTTACCCGACCGAGACCCTGCCGCAACCCGACCTGGCGCTCTATGCCCGTGCCCGCGCCGGTGCCCGCAAGGTGGCCGAGGTCATCGCCGCACCACGCGACGCCGCCGGGTTCCACGTGCCGGCCGGGCATTTTTTCCGCATCACGAACATCGAGGGGCCGCAGGTCGGTGACCTGAACCTCTGGCACGCTGCGAACCACGACGAACGGTTCTATTCAGGCAAGAGCCGGGCCCTGCACGGCACGCACCTAAGCGTCGGCGACCGGATGTGGTCATGCTTTCCCTACCTCAGGCCGATGGCGACGCTGACCGAAGACACGCTTGGCTGGTACGGGCAGGACGACTTCGGCGGGCGGGTGCACGACGTGATCGGCACGCGCTGCGACCCGCACACGCATCACCTGCTGTCGGGGCAGGACTACCACCATTGCTGCCATTCCAACCTGACGCGCGCCTACGCGGCCGAGGCGGGCGTGCCCGTGGCCGAGGCCGCGCGGATGGTGCACGACGTGCTCAACGTCTTCATGTGCACCGGCTTCACCCGCGACACCGGGCAGTACTTCATGAAGGCCTCACCCGTGCGGCCGGGCGACTATCTCGAGTTCTTTGCCGAGATCGACCTCTTCGGCGCGCTGTCGGCCTGTCCGGGCGGGGATTGTTCGTCAGAGCACTCCTCGGACGCGGCGGCGTGTCACCCGCTGTTAATCGAGGTTTTCGCGCCGGAGGGCGGAGCGCTCGCGGGGTGGGAAAGCCCGGGCGTGAACGGATATTCCGGAACGCACGGGATGTGAGGGAGCGGTGCGTGACGAGCACGCACCCTACCTTCGGGGATGCTGTAGGGTGCGTGCTTGTCACGCACCATCCGCCCCGCTCAACAGTACCGCTCGACCGCCATCATCTGGGTGTCCGCGTACCGGTCGCCATGCGCGAATCCGGCGGGCAGGAGGCGTGCGATCTCAGCCCGGTTGCCGGCCGTTAGCTGGATCGTCGCCGCGTCCAGCCATTCGTTCAGATGCGCCGCAGTCCGGGTGCCCGGGATCGGGATCAGGTGATCACCCCGGTCCAGCACCCAGGCCAGCGCCATGGCCGCCGTCGTCGTGCCCTTGGAATGTGCGAAGTCACGGAAACCGTCGATGGCGGCGACGTTGTAGTCGTAGTTCGGCGGCTGGAACCGCGGATTGGCCCGGCGGAAATCGCGGTCCGACATCTGCGCGGGATCGACGGAGCGTTCGCCGAACATGCCCCGTCCAAGCGGCGAGAAAGGGACGAAGGCCACCCCAAGCTCGGCACATAGGTCGATCAGCCCCAGTTCGGGCTGACGGGACCAGAGCGAATATTCGTTCTGCACCGCGCGGCAGGGATGCACCGCATGGGCCCGGCGCAGGGTCGAGGGGGCGATCTCGGACAAGCCGTAGCCGTCGATCAGGCCTTCCTCGATGAAACCCACGAGGGTTTCGACCACATCCTCGACCTCGATCGAATGGTCGCGCCGGTGGATGTAGTAAAGCTCGACCTTGTCGCGATTCAGCCGCTTGAGGCTCTTCTCAAGCTCCTCGCGCAGGTGGCCGGCGGTGTTGTCGATCCGGCGCGGCGGGCCCGGGATGATGCCGCCCTTGGTGGCGATGGTGACCTGTGGCGCGTTCTCGGCCAGGTAGGTGCCGAGGATGCTTTCGCTCAGCCCCATGCCGTACATGTTCGAAGTGTCCCAGAAGTCGATCCCCGCCGCCAGCGCCGCGTCGAGGGTGGCAAGCGACGTCGCTTCGTCCGTGGGGCCGAAGAACCCGGCAAAGGACATCGCGCCGAACCCCACGGCGCCCACCATCGGGCCGCCGGTGCCCAGCTGTCGTTTCGGAAAGGTCATGCGAAGGCGGCCTCCAGCGCGATTTCCACCATGTCGCCAAAGCTCTTCTCGCGGTCCTCGGACGGCAGCGCCTCGTGGGTCAGAAGGTGGTCGGACACGGTCAGCACCGCCAGCGCCCGGCGACCGTGACGGGCGGCGAGGGTGTAGAGCTCGGCCGCCTCCATCTCGACGGCCAGCACGCCGTGACGGGTCATCTGTTCGTTGAGGTCTGGGCGCTCGTCGTAGAAGACGTCGGCCGAGTAGATGTTGCCCGCGTGGGTCGGCACGCCGCGTGCCTGGGCCACCTTCCAGGCCTCGTGAAGAAGGCCGAAATCGGCGGTCGGGGCAAAGTTCAGTTCCTTGAAAATGCCGAGCGACGGGGTCGAGATCGTGGTGGCCGACATCGCGAGGATCACGTCGCGGACCTTCACGTCTTCCTGCATCGCGCCGCAGGAGCCGATGCGGATCAGGGTCTTGGCGCCATAGTCGCGGATCAGCTCGTTCACATAGATCGAGAGCGAGGGCATGCCCATGCCGGTGCCATGGATGGTGACGCGGTTGCCCTTCCAAGTGCCGGTGAAGCCCAGCATCCCGCGCACCTGGTTCACGCAGGTCACGTCGGACAGGAAGGTCTCTGCCGCCCATTTCGCGCGGTAGGGATCGCCGGGCAGCAGGACGGTTTCGGCGATCTGGCCGGGCTCGGCCCCGATGTGGATGGACATGGTTCGGCTCCTCGTGGGTCGTTGGCGGGACTATCCCCGGCGGGGACGATGAATGCAATGCGGCGGTGGGGCTTGCGAGGTGGAACCCCACCCAGCCATCGATCCGGCCCTTCACCCCCGGCCGATGTAGGGCATCGTCGTCGCCATGATCGTCATGAACTGCACGTTCGCCTCGGGCGGCAGCTCGGCCATCTGCAGCACGGCGCGAGCGGCGTGAGCGACATCCATGGTGGCGGGTTCCTGTCCCGGCGGCGCGGCCTTCACGGCCTCCTCCAGCAGGGGCGTGCGGGCATTGCCGATGTCGATCTGGCCGCAGGCGATGCCGAAGTCCCGGCCGTCGAGCGACAGCGTGCGCGTCAGCCCGGTCACCGCGTGTTTCGTCGTGGTGTAGGCGACCGAGCGTTCCCGCGGGACGTGCGCCGAGATCGAGCCGTTGTTGACGATGCGCCCGCCCTGCGGGTCCTGCCGCCGCATCCGGCCAAAGGCCGCGCGGGCGCAGAGGAACATACCGGTCACGTTGAGGTCGACGACAGCGCGGAAATCGTCGGGCGACATCTCGTCGATCAGGGCCGCCTTGCCGAAGCTGCCGGCATTGTTGAAGAGCACGTCGATGCGGCCGGCCCAGTCGTTGAAGGCGTCGAAGGCCGAGTTCACGGCGGCCTCGTCGGTGACGTCGGCAGCCAGGCAGAGCGCGTTCGGGTGGCCCGCCGCGATCTCTTCAAGCAGCTCGGCGCGCCGGGCCAGCAGGCCGACGCGCCAGCCCTGGTCCAGGAACAGCCGCGCGCAGGCGGCGCCGATGCCGGAGGAGGCCCCGGTGATCAGGATCGACTTGGTCATTCTTCCTCCCGCATCAGTTCCAGCGGAGCGACCGGCGCGGCCTTGAGGTCATCGATCTGCAGCGGTCCAGACGGCTTGGACAGCCGGTTGCGCACCACCCAGAACAGCCGCTGTTCCGCCCGGGTGATCGCGACATAGGCCAGCCGCTTCCAGAGCGGCTGCCCCGCCTCGTTCCGGCCGGTCCGGGCGGCGGCGTAGAGGTCCGGGGCAAAGACCTGCACGTTTTCCCACTGCGAGCCCTGCGCCTTGTGGATCGTGACGGCCGCGCCGTGCAGGAAGGCCGCGCCCATGCGGGCGGCATAGGGGATGAAGGGCTCTTCCTCGTCCGGTTTCTCGATCTTCACGATCGAGGCGGCAGAGACCTGCGGGTTCTCGGCCCCCATCACGTGCAAGCGCGAGAAGCCGGGTTTCGACCCGGGCCCGAGGTAGATCACCTGCGCCCCCTTGATCAGCCCGCGCGCCTCGAGGTCCAGCCGCCGCTTGCGGTGCTTGAGCGGCAGCTCGATCCCGTCGCAGATCAACGGCTCGCCCGGCAGGAGCGCATCCTCGGGCGCACCGTTCACCGCGCGGAAGGCCTGGATCAGGCGGATCCGCGTGGCGTTGCGCCAGACGAGGACCGGAGACCGCGCCATCAGGTCGACTTCGACCCGCTGGCCCCAGACGACGCGATCGTCCTGCGCCGCCTTCTCCTCGACCAGGCGTTCGAAATTGTAGAAATCCATCTGCGGATCGGCCAGCGCGTGGGCCAGGTCCAGGATCGGGTTGTCGGCGTCCTGCCGGTGGATGCGGCTCAGCGACATGACCGCCGGCTCCGGCAGGTCGTCGAACACCATCTTGCCCGACTGGTTCACCGGGGCGAGCTGTGCCGGGTCGCCGAAGAGCAGCAGGGTTGGAAAGATGTCCTTGAGGTCGTTGAACTGCTTTTCGTCCAGCATCGACGCCTCGTCGACCAGCCCGAGGTCGAGAGGGTCGTCGCGCCGTTTCCAGCCGGTGATGAAATCCGATCCCCGCAGGCCCGCCGCGGCCAGTGCACCGGGTACGGAGCTGTTGAGCTGGTAGAAGGCGTAGGCGCGGTCCAGCGCCTCTTCGGGCAGGTCCGCGATCTCGGGGCGGTCGCCCTCGCCGGCCAGCCATTCGGCGATCTTCTCGTATTCCGGGTCGTAGACCGGGGTATATATGATCCGGTGGATCGTGGTCGCGGGCACGCCGCGCAGCCGCAGGACCGACGCGGCCTTGTTGGTCGGCGCGAGGATCGCCAGCGTCCGCTTGCCGTCGGTCTTCTTCGGCTCGTAGTCGCCGGAGACGATGCTGACCCCGGCCTCGCGCGCGGCCCGCACGACCTCGGCCAGGAGAAGCGTCTTGCCCGACCCGGCCTTGCCGGTCACCGCCATCACCCGCTGCTTGTCACCGCCCGGCGGACGCGTGGTGCCGTTGTCCAGGTCGATGCCGGCCTGGCGCAGCATCTCGGCGATGCGGTCATGGGCCTCGGCCTGGTCGTGGCTGAGCGTCAGGGCGGGCAGGGGGGCGGGCGCGGTCATGCCCGCACCCTATCCCCGCGGGCGGAGGGGCGCCAGCGGATCAGATCACGATCTGGCCCTTTGCGACCGCCTTGGCGACCGCGTGGTGCAGGTTGCGCGCCCCCAGCTTGGCGCGGGCCGAGGCGAGGTGGTCGCGCAGCGTGTGTTCCGAGATCTCGAGCCGCCGTGCCGCGTTCTGCCGATCAACCCCGCTGGCGATCAGCTGCATCGCATCCGCCTCGCGCGGGCTGAGGTCGGTCAGGGCGATGGGCTGGCGGTCGAGGATCCGGCGCGCGCAGCCGTGGATCGCGTGGCCCAGCAGGTGCAGCTGGTCCGAATTCGCGGCCGAGAACCGGGCCCATTCCTCGTCCGAGCAGCCATGGTTGGCGGTGAGTATGGCAAATTCGCCGTTCGGCCCGTGGATCGGCAGCGACAGGCCCTGGCCCGACAGCCCGTGGGCCTGTGCCTCGGCCAGAAAGTTGCGGAGCTGCCGGCGCGACCAGTCGAGCCGTTTCCAGTCGACGGGATCGAAGCTGTTGGCGCAGGCCAGGACCACCGGGTCGATCCGCTGGTAGCCGCAGGTGTCATAGCGCACCGCCCAGTCGGCCGGGTAGGTGCCGCAGGCGATCTGCCCGTCGGGCGCGTTGACCCAGTGATAGACCATGTGGTCCGTCCGGTAGGTCCGTCGTCCCCTTTCGATCAGCCATTGCAATCCGGCGAAATCATCTACTTTCGCCAGTACGCTCCGCAATGCGTTGGCCGATGTCGTCCGCGCGTGGAACATGCCCCCCCAATCGCTCCCCAGCGTATGGCGCGGATCGTTCCGCGACCAAGATCGCATTGCCGAGTGAAGCGTTCAGGTCGTCAAGCCGGTGCCGCTGCGCGTACCGCTTGAGGTCGGCCAGCACGTCGACGATCCAATCGTGCCCCATACCAATGCCCCTTCAGAATTGCGTACTAAAGGTTAACAGGCGGTTAACCTTCTCCCGTGAAGGCCAGAATCATTAGAAAATCGTTCGAAAGCAATTCCCCGATTCCGGGGAGGCTGCATTTCGCCAAGGGACTGAAAATACTGGAATAGAAAAAGGATGCCCCCCGCATTCATTTCGGCTGAACGCGGAGGGCTTGATTAGCGCTACGTATCTTAACGTTACTTGCCGGCCTCGACCACGTCCTCGAGCGTGCGCAAGCCGGGGCGCGGCGACTGGACCAGGACGGCCATGTTGCCGGGCTTGTGCTCGTTGCGCAGCATCTTCATGTGAGCCGCCGGGATTTCGTCCCATGGGAAGAGCTCGGACATGCAGGGATCAAGCCGGCGTTCCACCATCAGGCGGTTGGCGCTGGCGGCCTGCTTGAGGTTGGCAAAGTGCGACCCCTGCAGGCGCTTCTGGTGCATCCACATGTAGCGCACGTCGAACGTCGTGTTGAAGCCCGAGGTCCCGGCGCAGATCACCACGATCCCGCCTTTCTTGACCACCAGCGTCGACACCGGGAACGTTGCCTCGCCCGGGTGTTCGAACACCATGTCGACGTTCACGCCCTTGCCGGTGATGTCCCAGATCGCCTTGCCGAACTTGCGCGCTTCCTTGAGCCACTCGTTGTACTCCGGCGAATTCACCGTGGGGAGCTGGCCCCAGCAATTGAATTCCTTGCGGTTGATCACGCCCTTTGCGCCCTGGTCCAGCACGAACTGACGCTTGCTCTCGTCGGAAATAACGCCGATCGCATTCGCGCCCGCGGTGTTTGCCAGCTGGATCGCGTAGGAGCCGAGGCCGCCGGACGCGCCCCAGACAAGGACATTCTGGCCGGGCTTCAGCTCATGCGGGTGATGGCCGAACAGCATCCGGTAGGCGGTGGCCAGCGTCAGCGTGTAGCAGGCGCTTTCTTCCCAGGTCAGGTGCTTGGGGCGCGGCATCAGCTGCTGCGCCTGAACGCGGGTGAACTGGGCAAACGAGCCGTCGCCGGTCTCGTAGCCCCAGATCCGCTGACTGGGCGAGAACATCGGGTCGCCGCCGTTGCATTCCTCGTCGTCGCCGTCGTCCTGGTTGCAGTGGATCACGACCTCGTCGCCCACCTTCCAGTTCTTCACCTTGTCGCCGACCGCCCAGACGATGCCCGAGGCGTCGGACCCTGCGATGTGATAGTCCTGCCCGTGCACGTCGAACGGGCTGATCGGCTGGCCAAGGCCGGCCCAGACGCCGTTGTAGTTCACGCCGGCCGCCATCACGAGGACGAGGACCTCGTGGCTGTCGACCTGCCAGGTGTCGACCACCTCGACCTGGAACGAGGTGTCCGGCTCACCGTGACGCTCGCGCCGGATCGCCCAGGCGTACATCTGCTTCGGCACATGGCCGAGCGGGGGCATTTCGCCCACTTCGTAAAGGTCTTTCTTCGGGGCGTCGTAGGTTGCGATGCCCGCTTCCTTGTCGAGAGCCATGGGTGCCTCCTGCATGTGTCTTGCCGCGATGCAGAATCGCGAAGTCTGCGCCACCGAATATCGGTGGGTGCGCAACTTTGCAATGCCCGAGGGGTAACGTTTTGTAATTTTATGACCCGCTCGATGCAGAAGGTCGCTCACCCGGCCGACTGTCGCTGCCCGGGAAACGCCCCTCTGGCTCAACTATGCTTGGCGCTTGGCCTTCGATCCACGATTCTCTGGCCCCGACGTGACGCAGCGGCAGAAATTTCGGGTGTCATGCGGGCAGCATGCTATGGTTCCGGGCAGGGACGCCGCGTTGCGGCGAATTGACATCGCCAGTTTCTGTCCGATATCTACACCCGGACGAAAGAAAATTACTCGCCCGATTCACGAGAGGCCCGCGATGACCGACGCACCGAAAAAGGACAAGCCCTGGCTGTTCCGCACCTATTCCGGGCACTCCACCGCCGCGGCCTCCAACGCGCTTTACCGGACCAACCTCAAGAAGGGGCAGACCGGCCTGTCGGTCGCCTTCGACCTGCCGACCCAGACTGGCTATGACAGCGACCACGTGCTGGCGCGGGGCGAGGTCGGCAAGGTCGGCGTGCCGATCAGCCACCTCGGCGACATGCGCACCCTCTTCGACCAGATCCCGCTGGCTGAGATGAACACCTCGATGACGATCAACGCGACGGCGCCCTGGCTGCTGGCGCTCTACATCGCCGTGGCCGAGGAGCAGGGGGCGTCGGCCGAACAGCTGCAGGGCACCGTCCAGAACGACCTGATCAAGGAATACCTCAGCCGCGGCACCTACATCTGCCCGCCGCAGCCCAGCCTCAAGATGATCGCGGACGTGGCCGAGTATTGCTATCGGAACGTCCCGAAATGGAACCCGATGAACGTGTGTTCCTACCACCTGCAAGAGGCCGGTGCGACGCCCGAGCAGGAGTTGGCCTATGCGCTGGCCACCGGCATCGCCGTGCTGGACGAACTGCGCCCCCGTGTCCCGGCCGAGGATTTCCCGACCGTCGTGGGCCGGATCAGTTTCTTCGTGAACGCGGGCATCCGCTTCGTGACCGAGATGTGCAAGATGCGCGCCTTCGTCGATCTCTGGGACGAGATCTGCCGCGAGCGCTACGGCGTGGAGGAGGAGAAGTTCCGCCGCTTCCGCTATGGCGTGCAGGTGAACTCGTTGGGCCTGACCGAACAGCAGCCCGAGAACAACGTCTATCGCATCCTGATCGAGATGCTGGCGGTGACCCTGTCGAAAAAGGCCCGGGCCCGCGCTGTGCAACTGCCAGCCTGGAACGAGGCGCTTGGCCTGCCGCGGCCGTGGGACCAGCAATGGTCGCTCCGGATGCAGCAGATCATGGCCTACGAGACCGACCTGCTGGAATTCGACGACCTCTTCGACGGCAACCCGGCAGTGGATCGCAAGGTCGAGGCGCTGAAGGACGGCGCGCGCGCGGAACTCGCCAACCTGGATTCGATGGGCGGCGCGGTGAAGGCGATCGAATACATGAAGTCGCGGCTGGTGGAGAGCAATGCCGACCGCGTGAACCGGATCGAGCGCGAGGAAACCATCGTCGTCGGCGTGAACCGCTGGACCGAGGCCGAGCCCTCGCCCTTGATGGGCTCGGACGGCGGCATCATGACGGTCGATCCCGCGGTCGAGGCCGACCAGATCGCGCGCCTCGATGCCTGGCGCTCCGAACGGGACGAGGCGGCCGTCAGTGCCGCGCTCGCGGCCCTGCGCGACGCGGCAGAGAAGGGCGAGAACGTGATGCCCGCCTCGATCGCCGCGGCCAAGGCCGGCGTGACGACAGGCGAATGGGCCGCGCAAATGCGCAGCGTGCATGGTGAATACCGCGGCCCCACCGGTGTCGCGGCGGGCCAGTCGAACAAGACCGAGGGCCTCGACGACATCCGCGACGCGGTCGATGCGGTCAGCGACCGTCTCGGGCGGCGGCTCAAGTTCGTGATCGGCAAGCCGGGCCTCGACGGCCATTCCAACGGCGCCGAGCAGATCGCCTTCCGTGCCCGTGACTGCGGCATGGACATCAGCTACGAAGGCATCCGCCTGACGCCGGAAGAGATCGTGACGGCCGCGCAGGAACAGAATGCCCATGTCGTCGGGCTGTCGATCCTGTCGGGGTCGCACATGCCGTTGGTCGAGGACGTCCTGACCCGCATGCGCGAGGCGGGGCTGGGCCACATCCCCGTCATCGTCGGTGGCATCATCCCCGAAGTCGATGCTCAGAAGATGCTCACCATGGGAGTCGCTCGGGTCTATACGCCGAAGGATTTCGAGCTAAACTCGATCATGCTTGATGTGGTGGCGCTGGCCGACCCGAAAGCCGTCGCCGCCGAGTGAGCCCGCCTGCCGGCGGGCAGGGGAGGATCTCATGAGCGACGAAAGCAGGAAGATCAGGATCACCGGCCGCGTGCAGGGCGTGGGGTTCCGCGCCTGGACGCAGGGACATGCCGAGAAACTGGGCCTCAAGGGATGGGTCAGGAACGAGGAATACGGCTCGGTCCTGGCGCTGATCAGCGGCCCGCGCGACGCGGTCAGCCAAATGGAGACCGATTTCTGGCAGGGTCCGGGATCGGCCGACGTGCGCGATGTTCAGTCTGAAATTGCGGCACCACCCGACCGGGCCGGCTTTGAAATCCGGCACTGAAACCATACGTCCGCGGATAACTGCGCATGACGCGGCGGAAGTGCAATCGTGAATTGTGCTTTAAGGCGTGCCGTCTAACTCGGAAGGCATGTCACATCTCCGGTTCGCCTTTCTGCTCGGCGGCCTGCTTGCGTTGACCCCGCCCGCCCTCGGCCAGGAGGCGCGGTCGACATTGCTGGTCCCCGGCGCCAATGCCTATGCCGCCTCGGGCGGTTACGCGCTGCACCTGTCCGGTGCGGCGACCGCGTTCTCGGCCGACGTGTTCACGCCGTTCCGGCTGTCCGAGCACGGCGCCGACTTCATTCAGGCCAGGGTGAGCTATGGCGGCAGCAGCACCGCGTCCTGGGGGCGGGTGAGCTTTGGCAAGGTTTCGCGAAAGGTGCTGAGCCCGCGCCAGATCGTCGGCGTGAACGCCTATGTCGACGTCGGCAAGAAAAGCACCTCGGACCGGATCGTGGGGCAGGTGACGCTGGGCGGTGAATACGAAAGGCTCGGGCTGGGGCCCGATGCCGACAGCTTGCGGTTCGGCGCCAACCTCTACCAGCCGTTCCGCGACTACACGGACCCGGCCAAGGGGCCCGCGGGCAACGTGCCGCGCCATGGGCTGGACGCTTTTGTCGCCTGGTCCCGCGCCGTGGGTGAGAAGCTGCGCTTCGGTGCGCGGGCCAGCCTGTTTTTCTATCCCGCCACCACGACGCGCAACTCGCAGGGGATAGGGACGCTTTCGCTTGACGGGATGACGACGCGCGGCCTGCCGCCGGGGGCGTCCCTGACCGGCCGGGTCACCGCGCGATACACGCCGGGCGAACCGCTCGCGCCGCTGCTGAATGTCGAGTTCCGCCAGGCGTTCCAGAAATCCGCCCGGGCCCGGCCTGTCGGCGGGCTCCGCCCCAGCCGCTACTGCCGCGTCGAAGCGGGGGAGGAACGGCTGGAGCAGCTGGTCTGCCAGGGGGTGACGAAACGCCGTAAGGCTCGGCGCGAGGATATCCTGGACACCGGTGAACGGGCCAAGGGCGCCTTCACCGTGGCGCCGCCGGAACGGCACCTCGGCTATGGCACGCTGTACATTCCCTGAGGCGCCTCAGCGCGTCGGCATCGGGGTCTCGCCGCTGTAGTCGTAGAACCCGCGCCCGGTCTTGCGGCCCAGCCAGCCCGCCTCGACATACTTGGTCAGCAGCGGGCAGGGGCGGTACTTTGTATCCGCCAGACCGTCGTGCAGCACGTTCATGATCGCAAGGCAGGTGTCGAGCCCGATGAAATCGGCCAGCTCCAGCGGGCCCATCGGGTGGTTCGCACCCAGCTTCATCGCCTGGTCGATCGACTTCACGTTCCCCACGCCCTCGTAGAGCGTATAGACCGCCTCGTTGATCATCGGCACGAGGATCCGGTTCACGATGAAGGCCGGGAAATCCTCGGCCGAGGCCGCGGTCTTGCCGATCCGGTCGACGATGCCGTGGCAGGCCTTGTAGGTCGCCTCGTCCGTCGCGATGCCGCGGATCAGTTCGACCAGCTGCATCACGGGGACCGGGTTCATGAAGTGGAACCCCATGAAGCGTTCCGGCCGGTCGGTGCGCGAGGCCAGTCGCGTGATCGAGATCGACGAGGTGTTCGAGGTCAGGATCGTGTGATCCTGCAGGTGCGGCACCAGTTCTTTGAAGATCGCGTCCTTCACCGTCTCGCGCTCGGTCGCGGCCTCGATCACCAGGTCGGTCTGGCCGAGGTCGGGCAGGGTGAGCGTGGTCTTGATCCGGGCCATCGCCTCGGACTTGGCCGCGTCGCTGATGACATCGCGGCTGACCTGCCGGGCCAGGTTGCGATCGATCAGCGCCAGCGCCTTGTCCAGCGCATCCTGGCTGATGTCGTTCAGCAGGACGTCATAGCCCGCCAACGCCATCACATGCGCGATGCCGTTGCCCATCTGGCCCGCGCCGATGATGCCGATGCGTTCGATCTCCATGTGCCCGCTCTCCGTTCTGTGGTCGCCGGGACAATAGGCGCGGGGCGCGGGGCTCTGCAAGGCCGGGCAGGATTAGGAATGCGTTAGGATTTTTGCGCGACAAGAGGCGCGGGTGAGACAATTTGGTGGTGGGTTCCATGACCTATGAGAAACAGGGCGCCGCGGCGCTGGACTATTTTCCCTGTCGCTACGCCGGCTCCAAGCATTCCTTTCGCGGGCCGCGCAGCCAACTGGACGGCGATTACGTCGCCTTCCTGGGGGGCACGGACACCTACGGGCGGTTCATCCCGCGGCCCTTTCCCGCTCTGGTCGGCGACAGGCTCGGGCTGACCTGCGCCAACCTTGGCTGGATGAACGCGGGCGCGGATGCCTTCCTCAACGATCCCGGGGTGCTGGCCGCGGCGCGGGGCGCGCGGGCGGTTGTCCTGCAGGTGCCCGGCGCACAGAACATGTCGAATCGCTATTACGCCGTGCATCCCCGGCGCAACGACCGCTTCGTCGAGGCGTCGTTCCTGATGCGCCGGGTGTTCCCCGGCACCGACTTCACGGAATTCCACTTCACCCGCCACCTGCTGAGCACCCTGGCGCAGGACGCGCCCGAGCGATTTGCCATCCTCGTGGCCGAGTTGCAGTTCGCCTGGGTCGCCCGGATCAGCGAGTTGATCCGCCAGATCGAACGGCCGGTCCTCCTGCTCTGGTTCGCGGATCACGCCCCGCGCGACGCGTCGGGCATGGACCACGTCGGGGCCGATCCGCTGTTCGTGACGCCCGAGATGATTGCCGCGCTGAAACCCGCCCCGGTCGAGGTGATCGACGCGACCGTCAGCCCCGCCGCGCTGGCCAGGGGCACCGAGGGCATGGTGTTTTCCGAGATCGAGGCCCCCGCCGCGTCCGAGGTGATGGGCCCCGCCGCACATGCCGAGGCGGCCGAACGGATCATCGCCCACCTGGCCGATGTGCTGGCCCTGCAAGGCTGAAACGCAAAGGGCCCGCCAAAAGGCGGGCCCCAAAACCATCCGTAGTGTGCGTGCTAAGCACGCACCGCCACCTCAGAGCTTTTCGGTCAGCGCCGGCACCGCCTCGAAGAGGTCGGCGACGAGGCCGTAGTCGGCCACCTGGAAGATCGGGGCTTCTTCGTCCTTGTTGATCGCGACGATCACCTTGGAGTCCTTCATCCCCGCGAGGTGCTGGATCGCCCCAGAGATGCCGACCGCGACATAGAGCTCGGGCGCCACGACCTTGCCGGTCTGACCCACCTGCCAGTCGTTCGGGGCATAGCCCGAGTCGACCGCGGCGCGGGATGCACCGACCGCCGCGCCAAGCTTGTCGGCCAGCTTCTCGATCAGGGCAAAGTTCTCTTCCGAACCCACCCCACGACCGCCGGAGACGACGATCTTGGCCGAGGTCAGCTCAGGACGGTCGCTTTCGGCAACCTTGTCCTCGACCCACTCGCTGAGGCCCGGGTTGTCACCGGCCGCCACGTTGTCGACCGAGGCCGAGCCGCCGGTGGCGGCCGCTTCGAAGGTCGAGGTCCGGAAGGTGATGACCTTCTTGTCGTCCTTCGACTTCACGGTCTGGATCGCGTTGCCGGCGTAGATCGGACGCTCGAACGTGTCGGCATCGACCACGGCGGTCACGTCGGTCAGGATCATGCTGTCGAGCAAGGCCGCGACGCGGGGCATGATGTTCTTGGCATCGGTGGTCGCCGGGGCCACGATGTGGCTGTAATCGCCGGCCAGCGACACGATCAGCGCCGAGGTCGGCTCGGCCAGGCGGTGGCCGTAGAGGGCATCCTCGGCGCAAAGCACCTTGGACACGCCATCGATGGTGGCGGCTTCCTTCGCCGCGTCGGCGGCAGATGCGCCGGCGCAGAGAACGGTCACGTCGCCCAGGGCCTTGGCGGCAGAGACGGCTTTCGCGGTGGCATCCATCGCCAGCGCGCCGTCGGTGACTTCGGCAAGCAGAAGAACGGCCATTACACGATCCCCTTCTCTTTGAGTTTCGCCACGAGGGTGTCCACGTCGGCCACCATCTCACCAGCCTGACGTGCGGCCGGCTCCGAGGTCTTCACGATCTCAAGGCGCGGGCTGACGTCGACGCCGTAGTCGGCGGCGGTCTTTTCATCCAGCGGCTTCTTCTTCGCCTTCATGATGTTCGGCAGCGACGCGTAGCGCGGTTCGTTCAGGCGCAAGTCGGCGGTGACGATGGCGGGCATCTTGACCTTGATGGTCTGCAGACCGCCGTCCACCTCGCGCGACACCACGGCGCTGTCGCCATCGATCTCGAGGTTGTTGGCAAAGGTCGCCTGCGACCAGCCGGTCAGAGCGGCCAGCATCTGGCCTGTGGCGTTCATGTCGTTGTCGATCGCCTGCTTGCCGGCGATGACGAGACCCGGAGCCTCTTCGTCGATCACGGCTTTCAGCAGCTTGGCGACGGCCAGCGGTTCGATGTCCTGGTGGACGTCGTCGGCGGCGACGATCAGGATCGCGCGGTCGGCACCCATGGCGAGGGCGGTCCGCAGGGTTTCCTGCGCCTGCTTCACGCCGATCGAGACGACGACGATTTCCTCGGCCTTCCCGGCCTCTTTCAGGCGGATGGCCTCTTCGACGGCGATTTCGTCGAACGGGTTCATCGACATCTTGACGTTGGCGAGATCGACACCGCTGCCGTCCGATTTCACGCGGACCTTCACGTTGTAGTCGATCACGCGTTTGACAGGCACGAGCACCTTCATTTGCGCGGTCTCCTCTATTGATCGTCACACCGCGGATTCGCGGTGATTTATGCGTTCTCCCGCGCGTTGATAGCTTGTCGATCCGGGGCGTGACAGTCAAAAAAGGCCGCTTTTCACGCATGGAACGCGACGTTTTGTCCGATACGCGGGTTTCTGTTCCGCTTTGCGGAATTTACGTGCCGCTGCGTCCACCGGCCGGTGCACGGGGTCTTCGCCTGCCCAGAAGTGCCTGACCGATACCTCATTTTCGGCCCGTTTGCCCGCGAAAGTCCGCCCGAGCCAGACCAGCAGGAGAGCAGCGCCGTGTCGAAATACCAGTTCCTCGCCCTTGCCGGTGTCGTCGCCTGTGGCACCGTCGCCTTCCTTGCCGTCGACCGCTACACCCAATCCCGAAACGCCGATGGCACAGCGGGTGGGTTCGACCTGTCCGATGCCGCTGCACTCGTCGGCAAGGTCATGCCGCAGGAGGACGCGCACGGGCCGGAAGCTACGGTCGAGGCGATGCTGGCGACCTATCCCGCCGCCCCCGAAGGCTGGAACCGGCGCGGCTGGCTGGACGAGGACGCTGTCCTGATCGACCCGCCGCGCGAGGTGACCGAACAGGAACGACAGCTCCAGGACGCGATCGCGAACAGCGCCACCGGAAAGATCATCGGCCAGATGGCCTCGGCCGCCGACCGGCGCCGTGCGGATCAGACCGCCGTCTACCAGCAGGGCGACCAGCGCATCGCACTTCACATCGCGCAGACCTCGGCCCGGCAACCGGGCGGCTTTGCCGGCATGGCGATGTCGATGGCCATGGGCAACATGGCCTCGGCACGGCCGTCCTTTGCTCTGGTCCAGGGCGTGCCCTACCGCATCGAACGGGGCGGCCAGGCGTCGGACCCGGTCACCGCCTATCGCATCTACCGCGCTTCGGTGGGCGACGGGATCGAGATCACGGTGTACGCGCAGGCCGACGAAGCGGCGATCTACGAGGTCATCGCCGGTATAGACTACGACGCGCTGAACGGAATGCTGGCCACGCCGCTTGCCGATGTCGGGTCGCATGTGCCGACCCTGCCGCTGGACGAGCAGCCCTCGCTTGCCGCGCAGATGGAGGCCGAACGCATCGACCGTCTCAGGGCCGAGGGCGCCAGGGCCGAGGACGGGTTCAAGGCGATCGGCGGGGCGCTCGCCACGCAGGCGCCCGAAGCGCAGGCGACCGCGGACGAGGCCTCGATCACCACCCGGATCGCGGGGTTCTTCTCGGGCGGGGCGGCCGAGGACGAGGCGGAAAAACCCGCCGAGGTCCGTGTCAACCGCGCGAGCAGCGGCAGCGACACGACGGTGCGCCGCGCCGCGGCGGGGGGCGGCAGCTGCCAGATGGTCGGCGCGATGAAACGCTGCACCGTCACCTCGGACTGAGGCGCTGCCCGGTCTGACCGCAACCGTCCGCAACGTGGTCGGTTTTGTGCGTTCAGGCGTCGGATGACAGGTGCGGCGCTTCCGGATTCTCGGCCATATGTGGACCGGCAATCCAGCGGAGCCTTGTGCCATGAAAACCCACGTAAAAGCCCTTGTCGTCGGCGGCGGCGCCGTCGGCACCTCGATCGCCTACCACCTTGCCCGCGCGGGCTGGTCCGACGTCATGCTGCTGGAACGCGACGAACTGACGAGCGGTTCGACCTGGCACGCCGCCGGCCTGCTTCCGCTCTTCAACATGAGCTACGCGACGACCCACATCCACAAGTACTCGGTCGATTTCTACAAGTCGCTGGAGGAAGAGACCGGGCTGAACGCGGGCTTCTTCGTGGTCGGCAACCTCCGCATGGCGCAGACCGACGCGCGGATGGACGAATACATGCTCTATGCCTCGACGGCCGAGACGGCGGGCGTGCCCTATGAATGGATGACCCCCGCGCAGATCAAGGACCGCTGGCCGCTGGTGCGCACCGAGGATCTGAAAGGCGCGATCTACCACCCGACGGACGGTTACATCAATCCGGCCGACGTGACGATGGCGATGGCCAAGGGTGCCCGCCAGCGCGGCGTGACGATCGAGCGCAAGTGGCAGGTCGATGCCTACGACTGGACCGGGTCGGAATGGCGCGTCACCTGCTCGAAGATGGTCGAGAAGGGCGGCAACCTCGTCGCCTCGGACGAGCAGGTGGTGATCACCGCCGAACACGTCGTCACGGCCACCGGCAACCACGCGCAGCGCACCGCGAAACTGCTGGGCATCAAGACCCCGGCGATCCCGGTCGAACACCAGTTCATCGTGACCGAGCCCGACCCGGCGCTTGTCGAATGGCGCAAGACCAACGAACAGCACCCGGTCCTGCGCGACGCCGACGCCAAGTGGTACGTCCGCGAGGAGCGCGGCGGCTGGATCCTCGGCCCCTACGAGCGCAACGCGCCCGCGCGTTTCGAATACGGCGTGCCAGACAGCTTCCGCGCCGACCTCTTCCCGCTCGACCTCGAGCGGATCGAAGAGGAATACATGTCAATGATCCACCGCATTCCGTCCTCCGAGCACGTCGGTCTGAAGGACGATTTCAACGGCCCGATCTGCTACACGCCGGACGGCAACCCGCTGGTCGGCCCTGCGCCGGGGCTGCGCAACATGTGGCTGGCCGAAGGATTTTCGTTCGGGATCACGGCGGCTGGCGGCACCGGTCACTACCTCGCCCAGATGATGGTGGAGGGCGAGGCCGAGATCGACATGGCCTCGCTCGACCCCAAGCGCTACGGCGCGTGGATGACGACCGAGTACGCGGCGCGCAAGAACGAGGAGTGCTACGAGCACGTCTACATCCTCCACCATCCCGATGAGGAACGCGAAGCCTGCCGCCCGCTGCGGACCTTCCCGGTCTACGACCGGCAGAAGGCGCTCGGCGCCCAGTTCGGCCAGGTGAACGGTTTCGAGCGGCCGAACTACTACGGGCCGAAGGACGCGCCGTCCTCCTTCGACCACGACGCCCGCAGCTTCCGCCGCGGCGGCTGGTGGCAATACGCGCAGGCAGAGGCGCAGGCGATCCGCGAGACGGCGGGCCTGATCGACGCCTCGGCCTTTGCCAAGCACGTGCTGACCGGGCCGGGGGCGGAGGCGTTCCTCGACTGGTTCACCACCAACAAGCTGCCCAAGCCCGGTCGGATCAACCTGACCTATGCCCTGACCGAGGCCGGCACGACCCGCACCGAATACACCATCCTGCGGGAGACGCCGGAGCACTGGGTGCTGATCTCGGCCGGCGCCTGGCACGCCTATGACCGCGACAACCTGCTGAAGCTGGTGGCGGACAAGGAACACGAGTTCGGCCGCATCAACGTCGAGGACTGGACCACCCGCTACGGTGCCTTTGCCCTCGCCGGGCCGAAGTCGCGCGACATCCTGAAAGAACTGATCAAGGATCCGGACCCCGAGACCGCGCTGTCGAACAAGCGGTTCCCGTGGCTGTCGTGCCGCAACATCGAGCTGGGCATGTGCCCGGTCGTCGCCGTCCGCGTCGCCTACACCGGCGAACTGGGGTGGGAGCTGCATTACCCGGTCGAGTTCCAGACCTACCTCTGGGACCAGCTGCTCAAAGCAGGCGAGAAGCACGGCATGAAGCTGGTCGGCGCCCGGGCCCAGAACTGGCTCCGGCAGGAGAAATCCTATCGCGCCTTCGGCAACGAACTGGGCCGCGACGCCACCCCGCTCGAGGCCGGGCTCGACCGCTTCGTGGATCTCGACAAGGAGTTCCGCGGCAAGCAGGCGATGTTGGACAAGGGTATCCGTTCGCAATGCGTGACGATCCTGATCGACGGGCCGGGCGACGCCGATCCCTGGGGCCGCGAGGCGCTTTACGACGGCGATACCAAGGTGGGTCGCCTGACCTCGGGCGGGTATTCGGTGGCCTTCGGCAAGTCCATCGGCATGGGCTATGTCCGCCCCGACCTCGCGGTGCCGGGCACGAAGCTCAAGGTGAGGATGTTCAACCAGCTCTGGGATGCCGAGATCGCCGAGGACAGCCCCTACGATCCGACCAACGCGGTGATCCGCAAGGACGGCTGACCGGGCGGGGCGCCAGCCGCCACGGAACCTGAAACCAGGGGATAGCAGGGGACCGTCCCGGCAGGCCCGGCCCCCTGCGAGAAAGGCGGCTGGCCCTTCCCTGGTGCGGTCACCGGTCTCCACCTGTGCCGCCCGACCAGCGTCGGAGATTCTGGTTAATGGATGGTTACCCCCTTGGACCCAAATCCGCAGGGGCAGAGGGGCATGCAGCCCCCGTCGGCGTCACTGCCTGCGGCGGCTGAGCCAGGCGCGGAAGTCGGACGCCGAGCCGTTGAAGACGTTCAGGTCGACATCCGTGTAGAACCCGGGGGCGAGGCCGGTGCCGCTGTATTGCCAGAACGTCCAGCGATGCCCGGGATAGGTCTGCGACGGGTGATCGGCGGTGCTGCGCAGCCAGAACTCGTAATTGCCCAGACGGTCCATCTCGTTGCGTTGGAAGAAGTCGGGGGTCGAGTAGATCACCGGCCGGGTGCCGTAGTGCGCCTCGAGCATGTCGAGAAAGATCTTGGCCTCGCGCCGCACATGCTCGGCCGGGGGGCGGATGGTGCAGGTCGGCGAAAACGGCGTCCATTCCATGTCGAGCACTGGCGGCAGGCCGCCCGGGCTGCGCGGGACGTTGCGGATGAACCAGCGGGCCTGTTCCGCGGCGGGGCGGCACCAGTAGTAGAAGTGGTAGGCCCCGCGCGGAATGCCGGCCGCCGCCGCGCCGCGCCAGTTTTCCTCGAACCGCGGATCGACGCGATCGCCGCCCTCGGTGGCCTTGATCCAGGCGAACTGCATGCCGGCGGCGGCGGCGCGGTCCCAGTAGATGCGGCCCTGGAACCGGGACACGTCGGTGCCGTGCACCGCGTATTGCGCGGGCACCCGTCCGTGCCATTCGTGCGGCTTCCGATCGCTGAACTGCGCGGGCAGGCCCGCGACGGCGCGGATCACCGGCGGGGTACGGTTCTCGCCCTCCGGCGCGGAGCCACCGCCGCAGGCGGCAAGCGTGGCAAGGACAAGGGCGGCGGCAAAGCTGCGGAACATGGTCGGACCTGTCAGGCGAAGCGGGTGGGAGAGAGCGCGGCGATCACCGCGGCGGGCAGGGCGGGCGCGCGGCCGGCGATCAGGTCGGCGGCCAGCTGGCTGGCCGCGGGCGCGGTCTGGAAGCCATAGCCGCCCTGGCCGGCGAGCCAGATGAACTCCGGCGCCTTCGGATCGCGCCCGATCACCAGCGCGCGGTCCGGTGCGAAGCTGCGCAAGCCGGCCCAGGAATGTTCGACCCGCGTGACGGGTTCGGTCACCATCTCCTCGTACCGCGCGAGGCCTTCGGCCAGCACCATGTCGTCGGCCCAGGCGTCGTGCGGTTCGGTGGCATCCTCCTCCGAGGGCGAGACGATGAGCTTGCCGGCGTCGGGCTTGGCGTACCAGCGTTCGCCGACCGCGTCGATGAAGGGCCAGTCTCGGGTGTCGTGCCCGCCGGGGGCCGGGATCCGCGCCATCGAGCGGCGGTGCGGGACGATGCCGATCGGCGCGACACCGGCCATGGCGGCGACCTCGTCGGCCCAGGCCCCCGCGGCATTGACCAGCACCCGCGCGGTAATCTCTTCGCCGCCTGCGGTGACGCGCCAGACCCCGCCGTCTCGCGCGATCGCCGTGACCCGCGCGCGGGTGCGGACCTCGGCCCCCGCCGTGCGGGCGGCGCGGGCAAAGTTCTGGATCAGCAGGTCGGTGTCGAGGTCGCTGGTGTCGTCGCGCAGGGCGGCGCGGGTGACGACCTCGGGGTGCAGGATCGGAACCAGCCCGCGCGCCTCGGCCACCGACAGCTCGGTCATCCCGAACGAGGTCATTTCCTCGGCAAAGGCCGTCTCTTCGCCGCGCCGTCCGATCAGCAGCATCGGTTTCGGCGAGAGCACACCGCCATCGGCATGGGTGTGGTGATCGACACTGGCCGAGTTCAGGGCGCGTACGGTGGCATTGCCGTAGCTTTCCAGGAACATCGCGGCCGAGCGGCCCGAGGCGTGGTAGGCCAGTGCCTCTTCGCCTTCGAGCAGCAGGAGGGAACCAAGCGGCGCCAGGCGCGCCGCGACCGAAACGCCGGCGACGCCGCCGCCGATGATCAGGAAGTCATGAGGGGTGGTCATGGCGCTAAGATGGCAGGCTCAGCGCCACTGGCAAGACCCCTGTGACGGCATCCAGTCGAAAGCGCGTGGCATGATCGTGTCCGGCCCCTGCGCGGCCGCGCGGATCGGGATCGTGCGGGCTGCGGCGCTAGGATGCCTGCCGGAATGGCGTGATCGACGCCGCGACCTGTTGGGGTTCGACGCGGTAGCGTTGTACCTGCTGCAGCAGGCCGTCCGCCTCGATCTTGAGCCGCTTGCTCATGTCCGCAGAGGCGCGGATGCTTGAGGCGTTATGCTCGGTATCGTGGCTCAGCTGCGTCGTGGCCGTATTGATTTCCGAGATGGTGAGCGACTGCTCATCCAGGGTCTGCATGTTTGACTGGACGTTGTCCGAGATCGTGCTGATCTGCTGAAAGATGTTCCTGAGAACCTCGTCGGCCTGTGAGACCAGCTGCGCGCCGTTCTTGACCTTGTCGTGGCTCAACCGGACGAGGTTCTTGATCTCGGTCGCGGATTCCGAGGACCGCTGTGCCAGCGACCGAACCTCGGAGGCGACCACCGCAAAGCCGCGCCCGGCCTCACCCGCGCGGACGGCTTCGACCCCGGCGTTCAGGGCGAGGAGGTTGGTCTGGAACGCGATTTCGTCGATGCTGGTCAGGATCTTGCCGATCTGGCTCGACGCGGACTCGATCTCGTTCATGGCCTTGGTGACGGCATCGACGACCTTGCGCCCTTCCTCGGCCCGGTCCTGTGAGGCCTTGGTCAGCGCGTAGCTCTCCTTGGCCCGCTGGGCCGAGCTTTCCGCCGAGGCCGAAAGCTCGGTGATGGCGGCCGCCACCTGCTCAAGCGACGCCGCCTGGCTCTCGCCGCGCCGCGCCAGGTCATCCGAGGCCGAGTCGAGGTCGCCCGAGATGCTCTGGACCCGGGCCGAGGCGCCGTGCACCGCACGGACGAAATCGGAGAGCGAGGCCACCATGCTGTTAAAGTCGGTGCCCATCTTCCGCACCTCTTCGTAGGAGGTGTCGAAGGTGGCGGGCGTCAGGTTCCCGGCGCGCAATGCGTCGAGCCCGTCCTCGAGCAATTGCTGTGTCAGCTGCCGGTCAGTGATGTCGGTGGCCACCTTGATCACCCGCTCCACGCGGCCCTCGGCGTCGAGGACGGGGGCATAGGTCGCCCGGATGTAAATCGCCGCGCCGTCCCTGCGGATGCGCTTGAAGACGCCGGCATGATCGTGGCCGGCCCGCAGGGTGCTCCAGAACTCCGCGTATTCGGCCGAGGCCGCATAGGCGCGGTCCACGAACAACTCGTGGTTCCGGCCGACGATGTCTTCCACCCGGTCATAGCCCAGGGCCGCGACGAAGTTGTCGTTGGCAAAGATGATCTCGCTGTCAGGCGCAAAGTGGATCACCGCCTGCGTCGCCATGACCATCTGGGCCAGCGCCGCCTCGCGCTGCGCTTCCGGGCGGTTCGACGTCATGCGGGATGATGTCCTGCCGCCGAGAATGGACCCTAGCATTCGCGTTCCCCTTCGAAACTGTCCGGGGCGTTCTAGCGGCGGGATGTTTACGGAACCTGTAATTCTGCCGCGGATGCAGCGAGAATTCTAAATGATTGGCCGAAGGAACCGGGACCGGCACCGGCCACAAATGCGAAAAGGCCCGGCGCGGGCCGGGCCTTTTGCTTGATCTCTCCCGCGGGTCTTACTGCGGGATCTCGCCTTCGATGCCTTCGACGTAGAAGTTCATGCCCAGCAGGGTGCCGTCGTCGGCGACTTCGCCCTCGGCCAGCCAGTCAGAGCCGTCCTGCTTCTTCAGCGGGCCGGTGAACGGGTGGTACTCGCCCGAGGCGATGCTGTCCTTCAGCGCCAGCGCCTGTTCTTTGACCTCGGCGGGCACCGCGTCGGTGATCTCGCCGATGCCGACCATGCCGGGGCCGATGCCGTCCCAGGTCTGCTGGCTGGTCCAGGTGCCGTCCATCACGGCTTTGGTCTGCTGGATGTAGTAGGGCGCCCAGTTGTCAATGATCGAGCTGACGCGCGGCTTCGGCGCGAACTCGGCCATGTCGGACGCCTGGCCGAAGGTATAGACGTTGCCCGCGGCTTCCGCGGCGGCCTGCGGCGCGGTCGAGTCGGTGTGCTGCAGGATCACGTCGGCGCCCTGTTCGATCAGGACCTTGGCGGCGTCGGCTTCCTTGGCCGGGTCGAACCAGGTGAAGGCCCAGACGATCTTGAACTGGACGTCCGGGTTGACCTTCTTGGCGTGGATGTAGGCCGAGTTGATGCCGCGGATCACTTCGGGGATCGGGTAGGAGCCGATGTAGCCGATGATGTTGCTCTCGGTCAGCTGGCCCGCGATGGTGCCCTGCACCGCACGGCCCTCGTAGAAGCGTGCCGAGTAGGTGCCGACGTTGTCGGCGGTCTTGTATCCGGTGGCATGCTCGAACTTCACGTCCGGGAACTTGGCCGCGACGTTGATCGTCGGGTCCATGAAGCCGAAGGAGGTGGTGAAGATCAGGTCGGCGCCGTCGAGCGCCATCTGGGTGATCACGCGTTCGGCGTCCGGGCCCTCGGGCACGTTCTCTACGTAGACGGTTTCGACCTTGTCGCCGAATTCGGCCTCGACCGCCTTGCGGCCGACGTCGTGTTCATGGGTCCAGCCGCCGTCGCCCACCGGGCCGACATAGACGAACCCGACCTTGGTCTTGTCCTGCGCCATGGCCGCGCCGCCGGTTGCGGCAAGCGCCAGCGCAACGGCGGCGCTGGTCAGGAATGTTCTCTTTTTCATGGATGTACTCCCCTCAGTCGTAAGTGACGCCTCATTGCGAGGCGTGGAATATCCGGCCCAGCGAGGCCGGAGCGCGGCTCTTGTCCGCGGACATGATGACCAGCACGAGGATGGTGATCAGGTATGGGCTCATGGAAAGGTATTCGACGGGAATCGCAATACCTGCCGCTTGCAGATTAAGCTGCAACACCGTGATACCGCCAAACAAATAGGCACCGAGCAGGACGCGCCACGGCTTCCACGAGGCAAAGACCACGAGGGCAAGCGCGATCCATCCCGCGCCCGCGGTCATGCCCTCGGTCCACTGCGGCACCCGGACGAGCGAGACATAGGCGCCGCCCAGTCCCGCGCAGGCGCCGCCGAACATGATCGCCATGACCCGGATGCGTTTCACCTTGTAGCCCAGGGCGTGGGCCGCATCGTGGCTTTCGCCGACCGCGCGCAGGACCAGGCCTGCGCGGGTGAACTTGAGGAAGGCCCAGACACCGGCCACGATGGCGACGCTGACATAGACCATCAGGTCATGGCCGAAGAGGATGCGCCCCACCACCGGCAGATCGCTCAGCACCGGGATGTCGAGGCGCGGCGTCGAGGGCGGCTTGATCCCGACATAGCTCTGCCCCAGCAGCGACGAAAGCCCCAGCCCGAAGAGTGTCAGCGCAAGGCCCGAGGCGACCTGGTTGGCCAGCGCGAACTGCGTCAGCCCGGCAAAGAGCAGCGACAGCAACGCGCCGCCGACCGCCGCGCCGACGAAGCCCGCGGCAGGTGATCCGGTGTTCACCGCGATGGCAAAGCCGCAGATCGCGCCGGTGATCATCATGCCCTCGACGCCCAGGTTCAGCACGCCCGCGCGTTCCACGACCAGCTCGCCGATGCCGGCCAGCAGGATCGGGGTGGACGCCACCATGAGCGAGGCGATGAGCAGAACGGGATTGATCGCGCTCAGGTCCATGCGAGGCTCCTCCGGTCGGAAATGGTCATGCCGCGGCCCTCCCGCCGATGCGGATGCGGTAGTTGGTCAGCACGTCGACGGCGAGCAGGAAGAACAGCAGCATCCCCTGGAACACCTGGATCGCGGCGGCCGGCAGGCCGAGGTTCGACTGCGCGATCTCGCCGCCGATGTAGGTCAGCGCCATCAGCAGCCCCGCCAGCAGGATGCCCACCGGGTGCAGCCGGCCGAGGAAGGCGACGATGATCGCGGTGAAGCCGTAGCCGACGTTGAAGTCGATCGAGACCTGCCCCGAGGGGCCCGAGACCTCGAACATCCCCGCCAGCCCGGCGAGCGCCCCGCCGATGCCGAGGCAGAAGATGATCAGCCGCGCCGGCACCACCCCGGCGAACCGCGCGGCCCGCGGCGCCTCGCCGGTCAGGCGGATCTGGAAACCGGTCAGGTGACGGGTCAGCAGGACATAGGCGACTATCACCATGATGATGGCAAAGGCCACGCCCCAGTGCATCCCCGTGCCCGCGAAGATCTCGGCGTTGTGCGCGCTCGGGTACTGCTGCAGGTTGCGGCTGCCCGGAAATCCGAACCCCTGCGGGTTCTTCATCAGGCCCAGCGACATCGAGGCCAGCAACTGCTCGGCCACGTAGACCAGCATCAGCGACACGAGGATCTCGTTGGTGCCGAATTTCACCTTCAGCAGCGCCGGGATCATCGCCCAGAGGAAACCGCCGAGCGCCCCGGCGACGACCATCAACGGGAACAGCCACCACGCCTCGAGCGGGTAGAACGCCAGCGCCACCCCGGCGCCGCAGAGTGCGCCGATGATGTACTGGCCCTCGGCGCCGATGTTCCAGATCCCCGCGCGAAACCCCAGCGAAAGCCCGATCGCGATCAGCACCAGCGGCGCCGCCTTCACCAGCAGTTGCGGCCGGTAGAAGAACGCGTGCTGCCCGAACAGCGGGTCCCAGAAGATCGTTCGGATCGCGACCAGGGGATCCTTGCCGAGCGCGGCAAAGAGCAACCCGCCGAAGATCAGAGTGGCGATCACCGCCAGGATCGGCGTGGCATAGGCCCAGGTCTGCGACGGCTGTCGCCGTTTCTCGAGCCTCAGCACGTCGCACCCCCTTCCATGTCGCCGTAGGGTGCGTGCTCGCACGCACCTCCGTCATTCAAGATCTCCCCCACGGCGCGTGCGCGCACGCGCCCCACGGCATCGAGGTTACACATGCGCCACCTCCATCCCGTGCGCGCCACCCATCATCAAGCCGATCTGCTCGACCGTCAGGCCCTTGGCCGGCACCACGTCCGACAGCCGCCCCTCGTTCAGCGCGGCGAACCGGTCCGAGACCTCCATCAGCTCGTCCAGATCCTGGCTGATCACGATCACAGCCGTCCCGCCCGCGGCGAGGTCCAGCAGCGCCTGCCGGATCGTCGCGGCGGCGGCGGCGTCGACGCCCCAGGTCGGCTGGTTGACGACCAGCACCTCGGGGCGCTGCAGCACCTCGCGACCGATCACGAACTTCTGCAGGTTCCCGCCCGAGAGCGACCGCGCCGCGTTCTCGGTCCCCGGCGTGCGCACGTCGAAGCGTTCGATGATGACCTTGGCAAAGTCCCGCGCCTTGCCCCAGTTCAGAAAGCCGTGAGACATCAGCCCTTCGCGTTCGGCGCCGGTCAGCAGCGCGTTCTCGGTCAGGCTCATGTCGGGCGCCGCCGCGTGGCCCAGCCGTTCCTCGGGCGCCGTCAGCAGACCCAGCCTGCGTCGGGCCGTGGGCCCCTTGGCGCCGATCTCCTGGCCCTCGAAGACGACCATGCCCGGGGCGCTGGTGATCTCGCCCGAAAGCGCGGCCAGCAATTCGTCCTGCCCGTTGCCCGCAACCCCGGCCAGGCCCAGCACCTCGCCGCCCCGGACCGAGAGCGTGACCGCCTTGAGCGAGGTCCCGAACTGCGAGGGCGAGGCGACGCTCAGCCCCTTCAGCTCGAGCCGCACGGGGCCCGGCGCCTTCTCGGCCCGTTCCGGCACGTGCAGCTCTGCCCCCACCATCAGCTCGGCCATCGCCCGCGCCGTGGTGTCGCGCGGCGTGCAGGTCGCGACCTTCTTGCCAAGCCGCAGGATCGTCGCCTCGTCGCAGAGCGCGCGGATCTCCTCGAGTTTGTGCGAGATGTAGAGGATCGCCGTCCCCTCGGCCGACAGCTTGCGCAGGGTGGCAAAGAGGATCTCCACCTCCTGCGGCGTCAGGACGCTCGTCGGCTCGTCCATGATCAGCAGTTTCGGGTCCTGCAGCAGGCAGCGCACGATCTCGACCCGCTGGCGTTCGCCCGCGCTCAGGTCGCCGACGGTGCGATAGGGGTCGAGCGGCAGGCCGTACTGTTCCGACACGTCGCGGATGCGGGTGGCAAGATCGCGCATCTTGGGCGGGTTCGCCATGCCGAGCGCGATGTTCTCGGCCACGTTCAGCGCGTCGAAGAGCGAGAAGTGCTGGAACACCATTGCCACGCCCGCCGCGCGGGCCGCCTGCGGTTCCGCCGGGGCGTAGGCGGCGCCGCCCAGCACCATCTCGCCCGCGTCGGGCTTCACCAGCCCATAGATCATCTTGACCAGCGTGGACTTGCCGGCCCCGTTTTCGCCCAGCAGGGCATGAACCTCGCCCCGGCCGATGTCGAACGAGACGTCGTCATTGGCCACGACACCGGGATAGGCCTTGGTCAGCCCCCGGATGGAAAGGAGTTTGTCTGTCCCCGTCACGCGATCTTGTCCTTCAGGGCGTCTTTCTGCGCCGTCTCCCTCAATAGCGCGGCCGCCACCCCCACGGCAATCGCCTGCGGATGCTTGCCAAAGCTCTTGTCACCGATGGGACACCGGATGCGCGAAATCTGCGCATCGCCGTGACCCGCCTCGGACAGGCGTTTGCGGAACCGCACCCACTTGGTCTCGGACCCGATCAGCCCGGCCCAGCCGAAGCCGCGGCGCAGCAGCGCATCGCAGAGCGCGAGGTCGAGGGCATGGGAATAGGTCAGCACCAGGTGCGCCGCGTCAGCGGGCGCATGGGCCGCCAGCTGCGCGGGGTCGGCGGCGGGCACCGTGGTGACACCCTCCGGCACGGCATCGGGAAACCGCTCCGCCCCGGTGTCGACCCAGGTGATGGCAAAGCCGGGCAGGGGCGCCATGACCGCGACCAGCGCCCGGCCGACATGGCCCGCGCCCCAGATCCAGAGCGGGCGGCGCGCCTCGGCCACCGGTTCCAGCAGCCAGCCATCGACCAGCAGCACCGGCACCTCGGCGCCCTTGGCGCGGGCCTCCGACAACGCCCGCCGGATCGCCAGGGGCATCTCGCCCGCACCGGCGACAACCGGCCGGGCGAACCCCGGCCCGTCGATCCCGGCCAACAGCGCGGCATCGAAGACCTCGAAGACCAGCGTGACCGCCCCGCCGCAGCACTGCCCGAGTTCCGGCCCGAGCGCCCGACGCAGCACCTTCGGCCCAGCCAGCCCCGCGGCCACCTGCAGCGCCTCGAACTCCAGCGCGCCGCCGCCGATGGTGCCGTCGAGCCCCGCGGGCCCGGTCACCATCGCCGCGCCCGCCTCGCGCGGGGCCGACCCGCGCACCTCGGCGATCGCCACGCGCAGCACGCAGCCTTCCCGCGCCACGCGGCGCCGGATCAGATCGAGCTCAAGCACCGGACCGCACCTTGGCGATGGCCGCCAGAACCCGCTCCGGCGTCGCCGGGGCGTCGAGGGCCGGATAGCCCGGCCCGCAGGCCGCCACCGCGTCGCTGAGCGCAAGGAAGGCCGAGATCCCCAGCATGAACGGCGGCTCGCCGACCGCCTTCGACCGGTGGATCGTCTCCTCCCGGTTGGGCGCGTCCCAGAGCGCGACGTTGAACACCTCGGGCCGGTCGCCACAGGCCGGGATCTTGTAGGTCGACGGCGCGTGGGTCCTGAGCCGCCCCTTGGCGTCCCAGACCAATTCTTCGGTCGTCAGCCAGCCCGCGCCCTGGACATAGCCGCCCTCGATCTGCCCGACGTCGAGCGCCGGGTTCAGGCTGTTGCCCGCATCGTGCAGCAGGTCGGTGCTCAGGATGCGGTACTCACCGGTCAGCGTGTCGATCACCACCTCGCTCACCGCCGCGCCGTAGGCAAAGTAGAAGAACGGCCGCCCGCGCCCCGCGATCCGGTCCCAGGCCACCTTGGGCGTCTTGTAGAACCCGGTGGCCGAAAGGCTGACCCGGTTCTCGTAGGCCAGCTTCGCGGCACTGGCAAAGCTCATTTCCTCGGCGCCCGTGCGCACCAGGCCGTTCTCGAAGACGACCTCGGACGGTTTCACCTGGTGGAGCCGTCCGATCAGGTGCGCGATCCGGTCGCGCAGCGTCACGCAGGCGGCCTGCACCGCCATCCCGTTCAGGTCCGCGCCCGACGATGCCGCCGTGGCCGAGGTGTTGGGCACCTTGGCGGTGTCGGTCGCGGTGATCCGCACCGCGCCGCTGTCGATTCCGAAGACCCGGGCCGCGACCTGCTGCACCTTGCGGTTCAGGCCCTGGCCCATCTCGGTCCCGCCGTGGTTCATCGCGACCGATCCGTCCTGGTAGACATGGACCAGCGCGCCCGCCTGGTTCAGGTGGGTCAGGGTGAAGGAAATACCGAACTTCACCGGCGTCAGCGCGATGCCCTTCTTCAGCACCGGCTGGGCGTTATTCCAGGCCTGCACCGCCGCGCGCCGCGCCGCGTAGTCCGACGTCTCGGCCAGTTTCGCCGTCAGGGCGTGCAGGATGAAATCCTCGACCGCCATGCCGTAGGGCGTGGTCTGCGCCCCAGCGGGAACCTCTGGCACCGCATCCGGCGCCACCGCCCCTGTCGCCCCGCGCGAGGTCAGGTCGAGATGCGCATCCATCTCCCCCTTCCCCTGGTTGGAAACATCCTCGGGGGAGTCCCGGGCCCCGGCCCGGGACGGGGGACAGCCCCCCTCCGCCGCCGGGGCCGGTGGCCTCGGCATAGTAGTTCACCCGCCGCACCTCCAGCGGATCGAGGCCGAGGTAATGCGCGACATGGTCTACCACCCGCTCGATCCCCAGCATCCCCTGCGGCCCGCCGAAGCCGCGGTAGGCCGTGGCGCTCTGGGTGTTGGTCCTGAGCCGGTGGCTCTCGATCCGGCAGGCGGGCAGCAGGTAGGCGTTGTCGGCGTGCAGCATCGCCCGGTCGGCGACCGGCAGCGACAGGTCCTGCGCCCAGCCACAGCGGGCGTAGTGCACGAACTCCACCCCGGCGATCCGGCCGCGACCGTCAAACCCGACACGGTAGTCGATGCGGAAGTCGTGCCGCTTTCCGGTGATGACCATGTCGTCGTCGCGGTCGTACCGCATCCGGCAGACGCGCCCGGTCTTCAGCGCCGCCACCGCGCAGGCCACCGCGAGCGCATTGCCCTGGCTTTCCTTGCCCCCGAAGCCGCCCCCCATGCGCCGCATCTCGACCCGGACGTCGTGCATCGGGCGGCCGATCGCCTCGGCCACCTTGTGCTGGATCTCGGTCGGGTGCTGGGTCGAGGATTGCACCAGCATCCCGCCGGTCTCCTGCGGCACGGCAAGTGCCGCCTGTCCCTCGAGGTAGAAATGCTCCTGGCCACCCATCTCCATCCGGCCCGTCAACACGTGCTCCGCTGCCGCGATGGCGGTCTTGGTATCGCCCTTCCGGTAGATGCGCGGCCCTTCCTCGAACCGGCTGTCGGCGGCCAGCGCCTCGTCCACCGTCAGGATCGGGGTGTCCTCGGCGATCTCGATCCGGCCCAGCCGGGCCGCCTTGCGCGCGGCAAGGTGCGAGGTCGCCACCACGAGGAAGATTGGCTGGCCGACATAGTGCACCGATCCGTCCGACAGGAGCGGCTCGTCGTGGATCGAGGGCGAGACGTCGTTGGCAAAGGGCAGGTCATCCGCCGTCAGCACCGCCTTCACGCCGGGTGCTGCGCGCACCGCGTCGAGGTCCATCGCGGTGATCGTGCCGCGTGCCACGTCGCTCAGGCCAAAGGCGAGGTGGAGCGCACCGGCGGGCGCGTCGATGTCGTCGACGTAGCGGGCCTGGCCGGTGACGTGCAGCTCGGCACTGTCATGGGGCAGGGGGCTGGTCACGGTCATGCCCGCACCTCCCGCACCCGGGTCGCCGTGCCCTGGTCCTCGAGGAAATAGCGCGTCAGCATGTTCCGCGCCGCCTGCAGCCGGTAGTCGGCCGACGCACGCATGTCGCTCATCGGGGTGAAATCCTCGGCCCAGGCGTCATGGGTCGCGGCCACGCTCGCCTCGGTCCAGGGCTGGCCGGTCAGCGCGGCCTCGACCGCGGTGGCGCGTTTCGGCACCCCCGCCATGCCGCCAAAGGCGATCCGGGTCGAGGTCACGATGCCGTCGGTGACGTGGATGTTGAAACAGCCGCAGACGGCCGAAATGTCCTGGTCGAACCGCTTCGACAGCTTGTAGCAGGCCAGCCCGTCCGGCCGGATCGGGATGGTGACGCCCTCGACGAATTCGCCGGGCTGACGGTCCTGCTTGCCGTAGTCGAGGAAGAACTCCTCGAGCGGGAGGTCCCGCCGCGCATCACCCCGCCGCAGGTGCAGTGTCGCGCCAAGCGCGATCAGCGCGGGCGGTCCGTCCCCGATGGGAGAGCCGTTGGCAATGTTGCCGCCGATGGTCGCGGCATTGCGCACCTGGACCGAACCGAAGCGCGTCAGCATGTCGGTCATGTCCGGGTAATACGGCGCCACCGCATCGGCCATCTCGGTGATCGTAACCGCCGCGCCCAGCCTGATCGCGTCGTCCGAGACCTCGATCCCGCGCAACTCGGCGCAGCGCCCCACGAAGGCCACCGGGCCCAGCTCGTCAAGCCGCTTGGTCACCCAGAGCCCCACGTCCGTCGCCCCGCCGATCAGCCGCCCGTCCGGGTGGGCGAGGCACCAGTCCGCCAGCTCGTCCGCCGACCCGACGATGGTCGCGGCGCCGCCCGTGAGGTCATCCTCGGCCTTGCCCTCGGGCAGGGCAGCGGGGGTGGCCAGCGCCGGGGGCACCGCCTCACCCGCTGCCGCATCGGCCGCGCGGATGATCGGGGCGTAACCGGTGCAGCGGCAGAGGTTGCCGGCCAGGACGGTGTCGTGATCCATCGCGCCCTCGCAATGCGCGGTGGCCAGCGACATCACGATGCCCGGCGTGCAGAACCCGCATTGCGATCCGTGGTGATCCACCATCGCCCGCTGAACCGGGTGCAGCGTGCCGTCGGGGGCGGCCAGCCCCTCGACTGTCGTGACCTCGCGCCCGTGCAGTTGGGGCAGGAAGAGGATGCAGGCATTCAGCGCCTTCCGGCCGCCCTCATCGCGCACCATCACGGTGCAGGCGCCGCAATCGCCCTCGTTGCAGCCTTCCTTGGTGCCCGTCAGGCCCCGGTCGATGCGCAGCCAGTCCAGCAGGGTGGTCTGTGGCGACACCCCGGCCAGATCGACGCGTTCTCCGTTCAGCAGAAAGGAGACCTTCATGTGCAAGTACCGCCGCCTTACCCTGTTGGCCCATGGTGCGCGGCCCTCGATGCGGCGTAGAGGGCAGCCGGGCTGTGCTGTTTTTTCAAGCAAAACGGGGCAGGGCGCATTTGGCAAGTGTTTCGTGCATCGCGTTCCGATGAAACCGTCGCGGCAGCCCGCGAAAATGGCAATCCCGGGCGTGCGCTGCCGCCGCCAGTCGGGCCAAGTCGCTGCAAACTATGACGAACCCGGAACGTCGGGCGACACGCCTTGCGTCGCGTGGTGGCGGACACGATTGGCCAGCAAGGCGAAACTCGGCGCGGGGCGCGCTACCGCGCAGCCGCCACCAGAACCCGTGGCGGGCGCGACGGCCTCGTGTGCGGCATCGCCCGCGTGCACGCCGTCGCCCCCGTCATCACTGTTCGTGGCTGGCGGCCGAAGCCCGGCCGTCAATCTTCCAGCGCGTCGTCCCGCTTCTCCTCGATCAGCGTCAGCTCCTTCTCCTTCCGGGTCAGGAAGCGTGCGCCGTAGGCGTCGTTCTCCTCCTCGCCGATCACCTTCTTGGCGCGGGTGAAGACCTCTTCCTCTTCCTCCTCCATGTGGTGCTCGTAGTCGTGCTTCAGCGTCTTGAACCGTGTCAGCCAGCCGGGCGAGGACATGTCCATCTCGCGAAGTTCCTCGAGGATCTCGTCCATCTCGGCGTGTTCGTGGACCGAATGCCGGGCGGCATCCTGGCCCCAGGTCTGTTCCATCAGCTTTGAATAGAACGTCTCCTCCTCGGCGGCGGAGTGGCCCTTCACGTCGCGGTAGAACTCGGTCCAGGCCGCCTTGCGTTCGTCGCTCGCCCCCTCGGTCTCGGCGATCCGGTCAAGCAGTTCGCGGTGACGGTCGTGGTCCTTCTTGATGGCGTCGTAGATGGATGGCATCGGGCTGTCCTCCGGGTTGGCTCTCTGCCTTTTCAAACCCGTATTGGCCCCGCCGGTTCCCCTGCCTGGCCCTTCCGGTCGCCACCCGCAGCCGCTAGGGTCGCCGCGACCAAGCAAGGAGGCACCCGATGCCGAGCGATCGCCCCGTTGGACCCGTCGTCGAAGGCTGGCAGGCTCCGCCGCGCCCCGATGCCCTGCGCCTCGAAGGCGCCTATGCGCTGCTGGAGCCGATGCGGGCCGACCTGCACGCGGCGCCGATCCACGACGAGTTCAAGGGTCTCGACTGGATCTGGGACTACATGCCCAACGGCCCCTTCGCGGATGCCGCCGGTTATGCCGCCTGGATGCGTGGGGCCGAGGGGCAGCCGGACCCCTGGTTCCTGGCCATCAAGAACAAGGAAACCGGCAGGTGGTGCGGCGTTGCCTCCTACCTGCGGATCACGCCCGAACAGGGCGGGATCGAGGTCGGCAACATCGCCTTTGCCCCGTCGCTTCAGCGCACCCGGGCCGCGACCGAGGCGATGGCGCTGATGATGGGCTGGGCCTTCGACGCGGGCTACCGCCGCTACGAATGGAAATGCAACGCGCTGAACATGCCCTCGCGCCGGGCGGCGCAGCGGCTGGGCTTCAGCTACGAGGGCACGTTCCGGCAGCACATGGTGGTCAAGGGCCGCAACCGGGACACCGCGTGGTTCGCGATCACCGACACTGACTGGCCCCGCCTGAAGGACGCCTTTGCCGCATGGCTGGCCCCGGGGAACTTCGACAACGAAGGTCGCCAACGCCAGAGCCTTGCCGACCTGACCGCGCCGGTCCGCGTCGCCTCCGACCCGTTGATCTGAGGGGATCGCCAGGGGCGCCGCGGATCCTGTCGCGCGCGCCCCGGCGCCTTCGGGTCAGAGCGGTTCCGACGCCGCCCAGTCCCAGTAGAGCTCGTACGCGCGGCGCGTGACCGGGCCGATCTCGTACTGCCGGTCGTCGAAGGCCGACACCGGGGTCACCTTCATCATGTTGCCCGACAAAAAGACCTCGTCCGCGTCGGCGAAATCCTCGAAGCTCAGCACCGCCTCGTGTACCTTGGTGCCGTCCGCGCGCAGGTTCTTGATGTGCCGCGCCCGGGTGATGCCGGCCAGGAAGGTGCCGTTGGCGATCGGGGTGAAGACCTCGCCGTCCTTGACCATGAAGACGTTGGCCGATGCGGTTTCCGCGACATTGCCCATGGCATCCGCCACCAGCGCGTTGCCAAAGCCCTTGGACCGCGCTTCGGCCAGCATCCGGGCGTTGTTGGGATAGAGGCAGCCCGCCTTGGCATCCGTCACCGCGCAGTCGAGCGTCGGGCGGCGGAACCGGGTGCGGGTCAGCGTGGTCGAAGCGTCGGGCGCGGCCAGCGGGATCTCTTCGAGGCTGATGCAGAACCCGGTCTCGCCCGCCTTGGGCACGATCCCGAGATCGCCGCCTTCGAGCGCCCAGTACATCGGGCGGATGTAGACCGGCGTGCCCTTGGGATAGGCCGCCAGTCCCTCGCGCACGATCTCGATCATGTCGTCGGTCGAAACCGTGGGCGTGATCATCAGCGCCTCGGCCGAACGGTTCACCCGCGCCAGGTGCGCGGCCAGGTCGGGCACCAGCCCATGCGCCATCCGCGCGCCGTCGAACACCGTGGTGCCAAGCCAGGAGCCATGGTCGCCCGCCTTCATCACGGGCAGGTCGCCCTCG
Organism: Pseudooceanicola sp. LIPI14-2-Ac024; assembly: GCF_042188925.1. Classification (GTDB taxonomy): domain Bacteria; phylum Pseudomonadota; class Alphaproteobacteria; order Rhodobacterales; family Rhodobacteraceae; genus Pseudooceanicola. The sequence continues at coordinate 3,890,536 of NZ_CP170102.1, forward strand.
TGCCAGGTGCCCTCGTAGTAGGTGCGCAGGTTGGTGCCGGTGGCCATGGTCCGTTCCTTCAGTAGGTCATGGCGCGGTTATGGCAGAGCGGGCCGGCGAAGGGAACGGGGCCGGCGCAGGAAAACCCCCGGCCGCGGGGCGGGCCGGGGGCGATGTGTTACTTGGTGCTCAAATCGGAAAGGGACAGGAAAACAAAGGTCTTGCTATGCAAATTGGCCAGGGGTCGGGGATGCTGGCCGGACTGTGATGCCCCGAGGGGCAGGGCTGATGCTAGGTTACCTTTGAAACGATTTCTTAACGTTCGTGAAAAGATTTCGCGGCGGCGGGTCAGGCGGCCGGGGCCTCGTCCAGCAGGGCCTGCAGGTCCAGCGGCGCGTTCACCATCTTGAGCTGGCCGTCTTCGTCGCGTGGCCAGTCCGCCTCGGGCCTGTCGCGGTAGAGCTCCACGCCGTTGCCATCCGGGTCGCGCAGGTAGATCGCCTCGCTCACGCCGTGATCAGCGGCGCCGTCGATCGGGATGCCGGCGGCGATCACCCGGCGCAGGGCGTCCCCCAGCTGTGCGCGATCGGGGTAGAGAAATGCGGTGTGGTAGAGCCCGGTGTGCCCACGCGGCGCGGGCGTGCCGCCCTTGCTCTCCCACGTGTTCAGGCCGATGTGGTGGTGATAGCCGCCCGCCGACAGGAACGCCGCCTGGGTGCCGTATTTCTGCTGCAGCTCGAACCCGAGCACGCCGGAGTAGAAGGCGATGGCGCGGTCGAGGTCGGCGACCTTGAGGTGGACGTGGCCGATGCGGGTGGCGGGGTGGACGGGCTGTGTCATGGCGGTGATCCCTGGTTGTTGACAGGGGATCTAGTCGGACGGAGCCTTGGATGAAACAGCGCTGGCTGCACCGGGCCTGTGCGGTGGTGCGAACGGACACGCCGCCCCGGAGGGCGGCGTGTGACCTTCGGCAAGCGAATGGCCGGATTTATGAAGGCAGGGGTGCCTGCCCCGGCCGTCAGCTCTTGATCATGCCGACGATCTCGTAGGTTCGGGCGAGGATCGGGGCCGCGATGGCGCGGGCGCGGTCTGCCCCCAGGCCGAGGATGCGGTCGATCTCGTCCGGCGTCTCCATCAGGCGCGACATTTCCGACGAGATCGGCGAAAGCTTCTCGACCGCGAGGTCGGCGAGCATCGGCTTGAACTCCGAGAACTGCCGGCCGCCCACGTCCTTCAGCACGCTGGCGATGTCGCTGTCGCACAGGGCCGCGTAGATGTTGACGAGGTTGCGCGCCTCGGCCCGGCCCTCGAGGCCCTCGGCCTCGCTCGGCAGGGCGTCGGGATCGGTGCGGGCCTTGCGGATCTTGTTGGCAATCGTGTCCGCGTCGTCGGTCATGTTGATGCGCGCCATGTCCGAGGGGTCGGACTTCGACATCTTCTTCGACCCGTCGCGCAGCGACATCACGCGGGTCGCCGCGCCCTCGATCACCGGCTCTGTCTCGGGGAAGAAGTCGACCTTGTAGTCATGGTTGAACTTGGCCGCGATGTCGCGGGTCAGTTCGACGTGCTGCTTCTGGTCCTCGCCGACCGGGACGTGCGTGGCGTGGTAGATCAGGATGTCCGCCGCCATCAGCGCCGGATAGGCAAAGAGGCCGAGCGAGGCGTTCTGGGTGTTCTTCCCCGCCTTGTCCTTCCACTGCGTCATCCGCTGCATCCAGCCCATGCGGGCGACGCAGTTGAAGATCCACGCGAGCTGCGCGTGTTCGGGCACCTGGGACTGGTTGAACAGGATCGACTTCGCCGGGTCGAGGCCCGAGGCGATGTAGCCCGCCGCCAGCTCTCGCGTCTGGCGCCGCAAGGCGTCGGGGTCCTGCCAGACGGTGATGGCGTGCAGGTCGACCATGCAGAAGATGGTCTCGAACCCTTCCTGCTGGCCACGGTCCTGCCACTGAACAAAGCGCCGCATCGCACCGAGGTAGTTGCCCAGCGTCAGCCCGCCTGAGGGCTGGATCCCCGAGAATACGCGGGGGGTGAAGCTGGTCTGGGCCTCGGACATGGCTGTGCTCCGGTCTCTGGATTTCTGCGCCCTGCTCGCTTACCCATGCCCGCATGGGGCGTCAAGCAAGGGCGTCTGGAGCACGAGGCAGAGCATGGCATACCAGTATACCCCCAACCCGCGCCCCGCCGGGCCGGTCAACCCGCTGCCGTGGAGCGTCATCGTGCTCGCGCTGGCCATCGCCGGGGTCGAGGTGGTGCTGTCGCTGGGCGCACGCGGGATCGTCGGCGGCCCCGCGGCCATTGGCTGGCGGCTCGAGGCGATCCGCGCCTTCGGGTTCTTTTCCGAGATCCTGCACTGGATGATCGAGCAGGGGGTCTGGCCGGCGGACCAGCTGATGCGCTTCGTCACCTATCCCTTCGTGCACGGCAGCTTTACCTCGGCGGCTTTCGCCTGTGTCATGCTGCTGGCGCTCGGCAAGTGGGTGGGCGAGGTCGCGGGCGCCTGGGCCGTGCTGCTGACCTTCTTCCTGTCCTCGGTCGCGGGGGCGCTGCTCTACGGGGTGCTGACCAACGACGCCTACCCGCTGATCGGTGCATTCCCGGGGGTCTACGGGCTGATCGGGGTATTCACCTGGCTGCTCTGGGTGCGGCTCAAGGCGACCGGGGGCCAGCAGGCGCGCGCCTTCACGCTGATCGGCACGCTGATGCTGTTGCAGCTGGTCTTCGGCCTGCTGTTCGGGGCCAGCAACGAATGGATCGCCGATGTCACCGGCGCGGTCACCGGCTTTGTCGCGGCGCCGCTGCTGGTGCCGGGCGGCTGGACCGCCTTCGTCACGCGGATGCGCCGCGGCTAGAACATCTCGGGCGGCAGGATCGGCAGGAAGCGGGCGAAACGACGGTTGCGCTGCTCGGGGTAGGGCAGCATGAAGCCGGCGCGTTCGTCCGGCGCACGCTTGGCATTCTTCTCGGCCGCGCGGCGCCAGGTGGCGGCCCGGTCCGGGTCGCCGTCGCCGTAGTGATCGTCCAGCCAGATGCGCGCCAGCCGCTCGCGCAGGTCGCGTACTTCGCCGGGGTCGTGGAACATCAGCGAGGCCTCGGTGTCCCATTTCATCGAGCGGCCGTTCAGGTTGGCCGAGCCGACAATGGCGGTGTGATCATCGACGATCGTCACCTTGGAATGGACATAGACGACGCGCCCGCCCTTCAGCGGCATCGGGTCGCCGTTCTTCGCCTTGCGCGGCTGGACCGGCGAGACGGTCATCATCCGGTCGCCGAAGGCGCGCTTGAGGATGTCGAGGCAGCGGATCTGCAGGGCCTGCGCGTGGCGGCTGTCGACGCCGGTCTGGCCGTCAAAGATCACCCGGTCGGGTTCCGTGGGCATCAGCAGGACCAGCTGCAGCCGGGGCTGCCGCGCGGCTACCTCGGCCAACGCCTCGGCCAGGGGGGCGTGGCGGAAGAACTGAGTCTCGATGTAGATCGAATGCTCCGCGCGGGCGAAGGCCGCGATATGCGCGTCCTCGTGTTCGTGCAGCATCGTCTCGGCGCCGAGCTGCATCGCGCCCTTGCCGCGGCACGAGACGGTGCGGATCACGCGCGGGGCGGGCGGTTCGGGACGGCTGAGCTTGCCGGGGTCCGGCACCGGCGTGGCCTGTTCGGTGAACCGCGTCGCGTCGTCGTCCAGCGCACGTTGCCAGCAGTTCGCGAAATGGGCGCGGATGTCGGCGGCGGGCGGTCCCTCGACCCTGAGCGACACATCGTGCCAAGTTTCCTCGGGGCGCTGGTCGTGCTCGGGCGTGTCCCAGCGGCGTTCGTCGACGTCGAGACCGCCGATGATCGCGCGGCGCCCGTCGGCCACGGCGAGTTTCTGGTGCAGGGTCACCGGCCGCAGGTCCCAGTCGCCCTGAAGCGCCCGGTTCTGCAACGTGGTCAGATGCTCGGGCGGCAGCTCGCGCATCGCGCGCAGGCGCTTGTTCACCGCGGCGCGGAACACCCACTTCCACATCGGCGCGGACCGGCATTCGTGCAGTGCGCAGAGCAACTCGGCGCTGTCCGGCAGGCGTGAGCCGAAGATGCGGGCCGAGGTCCAGGCGTTGCGGTGCAGGTCACCGGCAAAGATCGGGTCGAAATCGGCCAGCAGGATGCGCAGCTTCACGCCGCGTTCGGCGACGTGGGTCAGCAGGTCGGCCCATGTCGCCAGGCCTAGCTCCTTCGCCTCGTCCGAGCGCAGGCCGGTGCGGGCGTCGAAGATGCGGAAGGACATCAGCAGCTCCGTCTCTGCCCCGAGGGCGAGGCGTTCGAGATCGGGAAACATCTCTTCGGCGGTGATGAGAGAGCGCAGGCTGTAGCCTTCGGCCGCCCGGTCGACGGGCGCCGCATTTCGTTTCGGATCGAAGGTCTCGGCGACGTTCATGCCCGCATCGTGTCCCTGCTGCACTGGGTCATAACCCGCAAGGGCCGATCCGGTTTCATGCGGGGCGCAGAAATCGGCGCCGTCGGCTCAGCCCCGCCGGAGCACCCGGCGCAGATCGCCCAGCCGGAACGCCCCGATCAGGTGGCCCGCGCCGAAGTAGACGACGGCCCCGCCGAGGACGAGGACGAAGAGCGCCGCGAAGCGGATGCCCGGCATCGCCAGCCACGGCCCGAGCGCCCAGGCCAAGGGGACCAGTGCCGCGCCCATGATCAGCGCGGCGGCCGCGATGCGCGGCAACCGGCGGCGGAAGCGGTCATCGAAGCGGGCCATTTCGCCCATCGGGCGCGTACCGAGGCCGAGTTGCACGACCATGGCCCAGCCCGCGACCGTGGTCGCCAGCGCGGTTGCGATCCAGCCGATCACCGGGGCAAGGCCGATGGCGAGGACCGCGTTCACCAGCATGCAGACCAGCGCGTAGCGGAACGGCGTCTTGGTGTCGCCACGGGCGAAGTAGAGCGGCTGGTAGATCTTCTGCATCACGAAGGCGGGCAGGCCCAGGCCGTAGACCGCCACCGCCAGCGCGATGGCCTGCGTGTCTTCGGCCGTGGTCGCGCCGCGTTCGAAGAGGACCGACACCAGCGGCACCGGGATCGCGACCAGCGCCACCGCGGCCGGGATCGTCAGCAGCAGCGACATCTCGGCCCCGCGGGACAGGGCATCGCGCGAGCCTTCGATATCCTCGGCCTTGAGCCGCCGCGACAGGTCGGGCAGCAGGACGATGCCGATGGCGATCCCGACCACGCCGAGCGGCAGCTGGTAGAGGCGGTCGGCCGCGAACAGCCAGCCGACCGCGCGGTCGAAGTAGGAGGCGACCTGCTGGCCCACCAGGAGGTTCACCTGCACCACCCCGCCGGCCAGTGCCGCCGGCACGGCGATGCGGACGAGGTCCTTGAGCTCGGGCGTCCAGACCGGCCGTTTCAGCCGGATAGACAGACCCGCGCGCGACGCGGCAATCCAGACCAGCGCCATCTGGCCGAGGCCGGCGAGCGGAATGGTCCAGATCAGCGCCGTCGCCACGTCGAGGCCGGTGGCCAGCGCGCCGACGTACATCCCGCCGATCAACATGACGTTCAGCAGGACGGGCGCGGCGGCCGCGGCGGCAAAGCGGCCGGTGGCGTTTAGCACGCCCGACAGGAGCGCGGCGATCGAGATGAAGAGGATGTACGGAAAGGTGATCCGTCCGAACTCGACGGACAGCGCGAACTCCTCGGACCCGGCAAAGCCGGAGGCCAGCGCAAACACCAGCCACGGCATGATCAGATGGGCGATCAGCGTCAGCGCGATCAGGACCGAGGCAAGGCCCGACAGCGCATCCGAGGCGAATGTCTCGGCATCCTCGCCGGCCTCGATCTTCTTGGAAAAGATCGGCACGAAGGCGGTGTTGAAGGCCCCCTCGGCAAAGAAGCGGCGGAACATGTTGGGCAGGCGGAAGGCCACGACGAAGGCCTGGTAGGCGGGCCCGGTGCCGAGGTAGGCCAGGATCATCGCGTCGCGGACGAAGCCCAGGATGCGGCTGAGCATCGTCCAGCCGCCGACGGTCAGGAAGCCTGACACCAGACGGATGGGTTTCAAGACCTGGCCCTCTCCTGTCCCGCTGTGATCGCCTCGCGCAGGCGGGCTTCGAGCGTGCGCTGCTTGGACGGGGTGTAGAGTTTCAGCCCGAACATGTCCTTGACGTAGAAGGTATCGACCGCCTGCTCGCCGTAGGTGGCGATCACGGCGCTGGCGATCTGGACGTGGCTGGCCGCCAGCGTCCGCGCCAGGTCGAAGAGCAGGCCGGGCCGGTCGCGGGTGTCGACCTCGATCAGCGTGTAGATGTCCGATCCCTCGTTGTCGAAGGAGATGCTGGTCTTCACCTCGAAGGCGCGTTCGCGCTTCTTGATCTTGTCGCGCGACTTCATCTCGTCGCGCGCCACGACCTCGCCCTTCAGCGTGCGGTGGATCATCCGGGTCAGGCGCGGCAGGCGGTCGATCTCGTAGGGGTGGCCGTCGGCGTCCTGGATCCAGAAGGCCGAGGTCGCGTAGCCGTCCGTCGTGGTGTAGCTGCGCGCGTCCACCACGTTGGCCCCGACCAGTGCCAGAGCGCCGGTGAGGCGGGCGAAGATGCCGGGATGGTCGACCATTGCGAACAGCGCGCGCGTCGCATCGCGGTCCTCGTCCGGGTGCAGGTCGATCCGGATCTCGGCCGGGTCGAGGTCGCGCAGCATGGTGGCAAAGACCCGGTGCGCGGTGACATGCAGGCCCTGCCAGTAGGTCGGATAGTGGCGGTCGATCTCGTGCTCGATCTCGGCGGCGGTCCAGTCGGGCAGGGCTTCGCGCAGGTCGCGGTGCGCTTCCTGCTCGCGCTTGGTGCGGTTGAGGTCCTCGAGCCCGGTTTCCATGCCCCGCCGGGTCTGCCGGTAAAGCGCGCGCAGCAGCGCGGCCTTCCAGTTGTTCCATGTGCCCGGGCCGACCCCGCGGATGTCGCAGACCGTCAGCACCGTCAGCAGGTCGAGCCGCGCGCGCGTCTGCACCGCCTTGGCGAAGTCGCGCACCGTGCGCGGGTCGGCCACGTCGCGTTTCTGCGCCATGTCCGACATCAGCAGGTGGTAACGCACCAGCCATTCGACCGTGGCGCATTCCTCCTCGTCCAGGCCGAGGCGCGGCGCGACCTTGCGCGCGATGCGGGCGCCGACGATGGAATGATCCTCGTCCCGGCCCTTGCCGATGTCGTGCAGCAGCAGTGCGACGTAGAGCACCCGGCGGTTCACCCCGTCCTTCAGGATGGTCGAGGCGATCGGCAGTTCCTCCTGCAGCTTGCCTTGTTCGATCAGGGCGAGGTGCCGGATGCATTGAATCGTGTGCTCGTCCACCGTGTAGTGATGGTACATGTTGTACTGCATCATCGCGACGATGGGCTCGAACTCGGGGATGAAGGCGGCCAGCACACCCAGTTCGTTCATCCGGCGCAGGGCGCGTTCGGGGTTGCCGTGATCCAGCAGGAGGCCGAGGAACATCTTGGCCGCGCGGGGATCGTTGCGCATCCGGTCGTCGATCAGGTCGAGGTTGGCGCTGATCAGCCGCATCGCGTCGGGGTGGATCAGCATGCCGGTCCGCAGCGCCTCCTCGAAGATGCGCAGCATGTTCAGCTTGTCATCCAGGAAGGTGTCCGGATCGGCCAGGGCCAGGCGGTTGCCGACCGCGACGAACTGGTCGCTGACGATCTTGGGGCGGCGCTTGAAGATGCGCTCGAGCAGCGGCTCGCTCTTCACGTGGGCCGCTTCCAGCTTGGTCAGAAGGATGCGCGTGACCTCGCCGGTCGTGGTGGCGTGGCGGAAGTAGTCCTGCATGAAATGCTCGACCGCACGCCGGCCGCCGCGGTCGCGGTAGTCCATCCGATCGGCGACCTGGACCTGCAGGTCGAAGGTCAGCTGGTCCATTGCCCGGCCCGCGATCAGGTGCAGGTGGCAGCGCACGGCCCAGAGGAAGTTCTCGGCCTCCTGGAACTTCTTGAACTCTTCCTTGGTGAAGAGCCCGACATCCACCAGGTCGGCGGCCCGTTGTACGCCGTGCACGTATTTCGCGATCCAGTAGAGCGACTGCAGATCGCGCAGCCCGCCCTTGCCCTCCTTCACGTTGGGCTCGACCACGTAGCGCTGGCCGCCCTGCTTGCGGTGCCGCTTCAGACGCTCGTCCAGCTTGGCCTCGATGAAGTCGCTTTCGGTCCCCTTGAAGAGACCGTTCCAGAGCTTCTTGTTCAGGTCCGCCGCCAGGTCGGCATTGCCGCAGAGATAGCGGTTCTCAAGCAGTGCGGTGCGGATCGTGTAATCCTCGCCGCCGAGCTTGAGGCAGTCGCGGATCGTGCGGCTGGCATGCCCCACCTTCAGGTGCAGGTCCCAGAAGATGTAGAGCATCGTCTCGATCAGCTGCTCCTGCCAGGGGCTGATCTTGCTGCGGGCGAGGAACAGCAGGTCCACGTCGGAATAGGGCGCCATGGCGCCGCGGCCATAGCCGCCGACGGCCAGCACGGCGAACTCGGTCGCGCCCTTGGCGGGCACGAGGTGGCGGCGCACGGCCTCGACCGTGGTCGTGACCAGGCAGTCGGTCAGGTAGGTGTAGGCCCGCGTGGTTTCGCGCGCGGCGAAGGGGCGGGCGGCAAAGGCCTCGGCGATCGCCGCGCGGCCCTTTTCGTTGGCCTCGGACAGCAGGGCGACGAAGTGGTCGCGGAACCCGTCACCCTGGGCGGCGGCGTCGATCGCCGCCTGCATTGCGGCCCGGTCGAAGATCTCATCGGCCGGGCGGATCAGGTTGTCCGGCCCGGCCGCGAGGGTCGTGGTCGTGGAAGAGTTGGCGGCGCTCAGAACCCGGCCCCTCCGAAGCTGCGCGGCGCCGGGTCGATCACCTGCACCTGGCGGTCCTGGATGGTGGCGACGGCCAGGCCGCGTTCGTTGGTCCCGTCGGGCAGCAGCCGGAAGACGCCGCCGGTGCCCTGGAAGCCCGCGCCCTGCGTCAGGTCGCCCGCGCCAAGGCCGCGGCCCTGCGCGGCCAACGCTCCGATGGCAGCGATGCCGTCATAGGCCAGGCTCGCGATCGGGTGCGGGGCCGACCCGTAGGCCGCGCCGTAGCGCGAGTTGAACTGCGCGGTGCGGTTCGGGTCGGGCAGGGTGAACCAGCCGCCCTGCACGCCGGGCAGGTCCAGCGTCTGGGACGGGATGTCCCAGCGGGTCAGGCCGACGAACTGGGTGGTGTCGCTGCTGATGCCCTGCTCCGGCAGCATCTGGCTGAAGAGCGGCAGCGCGCCGGCGGTGTTGGCGGTCAGGTAGAGCGCGTCGGCGCCGTTCGTCTCGACCGCCGACTTGATCTGCGGCACGGCGTTAACGACGCCCTGCTGGGTGAACTCATGCGGGACCTCGGCGACGATGCTGCCGCCGGCGCGGGCCACGGCGTCGCGCACCGCGGTGGCCGCGGTCTGGCCCTGCACGTCGGTCGAATAGGCGATCACGCCGCGCGGCTTGCCGTGCGAGACGGCGTATTGCGCCAGCCGCTGGCCGGTGTTCTCGAAGGTGTGGCCCAGCACCCAGACGTTGCCGCCCGCGATCGAGGTGTTGTTCGAGAAGCTCAGCACGTTCACCCCGCCCTGCGAGGCGGCAAGGCCGGCGGCGTTGGCCTCGCCGGCATAGACCGGCCCGAGGATGATCTGCGCGCCCTCGACCACCGCGCGGTTGGCGGCGGACTGGGCGGTCGCGGCATTGCCGCCGGTGTCGTAGACGCGCAGGTCGATCTCGACCCCTTCGAGGTCGGACATCGCCAGCCGCGCGGCGTTCTCGAGGCTCTGCGACAGGACCGCGTCGCCGGAGGTGCCGGAGTTCTGCGGCACAAGCAGCGCGACCTTGACCGGGTCGCCGGGCTGCAGCGCGGGGCCGCCGAAGCCCCCGCCCGAGGGCATCGGGCCGCAGGCGGCGAGCATCGCGGCCGTGGCGAGCGCCGCAGCGGTGCGGACTGGCGCCTTGCAGGCGGCTTTCAAAAGGGCGAACATGGCGTGCCTCCTTGCTGGGGCGGGCCGCTCCGGCCCCGCCGGGGCGGAGGCGTGGCTCCGGGCATGGTGTATCCTGCGGGAATATAGAGAAGTGACAAGGGGAATCCAGCCGTGAATCCGGGCAGCGAAAAACTGGCGCCGGGGCTCTACCTCGTGTCGGTCCCGATCGGGGCCGCGCGCGACATCACCTTGCGCGCGCTCGATATTCTGGCCAGCGCCGATGTCCTGGCGGCCGAGGACACGCGCTCGCTCCGCCGGTTGATGGAGATCCACGGCGTGGCACTCGGCAGCCGTCCGCTGCTGGCCTACCACGACCACAACGGCGCCCGGGTGCGCCCGCGCCTGCTGGAGGCGCTGGCAGCGGGCCAGAGCGTGGCCTACGCGTCCGAAGCCGGGACGCCGCTGGTCGCCGACCCGGGGTTCGACCTGGCGCGCGAGGCGCGCGGGGCCGGGTACCTCGTCACCGCGGCCCCCGGCGCGACCGCCGCGATTACCGCCCTCACGATCTCGGGCCTGCCGTCGGACAAGTTCCTTTTCGCGGGCTTCCTGCCCAACACCTCGAGCAAGCGGAAATCCGCGATGAAGGCGCTCTCCACCGTGCCCGCGACGCTGATCTTCTACGAATCGCCCAAGAGGGTCGCGGCCATGCTCGCCGACGCGGCCGAGGTGCTGGGCGACCGGCCGGCGGCGCTGGCCCGGGAACTGACCAAGAAGTTCGAGGAGGTGCGCCGCGGCACGCTGACGGAGCTGGCCGCGAGCTGCGCGGACACCCCGCCGAAGGGCGAGATCGTGGTGCTGGTGGAGTATGACGATTCAGGGATTGTTAGCGATACTGACCTAGAAACCGATCTGCGGGCGGCACTGGCGACGATGTCGGTGCGCGATGCGGCGGATCATGTCGCCGCGGCCCGCGGGGCCAAGCGGCGCGACGTGTATCAACGCGCCCTCGAGGTGGCCCGCGAAACGGAGTGACCGGGCCGGAGGGGCGGATGCGGAACTGGCGACAGGCGGATTGGTGCGATGCGGCCCCGGTGACCACCGGGCGGCGCCAGCGCCGCGGCGCCCGGGCCTACCTGGCCGGACAGGCGGCCGAGGACCGGGTGCAGCAGGACTACGAGCGCCGCGGTTACCGGCTGGCCGCGCGACGCTGGCGGGGACGCTCCGGTGAGGTCGACCTGATCTTTCGCGGCAGCGCGGCCGTCATCTTCGTCGAGGTGAAATGCGCGCGTGATTTCGACCGGGCGCTCGACAGCCTCGGCGCGCGCCAGATCGCGCGGATCTGCGCCGCGGCCGAGGAATTCGTCGGGCGCGAACCGATGGGCAGCCTGACCGACATCCGGTTCGACATCGGGCTGGTCGACGGGACGGGCGCGGTCCGCGTCATGGAAAACGCCCTCGCCGCCTGAGCGCCATTGCACCCCCCCGGCTTCTGCGTCATCAAGGACCGGCCTTGCGACGGACAGAGACGGGGAATGCGATGAAGGTGGCCTTTCAAATGGACCCTATCCAGGGGGTCGACATCAACGCCGACAGCACCTTCCGGCTGGCCGAGGAGGCCAAGCTGCGCGGTCACGAGCTCTGGTATTACGGCCCCGACCAGCTGTCCTACCGCGAGGGTAGGGTGGTCGCGCGGGCGCAGCCGATGCAGGTGCGCCGGATCAAGGGCGACCACGTCACCCTGGGCGAAAAGCAGGACCTCGACCTGGCCGATGTCGACGTGGTCTGGCTGCGCCAGGACCCGCCCTTCGACATGCATTACATCACCACGACGCACTTGCTGGACCGGGTGCATCCCAAGACGCTGGTGGTCAACGATCCCTTCTGGGTCCGCAACTGCCCCGAGAAGCTGCTGGTCCTCGACTTCCCCGAGCTGATGCCGCCGACCACCGTCGCCCGCGACATCGAGACCATCCGCGAGTTCAAGGCCAAACACGGCGACATCATCCTCAAGCCGCTCTACGGCAACGGCGGGGCCGGCGTCTTCCGGCTGGACGAGAACGACCGCAACCTGTCGTCGCTCTACGAGCTCTTCACCGGCTTCACGCGTGAACCGCTGATCGTGCAGAAATACCTGCCCGCCGTAACCAAGGGCGACAAGCGGGTGATCCTGGTCGACGGCGAGCCTGTCGGCGCAATCAACCGCGTGCCGGCCGCGGGCGAAACCCGGTCGAACATGCATGTCGGTGGCCGCCCCGAGAAAGTCGGCCTGACTGAGCGGGACCGCGAGATCTGCGCCACCATCGGCCCGGTCCTGCGCGAGAAGGGCCAGGTCTTTGTCGGCATCGACGTGATCGGCGACCACCTCACCGAGATCAACGTGACCTCGCCGACCGGCATCCAAGAGCTCGAGCGCTTTGACGGCACCAATGCAGCCGCGCTGATCTGGGAAGCGATCGAGGCCAAGCGGGCCTGACCCGCGATGAGCCGGCGGCTCACGGTCCTCAACCGCTACCTGGCGCGGGTCGAGAAACCGGCGCTTGCCCGGCTTGGCCCGGACGTCGCGCGGCGCCGGTTCGACCGCCAGGCGGCGCTGTTCCGCGATCCCCTGGGCGCCAGGTACCGGGCCGAGACCCTCGGCGGGGTGCCGGTCACCTGGGCCGAAACCGGGCCGGAGGGCGCGGGCGCGGGGGTGATCATCTGGCTGCATGGCGGAGCGCATGTCATCGGATCGGTGCGCACGCACCGCGCGATGGTCGCGCGGCTGGCGCAGCTCTGCGGATGGCGCGCCTGCCTGCCCGAGATGCGGCGCGCGCCCGAGCATCCCTTTCCCGCCGCGCTGGAGGATGCCGGGGCGGTCTGGGAGGCCCTGCGTGCTGCGGGCCATGACAGGATCGTGCTGGCGGGCAATTCCTCGGGCGGCGGTCTCGCGCTCGCGCTGGCGGCACGGCTGCTGGCGCGCGGAGAACACCCGGCGGCGCTGGTCCTGATGTCGCCCTGGACAGACCTCACCGGCACGGCCACTTCGCTGCGCGAGAACGCCGATCGCGACGTCCTGTTGCCGGTGACCCGCTTCGACGAGGCGCGGCGTCTCTACCTCGGCACTGCCGATCCGCGCGATCCCGGCGCCTCGCCGCTCTTCGCCGACTTTCCGGGCTGTCCGCCGGTCTGGATCCAGGCCTCCCGCGCCGAGATCCTGCGTGACGACAGCCTGCACATGGCCGACCACCTGCGCGCCGGCGGGGCGGAGGTCGAGCTCGACCTCTCGGACGACCTGCCGCATGTCTGCGCGATCTTCCAGGGCTGGCTTCCCGAGGCCGACGAGGTCCTCGACCACGCCGCGCGGTTCATCCGGGCACGGTGTCCCGCAGGGTCGTCAGGCGGAAGGTGATTGCCTCGGCCACGTGATCGCGGCCGACCGTGTCCGCGCCGTCGAGATCCGCGATGGTGCGCGCCACCCGCAGGATGCGGTGGTAGCCGCGCGCCGACAGCCCGAAACGCTCCGCCGCCGTGTCGAGCAAGGTGCGGCCCGCCGCGTCGGGCCCCGCGGCACGTTCCAGCGCTTCGCCCGACAGATCGGCGTTGAGCCGCGCCGTCCCGCCGCCGTCGAACCGGGCCGACTGCACCTCGCGTGCCGCCGCGACCCGTGCCGCCACCGTGGCCGAGGCCTCGCCACCCGGGGCGGTTCCGAGGTCGGCGAAGGCGACCGGCGGCACCTCGACCCGCAGGTCGAAACGGTCCATCAACGGGCCCGAGATCTTGCCCAGGTAGTCCGTCCCGCAGCCGGGTGCCCGCCCGCAGGCGCGGTGCGCGTCCGACAGGTGACCGCAGCGGCAGGGGTTGGCGGCGGCGACCAGGAGGAAGCGCGCCGGATAGCGGACATGGGCATTGGCACGCGAGACCACGACCTCTCCGGTCTCGATCGGCTGGCGCAGGGTTTCCAGCACCGCGCGGGGAAACTCCGGCAGTTCGTCGAGGAACAGGACCCCGTTGTGCGCCAGGGAGATCTCGCCCGGTTTCGACCCCCGCCCGCCGCCCACGATGGCCGCCATCGAGGCGGTGTGGTGCGGTTCGCGGAACGGCCGGTCGCGCGAGATGCCGCCGCGGGTCAGCAGGCCCGACAGCGATTGGATCATCGACGTCTCGAGCGCCTCGGCCGGGGTCAGCGGCGGCAGGATCGATGGCAGGCGCGCCGCCAGCATCGACTTGCCCGATCCCGGCGGCCCGACGAAGAGCGCGTGATGCCGCCCCGCCGCGGCGATTTCCAGCGCCCGCTTGGCACGCTCCTGGCCCTTCACGTCGACCAGGTCGAACCGTCGCGGGTCGGACGTGACCTCGCCCGGTTCGGCGGGCGTGATCGGCGCCTGCCCGGTGAAGTGGCGCACGATGGCCCCGAGGCTGGTGGCGCCCAGCACCTCGGTCCCGCCGATCCAGGCGGCCTCGGCGCCCGAGCCCTCGGGGCAGATCAGCCCGCGGTCCTGCTCGGCCGCGGCCATGGCGGCGGGCAGGGCGCCGATGACGGGCACGAGGGTGCCGTCGAGCGACAGCTCGCCGATGGACAGGAACCGTTCGCCCGCCTCCTCCGGCACGATCTCGATCGCGACGAGCAGGGCGAGCGCGATGGGCAGGTCGAAATGGCTGCCCTCCTTCGGCAGGTCGGCGGGCGAGAGGTTGACGGTGATCCGGCGCGACGGCAGGGCGATCTTGAGCGCGGAGAGGGCTGTGCGCACCCGGTCGCGCGCCTCGGACACGGCCTTGTCCGGCAGGCCCACGACCGAGAAGGCGGGCACGCCGGGGGTGACGGCACACTGCACCTCGACGATGCGCGGCTCGACGCCTTCGAAGGCGACGGTGTAGGTGCGTGAAATCATCCCTGCCCCCCTGCCAGTCAAGGGTAGAGGGTGCGTGGTTGATGATTGGTTAACGCATCCGGTTCAAGGTCATGTCAGCTTTACGATCCCGTCCCAGATCAGGCGGATCGACAGCAGGAAGAGCGCGATCTGGATCAGCCGGACATAGAGGGTCTCGGGGATGATCCGGGTCAGGCGGTAGCCGGCATAGGTGCCGATCACGGCCGAGAGGACCAGCATCCCGACGGTCGGCAGGTCGAGGTGATCGAAAAGGCCGATTGCCCAGTAGGCCGGCAGTTTCGACAGGTTGATCGCGGCAAAGCAGATCGTCGTCGTCCCGGCAAAGACCAGCTTGGGCAGCTTCTGCGGCAGGACGTAGGTCTGAAAGGGCGGGGCGCCGGAGTGCGAGATGAAGCTTGTGACGCCGGTCAGGATGCCCCAGAACACGCCGCGTGGCACGTCGGCGCTGCGCGGTGGCCCGTTGCGGGCGCGGCCGAACCAGGCCCGGGTGCAATAGGCCAGCCCGATCAGGCCGGTGGCGATCAGGAAGACCTCGGCCGGGAGCCACGGGGCGAGGGCGGTGGCGATCACCACCCCGGCAAGGCCCGCGGGGATCAGGATCCTCAGGTTCCGTGCATCGTAATCGCGGCGGTAGAGCCAGACGCCGACCATGTCGCTGACGATGAAGACCGGCAGCAGCAGGGCGGCGGCCTCGAGCGGGTCCATCCGCAGCGCCAGCAGCGGGACCGCCACGGTGCCGAAGGTGACAAGCCCGCCCTTGGACATGCCGACGATGAAGGCGGCGATCAGGGCAAGGGGGTCGGGTATCGGCACGGCAACCTCGGGGCGCTGGACGTCCGGCCTGCTTGCCACGGCGCGGGCGGAATGACCATCCCGGTCAGGGGGATAGGCCGGGTCCGCACGACAAGGGGGCGCCGAAGCGCCCCCCGTGATCCCACGCGCCGCCGGTCTCAGGCAGGGTCGGGGAAAAACACGTCGTCGTGATGGTCCGCGATCTCCTGCGCGGTGTAGGCGTGGGTCGGTTCCCACCCCTTGGAGCGCATGACCTTGAGCTCGGCCACGCCCTGGCGTGCGACATGCATGAACTTGCCGGTCTGATCGCCGGACAAGTCCGAGCACATGTAGAGCATCGCCTGCGCGATGGTGTCGGGCTGGCCGGTGACGGGGAAATCCTCGCCCTTCTCGGTCATTTCGCGGTAGCGCGGCAGGTCCGAGGTCATCCGGGTCAACGCGCCGGGCGACATCCCCCAGACGCGGATGCCGTATTTCCGGCCCTCGATGGCGAGGGTCCGGGTCAGGCCCGCGATGCCGGCCTTGGCCGCGCCGTAGTTGGTCTGGCCGAAGTTGCCGATCAGGCCCGAGGTCGAGGTCGTGTTCACCACCACGCCGCCGCCGTTGTCGCGCATCCACTGCCAGACCGGCTTGGTCACGCAATAGGTGCCCTTGAGGTGGACCTTGATCACCGCGTCCCAGTTCGCCTCCGACCCCTTGTGGAAGGTCTCGTCCCGCAAGATGCCCGCGTTGTTGATCAGGATGTCGACCTTGCCCCATTCCGCGATGGCCTGGTCGAAGATCGCCTGGCCGCCCGCCATGGTCGAGACGTCGTCACCGTTGGCGATGGCGGTGCCACCCTCGGCCTTGATCTCGTCCACCACGGCCTGCGCCGCGCCGATCGACCCGCCCGAGCCGTCGCGCGCGCCGCCCAGGTCGTTGACGAGGACCTTCGCCCCCTCCTTCGCGAAAAGCTTTGCATATGCCGCGCCAAGGCCGTTGCCCGCCCCGGTGATGATCGTGACCTTGCCGTCGAGTAGTGCCATGGTTCCTCCGTTCAGTGTGTACTTCGTGTCCGCGCAGGCTCAGCCCAGCTCGGTCAACCCGTGCTTGACCACCGTCACCCCGCGCGCCTTCACATGCGCCTCGAAGCTGATGGTGCCGCCGTCCTTCCACATGTCGACCGTGATCGTTTCGCCGGGATAGACCGGGGAGCGGAACTGCGCCGCGTGGCGGCGGAAGGCGTTCGGGTCCCAGTCGGCATAGGTCGAGAGCACCGCGCGGCAGGTGATGCCGTAGGTGCACATGCCGTGCAGGATCGGTTTCTCGAACCCCGCCTTGCGGCCGAACTCCGGGTCCGAATGCAGCGGGTTGCGGTCGCCGGCGAGGCGGAAGAGCAGCGCCTGTCCGGGCCGCGTGTCGATATCGACCGTCAGATCGGGCGCGCGCTCGGGCACCGGGTGCGGCTCCGGCGCGCCGTCCTTGGGGCCGCCGAAATGGCCGTCGCCGCGGGCGAAGGACATGCCCCGGATGGTGCAGATCTTCTCGCCGTTCTCGTCGCGCATGACCTGTTCGCGCTGGATGATCGCGCCCTTGTCACCCTTGTCCCACGCGCCGGTGTACTGGCTGTCGGCCGTCACCTTGGCGGCGATCGGCAGCGGCTTGTGGAACAGGATGTCGCGCGCGGCATCAACCACCTTGACCCGGTCCACCGGGATCGCCGGGGGGCGCGAGAAATAGCCGAAGGTCGAGGCGAAGGTCGGCACCACCTTCAGCGTCGGGCCGCGCTCGGTCAGCCAGCCCTCGTTAACAAAGGCCAGCTCACCCTCGTCCAGAGGGTCCTCGCCCATGCCGATGCCGAGCGCGTAGAGCATCACGTCCCGGTCGGTGTAGGAGCAGTCGTCGCCTTTCGAGGCCATCTCGAGCAGGTCGGGATAGGGTACACCCATGTCGTGCCTTTCTCAGTAATCGCGCATCCGGGCCCAGCGGTCGCACTGCTGCGCCGCGTTGCCGAAGGTGGTTTCCAGAACGCGGGACCGCTTGATGTAGAACCCCGCATCGTACTGGTCGGTCATGCCGATCCCGCCATGCAGCTGGATCATCTGGCGGGTCATCTTGTTGGCCACGTCGCCGGTGAAGGCCTTGGCGAGGATCGCCGCCTCGGTCGCGCCGGGGCTGCCCGCATCGATCTCGCGCACGGCGTGCTCGACGACGGAACGGGCCAACTGAAGCTCCATGAAGAGGTCGGCCATCCGGTGCTGCAGCGCCTGGAACTGGGCGAGGATGATGTCGAACTGAACCCGGGTCTTGAGGTAGTCCAGCGTGGTGTCAAAGGCCTGCTGGCTGAGCCCCAGCATCTCGCAGGCGATGCCGACGCGGGCCACGTCGAGGACCTTTTCCAGAGGGGCATGGGCTTTGCCTACCTCGCCGACGACCGCGTCCTTGCCGACCGCCACACCGTCGAAGGCGACCTTAGCAAATCCGCGGTAGTCGAAGGTCTTGAGCGGATGGCGCGAGAGGCCCGTCGCGTCCGCCGGAACGAGGAACAGGGTCAGCCCCTCACTCTCCCCCGCCTTGCCGGAGGTCCGCGCGAGCACCAGCATCGCGTCTGCGGCCATCCCCTCGATGACGTGCACCTTCTCGCCCGTCAGGACGTAACCGTCGCCCGAAGACTGAGCGGTCAGCGCCGTCTTCGCTGTGTCATGCCGCGTGCCTTCGTCCACGGCGAGTGTCACGATGGCCGAGCCATCGGCGATCTTCGGCAACCACGCCGCCTTCTGCGCGTCGGACCCCATGTCGCGGAGTGCGGTCGCGGCGACGAGGCCCGAGATGAAGAGCGGCGAGGCGACGAGTTGCCTGCCCATCTCCTCCAGCACCAGCCCCATGCCGGTCACGCCGAAATCGGACCCGCCGAAGTCCTCGGGCACCACCATGCCGGCCCAGCCCATCCCGGCGATCTCGGTCCAGAGCCCGCGGTCGAACACCTCGCCCGCGTCCCGCATCTTGCGGAAGGCCGAGATCGGCGCGCGGCCCTTCACCCATTCCTGCGCGCCGTCGCGCAGCATCTGCTGTTCTTCGGTCAGAACGGCCATGATCCCGCCCCCTTACTGGTGGTCGCGCATCCCGAGGATGCGCTTTGAGATGATGTTCGATTGGATCTCGTAGGTCCCGCCGTAGATCGAATGCGCCTTGTTCTGGAGCATCTGGCGGGTCGAATCCCGCTCGGTCTGGGAATAGTCGTCGCCCTCCCAGCCGATGCCCTGGTGGCCCATGATCTCCATCAGCATCTCGCCGCGGGTCTGCAGCGCATGGCTGGCCGCGTTCTTCAGGACCGATGTCGCCTCGGACGGGCCGGACTTCGATTCCGCCGCCACCCGTTCGACCGTCAGCCGGTGCGCGCGTTCCCACATCTGGTGGCGCACGATCCGGGCGCGCAGGTCCGGGTCGTCGATCCGGCCCTGCGCGTCTGTGCCCACGTATTCCTTGGCCACCACGTCGAGCGGCCGCAACTCGCCCACGTTCATCCGGCGCGCGCCGATGCCTTCGCGTTCGAACTGCATCAGCCGCTTGGCGATGGTCCAGCCCTCGCGCAGCCCGCCGACGAGGTTCTCCTTGGGCACCTTCACGTCGGTAAAGAAGACCTCGGCGAAGGTCTGCTTGCCCGAGATCAGGGTGATCGGCCGCACTTCGACCCCCGGGGTCGCCATGTCGATCAGCAGGAACGAGATGCCTTCGTGCTTGTGGCTGGTGTCGGTCCGGACAAGGCAGAAGCACCATTGCGCGTGCATCGAGCCGGAGGTCCAGATCTTCTGCCCGTTGACGAGGTAGTGGTCGCCCCTGTCCTCGGCCCGTGTCTTCAGGCTCGCCAGATCGGAGCCCGCGCCGGGTTCGGAATAGCCCTGGCACCAGACAACCTCGCCCCGGACGACTGGGGGGATGTGGCGCTGTTTCTGTTCCTCGGTGCCGTACTCCAGCAGGGTGGGCCCGAACATGTTCTGCGCGATGCCCACCATCGGGGAAAAGGCGCCGATCCGCTCCATCTCGTCCCGCAGGATCAGGGCCTGGGCGCGGGTCAGTCCGCCGCCGCCATACTCCGCCGGCCAGGTCGCGGTGCCGCCCCAGCCCTTGTCGCCCATGGCCCGGCGCCAGGCGGCCCAGTCCTCGCCCTCGGGATAACGGGGCGAGATGTCGAAATACTCGTCGCCGCGTCCGGCGAGGCTCTTGGGGAAATTGCGATCGAGCCATTCCCGCACCTCGGCGCGAAAGGCCGAGAGCTGGCTGTCCTGGACGTTCATCGGTGAAGACCTCCCTTGTCCGCGATCCGCACGGCACGGCCTCCTCCTGGCCGCATGGCACGGATGTCGGCGGGAGTGTCAGGCGGGGCAGGGCGGGCGGCAATGCGGCGCCGCGCGAAAACATGAACGTGGCATGGATCGCCGGCCCGCGGCCGGGCGCGGGCCTACCAGCAGGCCGCCATCACCTCGGCCAGCCGGTCACGCTCTGCCATGAATTCCCGCTTGGGATCGGCGTTGAAGTTCTTCAGCGCCCGCTCCAGCATCGGCGCGGCACTGTCCTGCGGTACGCCGAGCGTGGTCAGGGTCTCGGCCATGCCGAGTGCGCCCAGGTCGGCGCGCATCCGGTCCGCCAGCATCTCGGGCAGCGCCTCGGCCTGACGCACCCGCAGCCCGAGCGCATCGGCGATACCGTCCATTGCCACCGGGTCGCGCGCGCCCAATTCGCGCAGCACGTTCGGCCCGAGCGCCGAAACCGCCGCCCCCTGCGCCACCTCGCCGTGCCGGTGGAACAGCTCGGTCGAGAAGGCATAGGTCACGCGCGAGGTCCAGGTTTCGACCGGCCGCGCGCCGTCATCCGCGGCGCGGTTCTGCAGCCAGGTGGCCACGCAGAGATCGGCGCGCACCGCGTCGCCGGCATCCCCGTCCGACAGCGCCCGGCGGATCCGGTCGGCGAGGGCAAAGACCTCGCGCCGGTTGAGGTCTGCCAGCACCGACGCCCGCCCGTAGCCCATGTCCATCGTGGCCCGCCAGTAGAGCATCGCCGCCGTTGCCCGCAGCATACCCTCGGGCGCGGTGGCCAGGGCCTCGCGATCCCAGAAGAGCGCGGCAGGCCGGGTCTTGGGGTCGAAAAATTCCAGCCGCCGTTCCGCACCCTTGACCGGGGAACCGCCGCGGTCCTGCGCGGTGGTGCCGATGGTCAGCGCGGTCAGGATCGGCAGCTTGGGCGCCATCAGCCGCGGGCTGATCGCTGGCCCGTCCTCGGGATACTGGGTGGCCAGCGCCTCGGGCGCGCCATTCTCGGCCAGCAGGATCGCCGTCACCCGCGCACCCTGCACGACCGAACCGCCGCCAAGCGCGATCAGCCCGTCGGCGCCAAGCTCGCGGGCCCGCGCCACCGCGGCCTGCACGTCCTCGAGCGGGGTGTCCTTGCGCATCGCCGCAAAGACGCCCGCCACCCGCCCGCCCGCCGCGGTTTCGATCCGGGGGAGGAGCCCTGTGCCCTCGGCCACCGACCGGCCGGTAATCACCAGCGCGCGCTGCACGCCCGCGCGCTTCAGCTCGTCCCCGATCCGGTCCAGCGCGCCGGTGCCGCTGTGGATCCGGCAGGCCCGGCTGACCGCGCTGAAGTCATGGTCGATGTCGCGTTGCATGTGCCGTCCTCCCCTGTCGGCCGCAGCTAAGCAGACCCGCCGCCGACTGCCAAGGAGATGACAGATGCGAAGATTCACCTTTCGCGTGAATGACTTGGGCGCATGCTCCCGGACGCCTGTCGACGCCGTGCCGGGGGAATGCCCAAACTTTCCACCCTCTGTCCTTCGCGTGCCGGGCCGGTGCGCGGAAAGCTTGACGCAACGCGAGGCGCCCGTCCAACATCCGCCCGGGGGTGATGCGGGCAGCGTCAACCAAACGATACGAGGCATGGCCAGAACCGTGCCGATTTCGACAGGAGTGGAGCGAACCAATGACTATTACGACCCGAACGCTGCTGGTTTCGGCGGCTGCCAGTGCCCTGATGGCGGGCACGGCGCTGGCCGAATGCCCGGCGGTCACCGTGGCCGACATGGCCGGCGTGGCCCCCGGCGACTTTCCCCAGCAATACGAGCTGTCCGCCTTCCAGGAGGCCGCCGGCTGCGACATGACATTCTCGGAGAACCCCGAGATCGCCGCCCTCAACGGTGAGATCAAGGGCAACCCCGAGCTTCCGGCGCTGGCCGAACGCCTGCCGTCCGAGCCGCTGGTCATCGTGCCCTACGACGGGGTCGGCCAGTACGGCGGCACCCTCAGGGCGCTGTCGAACGCGACCGAGGCGGGCACATCCGACTTCCTCTCGGTCCGTCACGTGAACCTCGTGCGCTATGCCGACGACCTGCAGACCATCGTGCCGAACGTGGCAAAGTCCTGGGAATGGAACGACGATTTCACCCAGCTGACCTTCAAGCTGCGCGAGGGTCACAAGTGGTCGGACGGCGCGCCCTTCACCTCGGCCGACGTGAAGTTCTGGTACGACAACCTCGCGCTGGATTCGAAGGTCATCGAAAAGCCGAAGGACTACGTCCTCGTCGCCGGTGAGCCGATGACCGTCGACACACCGGACGACACCACAGTGGTCTTCAACCTGCCTTCGCCGAAGCCGGGCCTGCTGGCGCACTTCGCGACCTCCTTCGCGCAGGCCTTCCTGCCCAAGCACTTCCTGGGCCAGTACCACCCCGACATCAATCCGGACGCCGACGCGCTGGCGGCCGAATGCGGGTTCGACACCGGCCTGGCCGTGATCACCGCCTATTTCGGGAACTCCGACTGGACCGACACGCCGACGCCGATGCTCAACAGCCCCGACAAGGTGGACTGCCTGGCCAAGGCGACCTACCCCACGCTGGAAAGCCACATCTACACCAGCGAGACGACCGAGGGCCGCAAGCTGGTGGCGAACCCCTATTTCTTCATGGTGGACACGACCGGCCAGCAGTTGCCCTACATCAGCCGCCAGGACGAGCTCTACGCCAACGACAACGAGGTGCGGATCCTCAAGCTGGTGAACGGCGAGGTCGACTACAAGTCGCAGTCGCTGACGCTGGCCGCCGCGCCGCTGCTGCTGGAGAACCAGGAAAAGGGCGCCTTCACCATCCAGCTGAAGCCCACCATCGCGATGCCGGCCTTCTCGTTCAACCTGACGAGCGAGGACGAGGCCAAGCGCGAGGTCTTCGGCAACATCGACTTCCGCAAGGCGATGTCGCTGGCGATCAACCGGGACGAGCTGAACGAAACCTCGTTCTTCGGGCAGGGTGAACCCAAGCAGTACATCGGCTTCTCGCCGACGCCCGAGTTCGTCGATCCGGCGATGACCAAGCTCTATGCCGAATACGACCCCGAGGCGGCCAAGGCGCTTCTCGACGGGATCGGCATGGCCGATACCGACGGCGATGGCTTCCGCGAGCTTCCGGGCGGCGGCAAGCTGGTGCTGAACATGCAGTTCGCCACCCAGGGCATCGGCGGCGAAGTTGTCGAACTGGTCGCGCAATACTGGTCCGACGTCGGCATCAGCACCGCGGTCAAGGAAGTGACGCCGGACGAATACCGCTCGGCCCAGTCCTCGAACCAGCTGGATGTCGGCATGTGGGAAAAGGGCCAGCCGACGGCGATCGTGATGGGCAACAAGGAGCTCTTCGTGCCGCCTTTCGAAAACTACTTCGGCCACCGCACCGGCATGCTCTGGGCCGAATGGGTCGACAGCAACGGCGCGTCGGGCGTCGAGCCGCCGGAATGGGTCAAGACCATGATGGCCGATGTCGACGCGTTCCAGGGCGCGGTCCCGGGATCGGACGACCAGTCCGAGATCGGCGCACGCCTGGCCAAGTCGATGGCCGAGAACCTGCCGTTCATCGGCACGGTGCAGGCGCCGAACGTGATCTATCACCGCAACGCGCTCAAG
The DNA here is from genome assembly GCF_042188925.1 of Pseudooceanicola sp. LIPI14-2-Ac024. GTDB lineage: Bacteria > Pseudomonadota > Alphaproteobacteria > Rhodobacterales > Rhodobacteraceae > Pseudooceanicola. The sequence goes on from NZ_CP170102.1 coordinate 3,914,021, forward strand.
AACGTGCCGGAGTTCCAGAACTCAGTCTTACGAGTACTACCGGACGTTCCCGTACCTTCCGGCGCAGTGGTACTTCTCGGAGTGATGCGACCTGTAGGGTGGGGGTGAACCCCACCCTACGCCGGCCCGCCGGGCTCGCCCAGAACAGCGCCGGACAACCGGCCGTCCAGGACAGGGAAGACATGCTGCAATTCGCACGATTCACTGCGATCCGCGCCGCGATGGCGCTGTTCACTCTGCTGCTCGTCTCCCTGATCGTCTTTTCGCTGATGGAACTGGTGCCGGGCACCTGCGCCGAACGCTACCTCGCCTTCAAGAACACCCAGGGCTCCGGCATCTCGATCGCCGATATCGAGGCCGAGGAGCGGCGGCTGGGCCTCGACCGGCCGTTCATCGTGCGCTGGCTCGATTGGGTGACCGACGTGTTCTTCCACTGGGATTTCGGCCAGAGCTGCATCCTGCGGCTCGACATCAACGACCTGCTGGGGGGCAAGTTCATCATCTCGGCGGCGATCTGTTTCGGATCGCTCTTCCTCGCCTACCTGATCGCGATCCCGGTGGGGATGCTGGCGGCCTCGTCGAAATCCGCCGTGCTGAACGGGTCTCTGCGCTTCGTCAGCTACCTCGGTCTTGCCATGCCGAACTTCCTGCTGGCGCTGATGGTGATGCTGATCTCGACCATGATGTTCGGCGACAGCATGTCGGGCCTCTTCTCGCCCGAATACCGCGACGCGCCCTGGTCGATGGACAAGTTCCTCGACCTGATGAGCCGGGTCTGGCTGCCTGTCTTTATTCTCGGCTGGTCGGCGACGGCCTTTGCCGTGCAGACGGTGCGGGCGCTGATGCTGGATGAGAACGGCAAGCTCTACGTCACCGCCGCGCAGGCACGCGGCCTCTACGGCAGCCGGCTGCGCTGGCGCTACCCGGCGCGGCACGCGCTCGGGCCGATCATCAACTCCTTCGGGTTCGACCTGAACCGGATCTTCAACGAACTGCCCATCGTCGCCGTGATCCTGACCCTGACCGAGGCGGGATCGCTCCTCCTCGAGGCGCTGGCGCGGTCGAACGACCAGCAGCTGGCCGGGGCGATCATCTTCATGCTGACGGCGACCATCGTGGGGCTGAACTTCATCACCGACATCGCGCTGGCGCTGATCGACCCGCGCGTCCGGAAATCGGTGCTGGGAGGGTAGGGTGCCATGACCTTCGAGACCAACCAGACCACCGGCCCCGACGTCGCCATCGTGGAAACCGAGGACGCTGTCGAGCGCCGCGCGCGCGAGGCCTACTTCACCGCCTCCCAGCGGCAGCTGATCTGGGCGCGGTTCCGCAGGAACACCAGCGCGATGATCGCCGCCGGCATCCTGGTCTTCCTGATCCTGTCGGGCATCTTCGCGTCCTTCATCGCGCCCTACGATCCGACCATCGCGGGCCGCGACAAGGATTACACCAACGGCGCGCCGCAGGTGCCGATGTTCTGCGACGACAACGGGTGTTCGTGGCGGCCCTTCATCTACGGCCTGAAACGCGAACGTTCGCTTGCCACCAACTTCCGCTGGGTGACGACCGTCGATCCCGACGACCGGCGCTATGTCTACCTCTTCGTCGAGGGCTGGGAATACGACATGGGCCCCTTCACCTTCGACACCCACCTCTTCGGCGTGGACGAGGGCTTCATCCACCTCTTCGGCACCGACGACACCGGCAAGGACATCTTCTCGCGCACCTTCGCGGCAATCTACACCTCGCTCGCGGTCGGCACCCTGGGGGTCCTGATCTCCTTCGTGATGGCGCTCATCATCGGCGGCGTGGCGGGGTACTTCGGCGGCTGGCTCGACGGCGTCATCCAGATGGTCACGGACGCGATACGGACGATACCCATCATCCCGCTCTTCATGGCGCTGGCGGCCTTCATCCCGCAGGAATGGTCGGCGGAGCAGAGGTTCTTCTTCATCACGATCATCATCGGCTTCATCAACTGGCCGACATTGGCGCGCCGGGTCCGCACCCACCTGCTGGTCGAACGGAACCAGGAATACGTCCTCGCCGCGCAGCTCCAGGGGGCACCGGCCGGCCACATCATCCGCCGCCACCTGCTGCCCAGCTTCACCAGCTACATCATCGTCGACCTCGTGATCTCGTTCCCCTACGTGGTGCTGTCAGAGACCGCGCTGTCGTTCATCGGCCTAGGGCTGAAGGATCCGGTCAGCTCTCTCGGCGTGCTGCTGCAGAACACCACCAGCGCCGACGTCCTGCTGAACTACCAGTGGTACTTCATCCCCGTCTTCTTCTTCATCGCGCTCGTGATGGCCTTCGTCTACGTGGGCGACGGCCTCAGGGATGCCGCCGACCCCTATGGAACGTCCCACTGATGAGCCTGATCTCCGTCCGCGACCTCGACATCCGTTTCCGCACCGACGAGGGGCTGATCACCGCCGTCGAGGGCGTCAGCTTCGACATCGCCCCGGGCGAGGTGCTGGGCCTCGTGGGCGAGAGCGGTTCGGGCAAGTCGGTCACCGCCAAGTCGCTGATGCGCCTGAACGGCGACAACACCGTCTACGGCGAGGGCAGCCAAGTCCACGTGACCGTCGACGGCAAGACCACCGATGTCCTCGCCCTCAGACGGGCGCGCGACATGGGCCAGATCCGCGGCGGCGCGATCTCGATGATCTTCCAGGAGCCGATGGCCTCCTTCGCGCCCGCGCTCACCGTCGGCAAGCAGATGGTCGAGCAGCTGATGATCCACACCGACATGACCAAGGCGCAGGCCAGGGCACATTCGATCGACATGCTCGCCCGTGTCGGCATCCCGGCGCCGGACAAGCGCTTCGACCAGTACGCCTTCGAGTTCTCGGGCGGCATGCGGCAGCGGGCGATGATCGCCATGGCGCTTTCGACCTCGCCCAAGCTCCTGATCGCGGACGAACCCACCACCGCGCTCGACGTCACCATCCAGGCGCAGGTGATCGACCTGATGAAGGACCTCGTGACCGAGTTCGGCATGGGCATCCTCTTCATCACCCACGACCTCGGCGTGATCGCCCAGACCGCCGACCGGGTGGCGGTGATGTACCTCGGCAAGATCGTGGAAACCGGCACCGTCCGGCAGGTGATCCGCGACCCGCGCCACCCCTACACCCGCGGCCTGATCGACGCCCTGCCCAAGCTCGAGGATCTCGGTGCCCCGCTGACCCCGGTGCCAGGGGACATCCCGTCCCCGCTGAACCGGCCCGCGGGCTGCGTCTTCCACACCCGCTGCGCCATCGCGCGCAAGGGCCACTGCGACCGTACGGCGCCGGACCTGCGGACCACCGGCGAGGGGCATACCGTCGCCTGCCACTACGCCGAGGGGCTGCCGGCGATGGAGGTGCCCGCATGAAACGCGATCCGCTGATCTCGGCCCGCGACCTCTATGTCAGCTACCCGCTGGGTCGCAACCTGCTGGGCGAAAAGCATTTCCTGAACGCGGTCGACGGCATTTCGCTCGACATCCAGCGCGGCCAGTTCTTCGGCCTCGTCGGCGAAAGCGGCTCGGGCAAGACGACGCTGGGCCGCGCACTGCTCAAGGCCGCTCCGATCACCTCGGGCCGCGTGATCTACCGCGACGACGAACGCGGCTTTGATCTGCAGTCGATCAAGGGCACAGACCTCAAGGATTACCGCAAGCGCGCGCAGCTGATCTTCCAGGACCCCTACGCGGCGCTTTCGCCGAGGATGACCGTGCGCGACATCATCGCGGAACCGCTGGAAGTCATGAAGCTCACCAGGAACCGCAAGGAAACCGACGAACGCGTGCGCGAGATCGCGGCGAAATGCCGGCTGAACCTCGAACACCTGCGCCGCTTCCCGCATGCCTTCTCGGGCGGGCAGCGGCAGCGGATTTCCATCGCCCGCGCGCTGGTCTCGGGCCCGCGGTTCGTGGTGGCCGATGAAAGCGTCGCGGCCCTGGACGTGTCGATCCAGGCCGACGTGCTGAACCTGCTGAAACAGATCCAGACCGACATGGGCATCGGGTTCCTCTTCATCAGCCACGACCTCTCTGTCGTCGCCCATGTCTGCGACGCTGTGGCGGTGATGTATCTCGGCCAGATCGTGGAAACCGCGCCGACGCGGGCGCTCTTTGCCCGCCCGCGCCATCCCTACACCTCGGCGCTGCTCTCGGCGATCCCCTCGCTCGACCCCGACGCGCCCAAGACGGCCGAGAAGCTCGAGGGCGAGATCCCGTCGCCCGCGGCCCCGCCGCCGGGCTGCAAGTTCCACACCCGCTGCCGCTTCGCCACCGACCTCTGCAAGCAGAAGGTGCCCGCCCTGCGCGAGGTCGCGCCGGGCCACCAGGCCGCCTGCCATTTCGCGGAAGAGTTCGATTTCACCCGCACCGCCGCCGCGCCCGCGACGGCCTGATGTCAGGCGTCGAGCACATAGCGCAGGGTCGGTGCACCGTGCAGCGTGACCTCTCCGTCCTCGCGGAACCCCAGCTTCAGCAGCACCCGCGCCGAGGCCGGGTTCGCCGCTCGCACCAGCCCACGCAGGCGCGGGGCCCGAAGGGTGCCGAAGCCGTGTTCGACCGCATGGGCCGCGATGGCCGAGGCATGGCCGTGCCCCCAGTGATCGGGATGCACGTGGTAGGAGACGTTGAGGTCGCGGCTGTCCTCGACCACCGTCAGCCCGCCGAAGCCGACCGGCCGCCTCGCGGCCTCGACCGTCCAGCGGCCAAAGCCGTGCCGGTCCCAGTGCGCGATGTCGCGCACAAGCTTGTCGGCGCAGACCTCGCGGCTGTCGGGGGTCGGATCGGGGCGGTGCGCGACCACCTCCGGGCGGGAAAAGACCTCAGCCATGAAGTCGAGGTCGCAGGGTTCGACCCGACGGAAGAAAAGCGTCATCCCCATCGCCAAGCCACCGTGACCACGTCATAAATCTCAGGCATGGTGCCAGCCATGACAGCAAAGCAGCGCCCCGGCAACATTCTTTTCGTGACCCTCGACCAGTGCGTCGCCTCGGCGATCCACGGCCCGCTGGCCGCGCATGTGCCGACACCGAACATCGACCGCCTCGCCGCCACCGGCACCCTTTTCGAGAACCACTTCACCGTCACGGTGCCCTGCGGCCCGGCCCGCGCCTCGCTGCTGACCGGGCTCTACGCGATGAACCACCGCGCGATCCGCAACGGCACGCCGCTGGCCCGCCACCACGCCACCGTGGCGACCGAGGCGCGCCGGTCCGGGTACGAGCCGCTCCTCTTCGGCTACACCGACATCGCCCCCGATCCCGCGGGCATGGATCCCGAGGACCCCGACCTGCATGTCTACGAAGGCGTGGCCCCGGGCTTCCGCGAGGTGGTCGAGATGCAGATGGAGGCCGGGCGCGAATGGCCCGCGCACCTGCGGTCAAGGGGCTACGACGTCCACCTACGCGCCGACGGCTGGCCCAGTTACTACGTGCCCGCGGGCAATGGCGGCCCGCGCGACCCGGCGATCTTCGCGGCCGAGGACAGCGACACCGCCTACCTGACCGACCGCACGCTGGTAGCGATGGACCTGCGCCGCGACTTCGGGCCTTGGTTCGCCCATCTCGCCTACATCCGGCCGCATCCGCCGCTGGTCGCGCCCACGCCCTGGAACCGCCTGGTCGACCCCGCCGGCCTGCCGCTGCCGGACCGGAGCGAACCCGACCACCCCTTCCTCTCCGCTTGGCATTCCCGGCCCTCGAACCGATCGCTCTTCCACGGCCATGACGGCGACAACCGCGCCATGTCGGATGCCACCACGCGCGAGGCGATCGCCGTCTACCTCGGCCTGCTGGCCGAGGTCGATCACCACCTCGGCCGCGTGCTCGACTGGCTCGACCGCACGGGGCAGGCGGACAGCACCCTGGTGGTGCTGACGGCAGATCACGGCGAGATGCTGGGCGCCAAGCACATGTGGGGCAAGGAAAGCGTCTTCGACCCGGCGCTGCACGTCCCGCTGATCCTGCGCGTGCCGGGGCAGGCGGGCGGCACCCGGGTCACGGCGCTCACCGAAAGCGTCGACGTGACCCCCACCATCCTCGACTGGATCGGCCGCACCCCGCCCCCCGCGATGGACGGGCACTCGCTCCTTCCCCTCACACGCGGCGAGACGCCCGCCGATTGGCGCGACGCGGTGCTGGCCGAGGCCGATTTCGGCCACCCGGTCACGCCCACGCGGTTCATGGATCACATGGGCCTGACCGTGAACCGCGCCGGGGCCGCGATCCTGCGCGAGGCGCGGTGGAAGTACGTGCATTTCGGCGGCGGTGTGCCACCCATGCTCTTCGACCTCGCCGCCGACCCGGACGAGACGACGAACCTCGCCACCGACCCGGCCCACGCGGACCAGCTCTCCCGCCTCCGCGCCCGGCTCATCGACCGGATGACCGAACGCCGCGACCGCCGCCTGACCCACCTGGCCCAGGGCGCCTGACCGCCTGCTTCTCCTGGTCGATGTATCCTCGGGGGTGAATTGCCCGGCCCCGCCGGGCAAGAGGGGGCAGACAGCCCCCTCCACCCATCCAATCAACCCCCCGTAGGGTGCGTGCTCCGCACGCACTGCCCCTAACGGTCCGAAACCTGCCAGCGCGGGTTGATCCACGGCGCCGCGTTCGACGGCGCCAGCGGCGCTTTGCCCAGGATGTGGTCCGACATCTTCTCGCCCACCATGATCGACGGCGCGTTGAGGTTGCCGTTCGGGATCAGCGGAAAGACCGAGCTGTCGGCGACCCTCAACGCGGCCACACCGATCACCCGGCCCTCGGGATCGACCACCGCCTGCGGGTCATCCGCCCGCCCCATCCGGCAGGTGCCGCAGGGGTGATAGGCACTTTCGGCATGCGCGCGGATGAAGGCGTCGAGCGCATCGTCGTCCTGCACCTCGGCCCCCGGCGAAATCTCGCGGCCGCGAAAGGCGTCGAAGGCGGGCTGACCAAAGATCTCCCGCGTCACGCGGATGCAGTGACGGAAGTCCTCCCAGTCGCGCGCATGGCTCATGTAGTTGAACCGGATCGACGGCGCGTCCTTCGGATCGGCGGACCGCAAGGTGACCGCGCCCCGGGACAGCGACCGGTTCGGTCCCACATGGGCCTGGAACCCGTGTGCCTTGGCCGCCGCGCGCCCGTCGTAGCGCACCGCGATCGGCAGGAAGTGGAACTGGATGTCAGGGTACTCCACCCCCGCACGCGACCGGATGAAGCCTGCGCTTTCGAACTGGTTCGACGCGCCGGGGCCGGACTTGAAGAGCAGCCACTGCGCCCCGACCATCGCCTTGCCGATCAGGTTCCAGTACTTGTAGAGCGTCACCGGCTGCGAACATTCCTGCTGGATGTAGAGTTCCAGGTGGTCCTGCAGGTTCGCCCCCACGCCGGGCCGGTCGGCCACGACCGCGATCCCGTGGTCGCGCAGATGCGCCGCCGGTCCCACGCCCGACAGCATCAGCAGTTTCGGCGAGTTGATCGACGAAGCGGCGAGGATCACCTCGCGCCGGGCCCGGATGACCTCGCGCGTGCCGCCGCGCTCGACCTCGACACCCGTCGCCCGGCCGTCCTCGATCACCACCCGCGTCGCCAGCCCGCTGACCAGCGTGCAGTTCTTCCGCTTCAGCGCCGGCCGAAGGTAGGCATTGGCCGCCGACCAGCGCCGCCCCTTCCAGACGGTCTGCTCCATCGGGCCGAAGCCTTCCTGCTTCTCTCCGTTGTAATCGCCGGTCAGCTCGAACCCCGCCTGCGCGCCCGCCGTGACAAAGGCCTCGTGCAGCGGGTTCTCGCGGGTGCCCCGGGTGACATGCAGCGGCCCGTCGGTGCCGCGCCACTCCGGGTCCCCACCGTGGCCGCCGTCGTGCCAGGTTTCCATCCGCTTGTAGTAGGGCAGCACGTCGGCATAGGCCCAGCCGTCCGCCCCCATCTCGGCCCAGGTGTCGAAATCGCGGGCATGGCCCCGGACATAGACCATGCCGTTGATGCTGGACGACCCGCCGATCACCTTGCCGCGTGGCGTGGCGAGGCGACGGTTGCCCAGACGTGGCTCGGGCTCGGACTGGTAGCCCCAGTCGTAACGGGCCATGTTCATCGGGTAGGACAGCGCGCCCGGCATCTGGATGAACGGCCCCGCGTCGGTGCCGCCGTATTCCAGCACGATCACCGAATGGCGCCCGTCCTCGCTCAGCCGCGCGGCCATGGCGGACCCGGCCGAGCCGGAGCCGACGATGACGAAATCCGCTTCCATCAGAACGGGGCCTCGGTGTCGCCCATGCAGACGTAGACGCTCTTGGTCTGGGTGTAGTGCTCCAGCGCCGCGCGCCCGTTCTCGCGCCCCACGCCCGACAGCTTGTTGCCGCCAAAGGGCAATTCCACCGGCGTCAGGTTGTAGGTGTTGATCCAGCATGTCCCGGCCTGCAGCTGCGCCACGACCCGGTGCGCCCGGGTCAGGTCACGGGTGAAGAGCCCCGCCGCCAGCCCGAAATCGGTGTCGTTGGCGCGCGCGATCACCTCGTCCTCGTCGGTGAAGGAAAAGAGCGACAGGACAGGGCCGAAAATCTCGTCCCGCGCGATGGTCATGCCGTCGGTGACCCCGGCAAAGACGGTGGGCTGCACGAAGAGATCGCCCTCAGCTTCACCGCCGCAGAGCAGCCTCGCCCCCTCGGCTTGGCCCGCCGCGATCGCCGCCAGCACCTTGTCGCGCTGCGCCTTCGAGATCAGCGGCCCGATCGTCGTCTCGGGGTCCAGCGGATCGCCCATCCGGGCGTTCGCGGTCCGCTCCACCAGCCGCGCGGCAAAGGCGTCGTGGATCGCGGCATGCACGTAGACCCGCGTGCCGTTCGAACAGATCTGCCCGAGGAATAGAAATTCGCGTTGATCGCGGCCGACACCGCATTCTCGATATCCGCGTCGTCAAAGACGATCAGGGGCGACTTGCCGCCCAGTTCCATCGTGACGTGGCGGATGCCCTCGGCGGCGGCGGCATAGACCTTGCGCCCGGTCGGCACCGACCCGGTGAGAGAGACCTTGGCGCAGCGCGGATCGCTGACCAGCGCGGCACCGACATCGCCGCGCCCCTGGAGGACGTTGTAGAGCCCTTTCGGCGCGCCCGCCTCGACGAGGATCTCGGCCAGCTTCAGCGCCGAGAGCGGCGTTTCCTCGGACGGCTTGAAGATCATCGCGTTGCCCGCCGCCAGCGCCGGCGCGGCCTTCCAGCAGGCGATCTGGATCGGGTAATTCCACGCGCCGATCCCGACGCAGATCCCCAGCGGCTCGCGCCGGGTGTAGACCCAGTCGCCCCCCAGCTGCACCGTCTCGCCGTTCAGCGTGGTGGCGATGCCGGCAAAGAACTCCAGCGCATCGGCGCCCGAGGCCGCGTCGGCGACCAGCGTCTCCTGGATCGGCTTGCCGGTGTCGAGCGTTTCCAGCTCGCTCAGTGCCTGGTTTCGCGCGCGCAGCAGGTCGGCGGCGCGGCGCAGCACGCGGCCGCGTTCGACCGGGGGCAGGGCGGCCCATTCCGCCTGTGCCGCCAGCGCGGTGTCATAGGCCATGTCGATCTCGGCCGGGGTGGCGGCGTGCAGCTCGGCGATGACCGAGCCGTCGTAGGGATAACGGTCCTGCATCAGTGTGCCGGCGGTGTCGTGGCGATATTCACCACCGATGAAATGCGAGGCCGGGGGCTGGGCGCGCATCGTCACTCTCCTCTCGGGTAGCGTTTGTTCTCTTCGAGGACGTTGAGGTCCATGTGGTTCCGCATGTACCGCTCCGACGCCTTCTGCAGCGGCTGGAAGTCCCACGGGTAATAACTGCCGTTGCGCAGCGCATCGTAGACGACGTGCCGACGGGCCTGGCTCTGCCGGACCTCGGCATCGAAGGCAGTCATGTCCCAGCGGTCCGCGACGAAGGCGGCCATCTCGGCGGCCCGGGCGGCGTGGTCCGGATGGGCGGCGAGGTTTTCCAGCTCGTCCGGGTCGGCGTCGAGGTCGAAGAGCAGGGGCGGATCGAGCTCGCAGTGCACGTACTTGTAGGCACCCGAGCGCAGGCCGACGAGCGGGGCATAACTCGCCTCGGCCGCGTATTCCATCAGCACGGGGGTGTCGCGCACGCCGGTCTCGATCAGCGGCAGCAGCAACTCGCCATCGGTCCAGGGCAGGACCTCGGTCAGGTCGATCCCGGCAAGGTCGGCAAGCGTCGGCGTCACGTCCATGGTCGAGACCGGGGCATCGATCCGGCGCGGCGCCACCCCGGGCGCGGCGATCATCAGCGGTACCCGCGACGACCCCTCGAAGAAGGTCATCTTGAACCACAGGCCCCGCGCGCCCAGCATGTCGCCATGATCCGACAGGAAGAGGATCACGGTGTTGTCCTCCTGCCGGGTGCCGCGCAGCGCCTCGAGCATCCCGCCGATCAAATCGTCAAGGTACGAGATGTTCGCGAAATAGGCGCGGCGGGACCGGGCGATGTCCTCGTCCGTGATGTCATAGTCGCGCCAGTTGTTGGCGTCGAAGATGCGCTTCGAATGCGGGTCCTGCTCGTCGTAGGGGATCGCCGGCACCTCGGGGGCGAGGTGGTCGCAATCCTCGTAGAGATCCCAGTACTTCTTCCGCGCGACGTAGGGATCGTGCGGGTGGGTGAAGCTGGCGGTCAGCATCCACGGCCGGTCGTCCAGCCGGCGGCCGAGGTCATAGATCTTGCGCGTCGCGTTGTAGGCGACCTCGTCGTCGTATTCCATCTGGTTGGAGATCTCGGCCACCCCCGCACCGGTGACCGACCCCATGTTGTGATACCACCAGTCGATCCGCTCGCCCGGCTTGCGATAGTCCGGGGTCCAGCCGAAATCGGCCGGGTAGATGTCGGTGGTCAGCCGCTCTTCGAACCCGTGCATCTGGTCGGGGCCGACGAAATGCATCTTGCCCGACAAGCAGGTGGAATAGCCCGCCCGGCGCAGGTGGTGCGCGTAGGTCGGGATGTCCGAGGCAAACTCGGCGGCGTTGTCGTAGACGCGCGTGCGGCGGGGCAGGGCACCCGCCATGAACGACGCCCGCCCCGGCGCGCAGAGCGGCGAGGCGGTGTAGCTGTTGCGGAACCGGACCGACCGCTCGGCCAGCGCCTTGATGTTGGGCGCGTGCAGCCAGTCGGCGGGGCCGTCCGGGAACAGCGTACCGTTCAGCTGGTCGACCATGATGATGAGGATGTTCGGGCGGTCAGCCACGGGCTTTCCTTTCCAGCCAGAGGGCAAGGTAGTCGCAGACCAGCGCCTGGCTGGCATCGCGGTCGGGGGCGACGGATTGCAGCGCGTGGCGGATGTAGAAACCGTCGATCATCGAGGCGAGGCCCTGCGCCACCTGTTCCGCCTCGTGCCGGGGGAAGAGCTGCACCAGGTCGTGCATCAGGTTCGACTTGAGCCGCCGGGCATAGACCAGCAGCAGGCGGGCGACCTCCTCGGACTGCATGGCGCGGACGTAGAACGTCAGCCAGGCCGCCACGACCTCCTTGTCGAACTGGCCCTCGGCAAAGCTGGCCGCGATGATCGCCCGCAGCCGCGCCTCGGGATCGTCGAGGTTGCGCAGGCGCAGCGTCACGCTGTCGCCGAAGCTTTTCAGGATGTGGCGCATCGCGGCGAGGAAGATCTGGTCCTTCGAGCCGAAGTAGTGATGCGCCAGCGCCGAGGACATGCCGGCGCGCTTGGCGATCTGGCTCACGGTCACGTCCAGCGATCCGGCCTCGCCGATCGCCTCGATCGTGGCCCGGATCATCGCCTCGCGGCGGAGCGGTTCCATTCCCACCTTTGGCAATTCGGAAAACTCCTCTAGGGTGCCCGCGAACCGCCTTGTCCGAGAATGGCTTGCGGGTGCGATGGGTTTTTGATTAACTCATCAATCAATAAAAACACAAGACCCACTCCGGTCATGTGATCAACCGAAACAGGAGGAACTTTTATGTTGAACCGCAGCATTGCGAGCGTTCTGGCCCTCGCCCTCGGGGCAGGGACCGCGATGGCCGACTGCGACGAGGTCGTGTTTTCCGATGTCGGCTGGACCGACATCACCGCGACCACCGCGGCCACGAGCGTGATCCTCGACGCGCTGGGCTATGAGACTGACATCAAGGTGCTTTCCGTCCCCGTGACCTACACCGCGCTGAGCAAGGGCGACGTCGATGTCTTCCTCGGCAACTGGATGCCGACGATGGAGGCCGACATCGCCCCCTACCGCGAAGACGGCAGCGTCGAGACGGTGCAGACCAACCTCGAAGGCGCCAAGTACACGCTGGCCGTGAACAAGGCCGCCGCCGACCTCGGGATCGACAATTTCGCCAAGATCGCCGAGCACGCCGATGCGCTCGACGGCAAGATCTACGGGATCGAGCCCGGCAACGACGGCAACCGCCTGATCATGGACATGATCGGCCAGGACGCCTTCGGCCTGAAGGACTTCGAGGTTGTCGAAAGCTCGGAGCAGGGGATGCTGGCACAGGTCAAGCGGGCCACCGACCGGGATGAGCCGATCGTTTTCCTCGGCTGGGAACCGCACCCGATGAACGCGAATTTCGAGCTGACCTACCTCGAGGGCGGCGACGATTTCTTCGGCCCGGATCTCGGCGGCGCGACCGTGATGACCAACACCCGCAAGGGCTATGCCGAGGAATGCCCGAACCTGGGTGCGCTGCTCGACAACCTCGTCTTCTCGCTGGCGATGGAGAACGAGATCATGGGCGCCATCCTCGACGACGGCGAAAAGCCCGAGGCGGCCGCCAAGACCTGGCTGCAGGCCAACCCCGACATGTGGAAGGGCTGGCTGGACGGCGTGACCACCAAGGACGGCGGCGATGCCGTTGCCGCGGTCGAAGCCGAACTGGGCTGACCGGACCCCCGGACATGCGTCACGAATTTGTCGCATGTCCGGCAATCCCGCCGCGGCGGCGCTTGCCGCCGCCGCGCGCGTGCTAGGCTTTCCCCGGGGTCGCGGAACGCGGGCGCGGGCAGGGGCCACCGCCCGGACACCGGAGACCCGCCATGACCCGAGACCGAGGATCGCGCTGACATGCTCGACTGGCTGACCGATCACAAGATTCCCGTGGGCGACTGGGCCGGCGCCTTCTTCGAATGGCTCGAAGACACCTTTTCTTTTTCTTCGATGCGCTGGCCAACTCGCTCGACGCCGCCATCGACGGCCTGCTCTGGGTCCTGCAGACGCCAAATCCGCTCATCATCATCGCCGTCTTCGCCGCGCTGACCTGGGTGCTGCAGCGAAATTGGAAGACCGCGCTGCTGGTGGTGCTGGGCTTTCTCTTCATCATCAACCAGGGCTACTGGGAAGAGACGACCGAAAGCCTCGCGCTCGTCATCTCGGCCTGCGTGGTCTGCATGGGGCTGGGCGTGCCGATCGGCATCGCCGCCGCGCACCGGCCACGCCTCTATGCCTGGATGCAGCCGGTGCTCGACCTGATGCAGACGCTGCCGGCCTTCGTCTACCTGATCCCCGCGATTGTCTTCTTCGGCATCGGCATGGTGCCGGGTCTCTTCGCCACGGTGATCTTCGTGCTGCCGGCGCCGATCCGCCTGACCCATCTCGGCGTGTCCTCCACGCCCACACCGCTGCGCGAGGCGGCGCAGGCCTTTGGCGCCACCGGCCAGCAGACGCTCTGGAAGGTCGAACTGCCCTACGCCCTGCCGCAGATCATGGCCGGGCTGAACCAGACCATCATGCTGTCGCTGTCGATGGTGGTGATCGCCGCGCTGGTCGGCGCCGACGGCCTTGGCGTGCCGGTCGTCCGGGCACTGAACACGGTGAACACCTCGCTGGGCTTCGAAAGCGGCTTCGTCATCGTCGTGGTCGCCATCGTCCTCGACCGGATGCTGCGCGTGGGGAACCGGAAATGAGCGCCGTCACCTTCGACAACGTCTCCATCGTTTTCGGCAACGAACCGGACACCGCCCTGCCGCTGATGGACAAGGGCCACGACCGCGCCACCGTGCAAAGCCGGACCGGCCAGGTCCTCGGCGTGCACGACTGTTCGCTCGAGGTGGCCGAGGGCGAGATCCTCGTCCTGATGGGCCTGTCGGGGTCGGGCAAGTCAACCCTGCTGCGGGCGGTGAACGGCCTGAACCCGATCACCCGTGGCGCGGTCACGGTGCATGACGGCGACTGGTCCTGCACCCTGCCGCGCGACGGCGCAAAGCAGCTGCAGAAGCTGCGGCGCGAATGCGTCGCGATGGTGTTCCAGCAATTCGGCCTGCTGCCCTGGCGCAACGTGCTCGACAACGTGGCGCTTGGCCTTGAACTGGACGGCGTGCCCAAGGCCGAACGGATCAAGCGCGCGCGTGACAAGCTGGAGATGGTCGGCCTGACCGACTGGGCCGACCGCAAGGTGAGCGAATTGTCCGGCGGGATGCAGCAGCGTGTGGGCCTTGCCCGCGCCTTTGCCACCGACGCGCCGATCCTGCTGATGGACGAACCCTTCTCGGCGCTCGACCCGCTGATCCGGTCGCGGCTGCAGGACGAGTTGCTGGAACTGCAGGCGCGGCTCCAGCGCACCATCCTCTTTGTCAGCCACGACCTCGACGAGGCGTTCAAGATCGGCAACCGCATCGCGATCATGGAGGGCGGGCGCATCGTGCAATGCGGCACCCCGGCCGAGATCATCGCCAACCCGGTCAACGACTACGTCGCCGATTTCGTCGCCCACATGAACCCGCTCGGCGTGCTGCGCGCCCGCGACGTGATGAGCAAGCGGCACGCGCCGGAAAGCGCGCCGTCGATCGCGGCCGAGGCACCGGTGACCGAGGCGATGGGGATGCTCGACACCGAGATCCGCGTGCTCTGCGTGCGCGAGAATGGCAAGCCGATCGGGCGGATCACGGCCGAGGACGTGCTGGCCGCCCTCCGGGGCTGATCAAGGGAGAGGGAGCCCGCGGCGGACATCCATGCGGAACGCGGAGCCGGAAGGGCCTCAGCCCAGGAGGGCGAGGACCAGCGGCAGCGTCGCCACGGCGGCGAGTGTCTGCGCCGTGACGATCCCGGCCATGTAGGTGCCATCGCCCTTAAGCTGCGTGGTCAGCACGTAAGAGGTCGGCGCGGTCGGCACGGCGGTGAAGATCACCAGCACCAGCGCCTCGACCCCCGACAGCCCGAGCGCGAGGCCCACCCCGGCCGCCAGCATCGGCATCACCAGGAGCCGCAGCGCCGAGACGCCCGCCACCGCCACGATGTCGCTGCGCAGCGCCGCCGGTTGCAGCGCCGCACCGACGCAGAGCAGGCCAAGCGGCAGGCTTCCCCGCGCCAGCAGGTCGAGGAAGTTGCCGGTGCCGTAGGGCAGGCCGACCCCCAGGAGCGCCAGCGCGATGCCGACGAGGCAGGCGAGGATCAGCGGGTTCCTGAGCATCGTGGCGATCATCACGCGCGGACGCCGGGCCGCACCGCCCTCGGTCAGGGCGAGGATCGAGAGCACGTTGACCAGCGGGACCGATATGGCGAGGAAGACCGCTGCCCGCTCCACCCCCGCGGCCCCGGCAAGGCTCGCCGTCACGGCGAGGCCCAGGTAGGTGTTGAACCGCACCACGCCCTGCAACGCCGGGCCGAAGCGCGCGGCGGGCACCGGGCGGATGCGGCGCGCCAGCGACAGGAGAAGGGCGGCGACGAGGATGGTCACGACCGCCGCCCCGCCCAGGCGCAGGATCGCCGGATCGCGGACCGGCGCATTCACCAGGCTCGACACCAGCAAGGCGGGAAAGAGGATGAAGTAGTTCAGCCGTTCCGCCGCGGGCCAGAAGCCGGGGCCGGGCTGCCCGCTGCGGGCCAGCAGGAAGCCGAGGCAGATCAGGGCGAAGAGCGGCCAGATCGTCAGGATGAGCAAGGGGCGTGACCTATGCGGCGTCGAAAGTTCCGGCCCCCGGCCTAGCACCCGGCAGGGGTCGGACGCCAGAGGCCGGGGCGCAGGGGCGGCCCTGCAATTTGCCCCGGCCCGCCCCCTTCCGTTTCCCCGGCGAATGGGGAAGAGTGTCGCGCGACCACGGAAGGAGCCCCCGATGACCCTCACCCTCACCGAACGGACCGGCGCACGCGTGCTGGTCGATCAACTGCTGGCGCAGGGCGTCGACCGCGCCTCCTGCGTGCCGGGCGAAAGCTATCTCAGCGTGCTCGACGCGCTGATCGGATCGGGGGTCGACCTGCTCACCTGCCGGCAGGAGGGCGGGGCCGCGATGATGGCCGAGGCCTGGGGCAAGCTGACCGGCCGGCCCGGCATCTGCTTCGTCACCCGCGGTCCGGGGGCCACCAACGCCGCCGCAGGCGTCCACGTCGCGGCGCAGGATTCCACCCCGATGATCCTTTTCGTCGGCCAGGTTGCGCGCGGCATGAAGCATCGCGAGGCGTTCCAGGAACTCGATTACGGCCAGGTCTTCGGCACCATGGCCAAGTGGGTGGTCGAGATCGACGATGCCGCCCGAATCCCCGAGCTGATCGCCCGCGCCTTCCGCGTCGCGATGCAGGGCCGCCCCGGCCCGGTCGTGGTCGCTCTGCCCGAGGACATGCTGGACGACGTGGTGACGGTGGCCGATGCCCCGCGCGCCGACCCGGCCGAAACCGCACCGGTGGCGGCCGACATGGAAAGGCTGGCCGATCTGCTGGAAGGCGCGCAAAAGCCCTTCGCCATCTTCGGCGGTTCCCGCTGGGATGCTGACGCGGTCTCGGCCTTCACCGGGCTCTGCGAACGCTATGCCATCCCCTTCGCCGCCAGCTTCCGCCGGGCCGGCATGGTCCCGGCGCAGCACCCGAACTACGCCGGCGACCTCAGCCTCGGCGCCAACCCGGCGCTGGTGAAGGCGATCGGCGAGGCCGACCTGGTGCTGATCGTGAATTCCCGCATGTCCGAGATCTCGTCGCAGAGCTACACGCTGCTGCCGATCCCCTCGGGCAGCCAGACACTGGTGCATATCCATGCCGACCCGGACGAGATCGGGCGCGTCTACCAGCCCGCGCTCGGCATCAACGCCTCGCCCCGGGGGCTCGCCCCGGCGCTCGACACCCTCAGCCCCTCCGCGCCCCGCCAGGGCGCCTGGGTGGCCGAGGCGCGCGCCGGCTACATCGACTGGTCCGAGGAACCGAAGCAGAACCCCGGCACGCTCCAGATGGGGCAGGTCCTGCGCTGGATGCGCGACACGCTGCCCGATGACGCGATCCTGACCAACGGCGCGGGCAACTTCGCGGTCTGGCTCAACCGCTATTACCGCTTCCGCACCTTCAACACCCACCTCGCGCCGACCTCGGGCTCGATGGGCTACGGCTTTCCCGCCGGGATCGCCGCCAAGCGGGCGCATCCGGACCGGGTGGTGGTGAACCTCGCCGGTGACGGCGACTTCATGATGACGGTGCAGGAATTCGCCACCTGCGCGCATCACGGCATCCCGCTGATCGTCGTGCTGGTCGACAACGGCATGTACGGCACCATCCGCGCCCACCAGGAGCGGGAGTTTCCCGGCCGCGTCTCGGCCACGTCGCTCACCAACCCCGATTTCGTGGCGCTGGCCGAGGCGCATGGCGGGTTCGGTCAGCGGGTCGAGAAGGCCGAGGATTTCGCCGACGCCTTCTCGGCCGCGCAGGCCAGCGGCAAGCCCGCGATCCTGCACCTGATCCTCGATCCCGAGGCACTGTCGCCGACCGCGACGATCACCGGCCTGCGCGCGCGGGCAAAGTAGGCGTTTCCCGGGCCGCAGCCTTGGTCTGCGGCCCGCGTCGACGGGCCGGGGCCGGGCTGGCCGAAACCATCCCCCGAAACGGAAACAGCCCCGGCCTTGCGGCGCGGGGCTGTTCCATACGAGGTATCCTTGGCGGATCAGGCGGTCGCCTGGGCCTTCAGGATTTCCTTTTTCACTTTCAGCGCGGCATCGGACAACTCCGAATCCTTCGCCTTGGCCAGGAACTTGTCCAGACCACCGCGGTGATCGACGGTGCGCAGCGCGGAGGCGGAGATCCGGAGCTTGATGTTCCGGCCCAGAGCTTCCGAGCGCAGCGAAACGTCGTTCAGGTTCGGCAGGAACCGGCGACGGGTCTTGTTGTTCGCATGGCTGACATTGTTGCCCGTCATCGGGCCTTTTCCGGTCAGTTCGCAACGGCGCGACATGGTCTTTCCTCGATCGTCTAGCGGGCGGGTCGCGCCCTCGTCCAAATGAAACGGCGCCGCCATTGCGCAGCGCCTTCGAATTCCGTCCGCGGTCTTTACGGGCAATCGCCGGAGAGGTCAAGCCAAGTCGCCCCGGCTTTCGCTGAACCCGGCGTGAAGACGCGGACGGGTTTCACGGCGCGAACATCAGCTGCGGGAAGGCGTCGCGCCAGCGGCGGGTGAAGATCTCGCGCTTGTCGGCATCCAGCGCGACGAGGAGGGACGGATGCAACCCGATCGGGCGTTCCAGCGTCTCGGCCGTGCCGCTGACCTCGATCGCGCTGCCGTCGCCCTCGCCTAGCCGCACGATCAGGTCGCGCGCCTCGAGCTGGGCCTGCCCCTCGGGCGAAAGCAGGAAATCCACCAGGTCCTGCGCCGCGGCGGCCTCGGCGGCGCCGTCGGGGATCATCGCGGCGCGGGCCAGGATCAGGGTGTAATCCTCTGGCGCGACGATGCCGAGGTTCGGATCGCGCCGCGCCCGTTGCAGTGCGTACGAGCCGAGGACGTTGTAGGCCACCAGGAAATCACCCGCCGCCACCGCGTCGATGATCTCGGCGGAGCAGCAGGTCGCCACCGACCCGCTGCGCCCGAAGGCCTCCATCAGGCCGCCGAAGGTCGTCGCCTCGAGCGAGTCGCTGAAGGCCAGCAGGAAGCCGACGCCCAATTCCTCGATGTCGTAGGTCGCCACCCGCCCGGCAAAGCGGCTGTCGGCGGGCCGGAGCAGGTCCAGCAGCGCAAAGCGCGAACGCGGCACCTCGTCGGGGGCGACCCGGGCGCGGTTGTAGACCATGACCGCCGGTTCCCGCGTCACGCCCCAGAGCTGGTCGCGCCAGCGCAGCGCGGCGGGCAGCCGGGCGGTTTCCTCGGACTGGTAGGACGAGGCACAGCCTTCGTTCACCAGTGACACCATGTGGTGCACGGCCGAGCTGATCACGAGGTCGGCACCGGGCTCACCGGCGACGCAATCGGCCACCGACAGCGCAAAGAGGTCGTTCGACCCCCATTGTTCATAGCGGATTCGCGTGTCGGGCCGGGTCGCCAGGTAGTCCTCGATCACCGGCCCCAGGACCGACAGGTCGGTCGGGCTGCGCACCACCACCGTGTGCGCCGCATCCGCCGGGCCGAGCATGCGGGTCAGCTCGACCTCCTGCGCGGCGGCGGGCAGGGCGAGGGCCAGCCAGAGAAACGCCAGCCACCTCATCGCCCGCGCCTCGGCAGGATCAATTCAACGGTGAAGCGACCGGGCGCGCGCGACATCCGGATCTCGCCGCCGTGCCCCTCGGCGACCTCGCGGGCAATCGCCAGGCCGATGCCGCTGCCGCCCGCGCCGCCGGTATGTGCAAAACGCAGGCCCGCATCGGCCACGATCGCCTCGGACGGGCCGGGGCCGCAGTCGCTGACCCAGAGGCTCGGGCGTGCGCCGTCGCTCACCCCCAAGCGGATCGGCGGCTGGCCGTGGCGCAGGGCGTTGGTCAACAGGTTCTTGCCCGCCTCGGCCAGCGACAACGCGTCGCCCGTCACCGGCACCGGGGCATCCGCCAGCTCAAGCTCGACCTCGGTCCCGGCCTGTAACACGAGGTCGTCGCAGGCCTCGACGATCTCGACCGCCACGTCCCGCAGGTCGAGCGGCGTGGCCGGTTCGGTGTCCGCCCGGTGGATGATCATCGCCCGGCTCAGCAACTGGTCCAGCAATCGCCCCAGCCCCGCCGCGCGGTCCTGGATGCGCGCCACGATGCGGTCGCGCCGCTCGGGGTCGGGCTCGCTCGCCGCCAGTTGGGCCTGCGCCCGGATCGCGGCCACCGGCGTGCGCAGTTGGTGCGCGGCGTCGCCGATCAGCTTGCCGGTCGCGACGCTCTGCCGTTCCAGCCGCGCCATGAAGGTGTTGAGCGATGTCAGGATGCCCGCGATCTCCTGCGGAGCGGACAGCGACAGCGGCGTCAGGTCCGTCGGTTCCCGCGCCGCCAGCGCCGCGCCGATCCGGGGCAGGGGCTGCAACGCCCGGCTCACCACCAGCCAGCCGAAAAGCGCCATCAGCGCCCCCGCCGCCCCCAGCACGATCAGCGCGTTCTGCGCGGTGTCACGGGCCAGGTCGCGGCGCGCCAGCAGCGTGTGCCCCACGACGATCACCACCGGCCCGGAAAAGCTGCGCTCGGCGAACCGGCGGGTCAGCGCGACGTAGCGGGCGGGTTCCACGCCAAAGCGGGCGTCGTAGAACACGGCCTCTCCGTCCGCGTCCCCGTCCGGCAGCGGCGCGGTCGGATCGCCGGTCAGCGTCATGCCGTCCGGCCCGACCACGCGGTACCGGATGCGGTCGTCGGGCGCGAGCGACAGCAGCTCGAAGGCCGACACCGGCAAGTCCACCAGCGCCTGCCCGTCGCGGATCGAGATCGAGGTCGCGATGTCCGCCGCGGCCCCCAGCAGCAGCCGGTCATAGGCCTCGCGCGCGGCCTCCCGGCCATAGGCCAGCGCGGTGACCAGCACCACCGCACCGCCGAGGATCAGCACCGAGGACACCGCCAGCGCCACCCGGGCCTTGAGCGACAGCGTCGCGCGGACGCCGGTGGTCTCAGTCATCCTCGGCATCCATCCGGTAGCCGAGGCCGCGGTGCGTCTCGATCCGCGCCTGCGACCCGGCCAGCTTCTTGCGCAGCCGCGCGATGTAAAGCTCGACCGTGTTGGTGCCCACCTCGGCGCGGTCGAACGAGAACATCCCCTCGAACAGCCGTTCCTTCGACAGGATCTGGCCCCGGTGGGACATCATCAGGTTCAGAAGCGTCATCTCGCGCCGGGTCATGTGCACCGGAGCGTCGCCGATCCGCACCACCCGCGCGGCCGGGTCAAAGACGAGGTCGGCCAGCCGCATCTGGCTGTTCGAGCGCCCGGTCTCGCGCCGGATCAGCACCCGCAGCCGCGCCTCGAGCTCGCGCAGGTCGAACGGCTTCACCAGGTAGTCGTCGGCGCCGGAATTCAGCGCCTCGACCCGCGCCTCGACCTCGAACTCGGCGGTCAGGATCAGGACCGGCGTGCCGTCGCCGCGGGCGCGCAGCCGCTTCAGCAGGCCGCGCCCGTCGCCATCCGGCAGGCTGATGTCCAGCACCAGGGCGTCGTAGGTCTGCACCGCCAGGAAATCGGCGGCCTCCTCCAGCGTCGGTGCCAGGTCGCAGGCAAATCCCGCCCGTTCGAGGCTGGCCACCACGGCATCGCCCACGTCGGCCGTGTCTTCGATGATCAGCACGCGCATCCGCCACTCCCCTGCAGCGCACACCATATCCCGCGGGGCGCGGCGGGAAAAGCGCCGCCTGCGCTGGCACATGACAGGTTCACGACAGGTTCGCTGCCTATGGTCGCCCCTCGTCGGGCCCCGGCTGAGTGGGGCCCCCGAATGATGTGGAGGAGACACATGGAATTCACGACACTCCGGCGCGGCCTGGCCGCCGCTGCCTTCCTCGCCTGCGCGCCCTTCGCGGCCGCGGCCCAGGACTTCACCCCCGAGAACCCGGAATGCATCGCCCCCGCCAACCCGGGCGGCGGCTGGGACTTCACCTGCCGCCAGGTGGGCAAGACCCTGCAGGACCTCGGCCTCATCCCGTCCACCATGCAGGTCGTGAACCTGTCGGGCGGCGGCGGCGGCGTAGCCTTCGCCGAGGTGGTGAACAAGCGTAACGAGGACAACGACCTGATCGTCGCGGCCTCGTCCGCCACCGCAACCCGGCTGGCGCAGAACGCCTTCCCGGGCAACACGATGGACCAGGTCCGCTGGCTGGGATCGGTCGGCGCGGATTACGGCGTGATCGCCGTGGCCGCCGACAGCGAGATCAGCACGCTGCCCGAGCTGATGGAGCAGATCAAGGCAGACCCGACCTCGATCGCCATCGGCGGCGGTTCGGCCGTCGGCGGCTGGGACCACCTGAAGGTCCTGATCGCGGCCAAGGAAGCGGGCGTCGACGACGTGCGCCGCGTCAAGTACATCGCCTTCGCGGGCGGCGGCGAGGCGGTGACCCAGCTCCTGGCAGGTTCGCTCCAGGCCTTCACCGGCGACTTGTCCGAAGCCAAGGGCTTCGTCGAGTCGGGTGACATCAAGGTCGTCGCCGTCCTCGCCCCCGAGCGGCTGGAAGGCGAGTTCGCCGAGTTCCCGACCGCGCGCGAGCAGGGGATCGACGCCATCGGCGCGAACTGGCGCGGCTTCTACGCCCCGGGCGGCATGAGCGACGCGGCCTATGACTACTGGGTCGCCCAGCTCGAACTCGCTCTATTCCAGCGAGGAGTGGCAGACCGTGATGGCCAACAACGGCCTCGCGCCGCTCGACCTGCAGGGGGACGAGTTCCAGGCCTTCGTCGCCGAGTCGGTCCAGTCGATCCAGGACCTCTCGCGCGAGATCGGCATCCTGCAGTAACCGCGCATCGCGCACCCGGCGCCTTCGGCCCCCGCGGGCCGGAGGCGCCCCAGTTTCACCGAGTCCGGGAGGGGTCCGCATGAGCGACCGCATCTTTGGCGGGATCGGCCTGGTCCTTGCCATCTTCTTCGCCTGGCAGGCATCCATCATCCAGGAAAGCTTCCTGTCCGACATCGTCGGGCCCAAGGTCTTTCCCTACATCATCGCGGCCGTCATGGGCCTCGCCTCGATCTACTTCCTGGTCAAGCCCGACCCGGAACCCGACTGGCCCACGGCCGGCCGCCTGGCCGAGATTGGCCTCGCCGCGCTGGTGATGTTCGCCTACGCCCAGGCCCTGCCGGCCTTTGGTTTTCTCATCGCCACCGCCATCGCCGCCGCCTACCTGACCTGGCGCCTCGGATCGCGCCCGCTGGAAAGCGTGCTGATCGGCGTCGGCACCTCGGTCGGCATCTACGTCATCTTCCGCCTGCTGCTTGGCCTCAGCCTCGCCCGCGGCCCCTTCGGTTTCTGAGGAGAGCCCCATGGAACTGATGTCCAACCTCGCCGACGGTTTCGCCGTCGCGATCACCTGGCAGAACCTGGCGTTGGCGCTGATGGGCTGCTTCCTCGGCACCATCATGGGCGCGTTGCCGGGCCTCGGCCCGTCGAACGGCGTCGCCATCCTGATCCCGCTGGCCTTCACGCTCGGCCTCGGCGCCACGCCCTCGCTGATCCTGCTGACATCCGTCTACTACGGCGCCATGTACGGCGGGCGGATCTCTTCGATCCTGCTGAACATTCCCGGTGATGAACCGGCGATGATGACCTGCCTCGACGGCTATCCGATGGCCCAGAAGGGCCGGGCGGGCGAGGCGCTGGCGCTGTCGGGCGTGGCCTCCTTCGTCGGCGCCTTCTTCGCCACCTGGGGCCTCGTCCTGCTGGCGCCGCAGCTCGTCAAGGTCGCGCTGCTCTTCGGCCCGGCGGAATACTTCGCCCTCTTCGCGCTGGCCTTCGCCACGCTCGGCGGCATCTCGTCCACCAACCAGGCGAAATCGGCCTTTGCCGCCGCGCTCGGCCTCGGCCTGGCGATGATCGGCATCGACACCCAGACCGGCGTGCCGCGCTTCACCTTCGGCGAGGTGCACCTCTACGACGGGATCGACTTCCTCGTCGCCATCGTCGGGCTCTTCGCCCTGTCCGAGGTGTTCATCTTCCTTGAACACCGCGGGACCGAGCGCGACATCTCGAACAAGCCCAAGATGGAGGTCGGCAAGATCATCCCGTCCTGGGGCCTGATCCGCTCCTGCATCCCGACCATGGGCCGTACCACGATCCTCGGCTTCATCGCCGGCGTGCTGCCGGGGGCGGGCGCCTCGCTGGGCTCGTTCATCTCCTACTCGATGGAAAAGCGCCTGGTCGACAAGGAAGGCACCTTCGGCACCGGCGACCCGCGCGGCGTGGCCGCCCCCGAGGCGGGCAACAACGCCGCCGCCGGTGGCGCGCTGGTCCCGATGCTGGCGCTCGGCGTGCCGGGCTCGGGCACCACGGCGGTCCTGCTCGCGGTGCTGCTGGCACTCAACATCACGCCGGGCCCGCTGCTCTTCACGCAGAACCCCGACGTGGTCTGGGGCCTGATCGCGGCGCTCTTCATCGCCAACTTCATGCTGCTGGCGATGAACATCCCGATGGTCGGCATCTTCACCCGCGTCCTGCTGGTGCCGCCGCGCATCCTGATGCCGATCGTCGCGATGATCTCCTTCGTCGGGATCTACGGCATCTCGGGTTCCAGCTTCGACCTGACGGTCATGGTCCTCTTCGGGATCATGGGCTGGGTGCTGCGCAAGCTCGACGTGCCGCTGGTGCCGATCATCCTCGGCACGCTGCTCGGCAACGAGATGGAGGTGAACTTCCGCCGTGCCGTCAACATCGCCGACGGGGACTACTGGGTGCTGATCGGCTCTCCGCTGACCATCATCCTGTGGTCGATCGCGATCATCGGGTTCATCCTGCCGATCCTCGTGGGGGGCGTGCTGCGCCGCCGGATGCGGATGGCGCGCGACGACGAAGGCAGCATCGTCGACTGATCCGACCACACTCACGGACCTGCCAGTGACCAGAGGGGGCGCAACCGCGCCCCCTCTGCCGTTTCAGCGGGCTGCCGAGGACAACCGGGGCGTGGACCCGGCCGAGCCGTCCGCACGGCAATGGTTTCCCTTGGCGAAACAATACCGGCCCCATGTCCAGAATTGTCCCGACTTCGGTGATGCCCGCGATGGCCGGCCGCCCGATCCCGCGGCCTGATAGCGATAAACCATAGATTGCGCAGACGGTTTTGTTTGCAAAGTAAGGTGTAGTTGACGTAGCGGTAATACGGTGCCGTATCGAGTGACCCGTGTCAGCCCATTTCCCTTGAATCGATTTGGAGGAGACAATGTCCAAACTACGCAATGCCCTGTTCGCCCTGGCCGCGACGCTGAGCGCGTCCGCCGCCAGCGCAACCGCCGTGCCCACCGACACCTGGCTCGAATTCGGGTTCGATGGCGCGGGCTCCGCACTGGAGAGCGGGATCGGCTTCGTCCCGCTGGTCAACCCCGCCGCCGTCCAGGTCGGCGACCCGGCGTGGACCTTCACGCTGATCCGGCCCGGCACCCTGTTCGTGACCGACGCCTTCATTTCCGGCGACCAGTTCGAGCTGTTCAACTTCGGTGCCTTCCTCGGCCAGACCTCGCTTCCGGTGGGCGGCAGCAGCTGCGGGAGCGACCTCGGCTGTGCGCTGGCCGATCCGAACTTCTCGTCGGCCAGTTTCGCGCTGGCGCCCGGCAACTACTCGATCACCGGCGCGGCATTGCTGTCGCCGTTCGGGGGCGGCGCGGGGGCCTTCATCGTCCGCACGTCCGAGATCCCGGTCCCGGCCGGGCTGGCGCTGCTGCCGATGGCGCTGGCCGGTCTCGTCGCGGTCGGACGGCGGCGCAAGCGCGCGGCCTGAACCCGCCATGCACCAACATGAAAGGCGCGGCCGGGGGCTGCGCCTTTCGTCATCCACAGGTCAGACGTAATCCCGTCAGTACCCCGCGCCGCGATCGACGAGGTGCAGGAACGCCTCGCCCGCCTCGCCGCGGCGAACATTCTCTGCCACCACCTCGGCCGCTGTCACGGCCCGGGTTTCCGATGCGACGTGCGGGCTGACCGTGACCCCGGGATGGCCCCAGAAGGGATGATCGACCGGCAGCGGCTCCGTGCGAAAGACGTCGAGCGTGGCGTGCCCGACCTGGCCCGCGTCGAGCGCGGCGATCAGCGCCGCGTCATCGATCAGCGCCCCGCGGCCCGGGTTCACGATCACCGCGCCCTTCGGCAGCAACGCCAGCGCGGCGGCGTCCAGCACGTTCTCGGTCGCCGCCGTCAGCGGCAGCAGCAGGACGACGATCTCGGACCCCGCCAGCACCTCGCGCAGGCCCGCCTCGCCATGATGGCAGGTCACCCCCGCCACGTCCTTGGCGCTGCGGCTCCAGCCCGCGACGGGGAAATTCAGCGCCGCCAGCGCCTGCGCGCAGGCCGCCCCCAGCTCGCCAAGCCCCAGCATCCCGACCGGCCGGTGCCGGGCCAGCGGCGGCACGTCCTGCCGCCAGGTCCCGTCCTGCCGTGCCAGCACGGCGTCGAGCCCCAGGTGATGTCGCAGCACCTGGCCCGTGACCCATTCGACCATGCCTTCCTTCAGCCCGTCGTCCACCATCCGGCAGAGCGGCTGGGTCAGCGTCCGGTTGCCCACGATCCCCTCGACCCCGGCCCAGAGGCTCAGCACCGCCTTGGCGTTCACGAAGGGCGTGAAATCCTGAAGGTCGGGGTTCGGCGCATAGACGATGTAGTCGACCTCTTCGGGCGCCATCTCGCGCGCGATGCGGACATCGGTGATGCCTGCGGCGGTCAGCGCCGTGGTCAGCGGGGTTTCGTACTGCGGCCAGCGCGCTTCGCCGGCGGCGAACAGGATACTGATGGTCAACGTCTGCCTCGGGGTCGGTGGACATGGGCGCTCTGCACCAGCCCGAAGGCCGCCAGCAGGACCAGCATGGCCGACCCGCCGTAGCTCACCAGCGGCAGCGGCACGCCGACAACCGGGGCAAGGCCCATCACCATCGACATGTTGACGGCGAAGAACAGGAAGAAGGTCGTCGTGATGCCCAGCGTCAGGAGCGAACCGTACCGGCTCGAGTTCGACAGCGCCGAGTATATGCAGAACGCGATGATCAGCGCGTAGAGCGCCAGGAGGGACATCCCGCCGATGAAGCCGAACTCCTCGGCGAGCGTCGTGAAGATGAAGTCGGTGTGCTTCTCGGGCAGGAAGTTCAGCCGCGACTGCGTCCCCTGCATGAAGCCCCGCCCGGCCCATCCGCCCGAGCCGAGCGCGATCTTGGACTGGGTGATGTGATAACCCGCCCCCAGCGGATCGGACGAGGGGTCGAGGAAGGTGTCGATCCGGCGGAACTGGTAGTCCTTCAGCAGCTGCCACTCGGTCCCGCGGCTTTCGAAGACCGCCGTCACCAGCCCCACGCCCGCCGCGATCACTGCGGCGAAATAGGCCCAGTGCACGCCCGCGAAGAACATGATCGCCCCGCCGCCCGACAAGAGCAGGATCGCGGTCCCGAGGTCGGGCTGGTGCAGCACGAGGTAGGTCGGCAGCAGGATGAAGATCACCGGCAGCAGCACCCAGAACGGATGCGACACCTTCCGCACGGGCAGCCAGTCGTAGTAGGCGGCCAGGAACATCACCAGCGTGATCTTGGTCAGCTCGGATGGCTG
The DNA here is from genome assembly GCF_042188925.1 of Pseudooceanicola sp. LIPI14-2-Ac024. Taxonomy (GTDB): domain Bacteria; phylum Pseudomonadota; class Alphaproteobacteria; order Rhodobacterales; family Rhodobacteraceae; genus Pseudooceanicola. The sequence continues at coordinate 3,941,329 of NZ_CP170102.1, forward strand.
CAGCCGGAAAAAGCCCAGGTCGATCCACCGCTGCGCCCCCATCCCGATGGAGCCGAAGAACTCCACCGCCAAGAGCAGCGCGAGCGAGCCGAGGTAGGCCACCCCCGAGATGTTGCGCCAGAACCAGAGCGGCACCATCGCGATCACCACCATGCCGACCATGCCGATGGCGAACCGCTTTATCTGCGGTTCCGCCCAGGGGCTGAACGACCCGCCCGAGACGGAATAGAGCATCAGGAACCCGAAGCTCGCCACCGCGGTCAACAACAGCGCCAGCGGCCAGTTCAGGTAGAGGATCTTGCGCCAGCCGGTCGGGGTCCACTGGACGTTGTACTCAAGGTAACTCATGCGCGGCTGCGCCCCGGGTGTCCTCGGGCGGGCGCATCTCGCGCAGCTTCTCCTGCTGGGTCTGGATCCGGCCGTGGTCCTTGCGCGGATAGGCATCCAGCGGCGGATCGCCGTTGAAGAGCGCCTGCAGCGTGATGTCCCGCGCGATCGGCGCGGCGGCGGTCGACCCGCCCATGCCGTGTTCCACCACCACCGCAACGGCGATGCGCGGATTGTCATAGGGCGCGAAGTCGACAAAGAGCGCGTGGTCCCGCCGTTCCCAGGGCAGCTGTTCGTTCCGCGTCACCCCGCGCGCCCGTTCGGCGGCGGTGATGTTGCGGACCTGGCTGGTGCCGGTCTTGCCGGCCATGCGGTATTCCTTGGGCTCGATCCGGTTGGAATAGGCCGTGCCGCGCTGGTGGTTCGACACCAGGTTCATGCCGCTCCGCACCAGCCGCAGGCTGTTCTCGCTCAGCCCCAGGCTCGGCGCCTCGGCGACAGGCTCCTCGATCGTGTCGATGGATTTCACCAGCCGCGGCACCACCGCGCGGCCGCTGGCGATCCGGGCCGTCATCACCGCAAGCTGCAGCGGAGAGGCCAGCACGAAGCCCTGGCCGATGGCGGCGTTCACCGTGTCGCCGATCTGCCACCGCTCGCCGCGGACCTCCTGCTTCCACTCCTTGGTCGGGATCAGCCCCTCGGCCACCGCCGACATCGGCAGGTCGTGGCGGATGCCGATGCCCAGCTTCTTCGCCATCTCGGCGATCCGCTCGATCCCGACTTCCATCGCCAGCTCGTAGTAGAACACGTCGCAGGAATGCTGCAGCGATCCTTCGACGTTCACCGTGCCGTGGCCGCCGCGCTTCCAGCAGTGGAAGCGGCGGCCGCTGACGGTCAGGTGGCCGGGGCAGTAATAGCTCTTGGTGGCGTTCATCAGCCCGGCCTCGAGCCCGGCCAGGGCGACCACCATCTTGAAGGTCGATCCGGGCGGGTATGTGCCCTGCACCGCCTTGTTCGCCAGCGGGCGGTACTTGTTCTCGGTCAGGCTGCGGTAGTCGGCGACCGAGATGCCGCGCACGAAGAGGTTCGGATCGAAGCTGGGCGAGGATCCGATGGCGAGGATGTCGCCGTTCTTGACGTCCATAACCACGGCGGCCGCGCTTTCCTCGGCGGTGCGGGCCTGGACATAGTTCTGCAGCATGTGGTCGATGGTCAGCTGCAGGTTGGTGCCCTCGAGGCCCTCCTGCCGCGACAGCTCGCGCATCACCCGGCCGGCGGCGTTGACCTCGACCCGGCGGGCCCCGGCCTTGCCGCGGAGCTGGTCCTCCATCTTGGCTTCCAGCCCGACCTTGCCGATCTGGAACCGCGGGATCCGCAGCACCTGGTCGGGGTCTTCCATCTTGGACAGGTCGTAGTCGCTGACCGGGCCGACATAGCCCACGATATGCGCGAAATCCTGGCCCAGCGGGTAGGACCGCGACAGCCCCACCTCGGGGGTGATGCCCGGCAGGGCAGGGGCGTTCAGCGCCACCCGGCTGATGTCGTGCCAGCCGACGCGGTCGGCCAGGGTGATCGGCAGGAACGGGGCCGACCGCTTCATCTCGGCCATCGCCTTGTCCAGCTCGTCGGGGTCGAGCCGCACCAGCCGGCTCAGCCGCGCGATCACCTCGTCCACGTCATCGGCATCCTCGCGCACCATGACGATGCGATAGGCCTGTTCGTTCCGCGCGATAGACCGCCCGTTGCGGTCGAAGATCTCGCCCCGCATCGGCGGGATCAGGCGGATGTTGACGCGGTTCTCCTCGGCCAGCAGGCGAAACTCGTCGGCCTGCTCGACCTGCATGTAGCGCATCCGCCCGGCCAGCACGCCCATGAAGCCCAGCATCCCGCCACCCAGGATCAGGCCGCGGCGGGTGATCCGGCGGCTGCTTTCGGCGGTGTCCTTGGCGGTGCGCTTCATGCCCGGCCTCCCAGTCCGTCCATTGCCCCAGGCGCGCGCTTCTTCAGCCCGAAGAAGGCGATGCAGAACAGCACGACCAGCGGATAGGCGAGGATCGAGGCGACCAGCTGGATCAGGCTCAGCGTCAGCGGCGGCAGCGGCGCGAGAAAGATCGCCAGGATCACCCGGTAGCCGATGATCACTGCCGTCATCGCGCCCGCGGCAGCCGCCCATTCCGCCAGGAACGGCAGGTCACGCATCGTCCGCGCCTGGCCCTTGAGCCATTCGCAGGCCAGCACCACCAGCGCCGCCATCAGCCCCGGCGGGCGCTGGAACATCAGGTCGGCCAGCAGCATCAGCAGCCCGATCGCCAGCGCCGGCGCATAATCCGGCCGCCGCAGCGTCCAGACGCAGGCCAGCACCAGCAGCAGGTCGGGCCCCGTCCAGCGGCGCGGCGTCGTCTCGAGCGGCATCAGGCTGAACAGGATCACCGCCAGCCCCAGCAGGACGAACACCGCGCGCATCAGCCAGAGCTTGGTGCGCGGGGTGCGGGTGACGCTCTCAGCCATTGCCGGGATCCTCCGCCGGGGCGGTGGTGGCATCCGCGGCCTCGTCGGCGGGCGTCAGCGGCGGGAACACCGGGCCGACGATGTCGCCCGGATCGCCGATCCGTTCCGATCCGAGGTGCCGCAGCACCCGCAGGTACTCCAGCCGCTCGAAATCCGCCGCCAGCCGCACCCGCAGCCGCCCGCCCGGATCCTGCGCGACCTGCCCGATCAGCAGGCCCGCCGGGAACACCCCGCCGTCGCCCGACGACACGACCCGGTCGCCCGGCCGCACGAGGTCCGGATCCTCCAGGAACTCGATCGGCGGCACGCTCGAATTGTCCCCCGCCAGGATCGCCCGCTGGTCCGAGGGCTGGATCGTCACCGGCACCCGGCTCGACGTGTCGGTCAGCAGCAGCACCCGCGCCGTGCTGTCGCCCACGCCCGAGATCCGGCCGACCAGCCCGATCCCGTCCATCGCCGCCCAGCCGTCGACGATCCCGTCGCGCGCGCCCACGTTCAGCAGCACCGACTGCCGGAAGGGCGATCCGCTGTCGGCCATGACGACGCCGGTGATGTAGGTCAGCCGCGGGTCCAGCCGCACGTTGTTGAGGTCCAGCAGCCGGGCGTTCTCCTGCTCGAGCTGCAGGGCCGCCTCTTTCCAGGCCTTCATTTGCTGCAGCTCGCGCCGCAGCTCGCGGTTCTGTTCGTGGATCCGGTGGTAGGACTGGAAATCGCGCAGGATGTTGACCGTGGCGGTGACCGGGGCCATCGCCCAGTCGAACCCGGGCATCACGTTGTCAACCACCTGCGCGCGGAACCGTTCCACCCGCGGGCTGTCGATCCGCCAGACCAGGAAGATCGCGACAAGGCACAGGATGAACACCCCGAGCAACAGGCGCCGCAGCGGAGCGACATAATCCTCTTCCTGTCCTCGGTTTCGTGCCATCGCAGCCCCTTGCGTGGAAAAAGCACCGTCCGGCGGAGGCGGTCCGCCGGACGCTCAGGACCTCGGACCGAGTCTCCCGGCTCAGCTGTCGTAGTCAATCGCGTGGCGCAGTTGCTTTTCGTATTCCAGCGCCTTGCCCGTGCCCAGTGCCACGCAGTTCAAGCTTTCGTCAGCAATCGACACCGACAGCCCGGTCTGTTCGCGCAGCGCAAGGTCCAGGTCGCCCAGCAGGGCACCGCCGCCGGTCAGCATCACGCCGCGGTCGACGATGTCGGCGGCCAGGTCCGGGGGCGTGGCTTCGAGCGCGGTCATCACCGCCTCGCAGATCTGCTGCACCGGTTCCGACAGCGCCTCGGCGACCTGCGCCTGGGTGATCTCGGTTTCCTTCGGCACGCCGTTCAGCAGGTCGCGGCCGCGGATGTGCATCGACTGGCCGCGCCCGTCGTCGGGCATCCGCGCCGTCCCGATCGAGGTCTTGATCCGCTCGGCCGTGCTTTCGCCCACCAGCAGGTTCTGCTGGCGGCGCAGGTAGTTGATGATCGCCTCGTCCATCCGGTCACCGCCGACGCGGACCGAACGGGCATAGACGATGTCGCCCAGCGACAGGACGGCCACCTCGGTGGTGCCGCCGCCGATGTCGACGACCATGTTGCCGGTCGGGTCGGTGATCGGCATCCCGGCCCCGATGGCCGCGGCGATCGGTTCCGCGATCAGCCCGGCGCGACGTGCGCCCGCCGACAGCACCGACTGGCGGATCGCGCGCTTCTCGACCGGGGTCGCGCCGTGCGGCACGCAGACGATGATCTTCGGCTTCGAGAAGGTCGAGCGCTTGTGCACCTTGCGGATGAAGTGCTTGATCATTTCCTCGGCGGTGTCGAAATCCGCGATGACGCCTTCCCGCATGGGGCGAATGGCCTCGATCGATCCCGGCGTCCGCCCCAGCATCAGCTTCGCGTCTTCGCCAACGGCGAGGACCTTCTTGACCCCGTCCTTGACGTGGTACGCGACGACCGAGGGTTCGGACAGGATGACGCCCTTGCCCTTCACGTAGACGAGCGTGTTCGCCGTTCCGAGGTCAATCGCCATGTCCGACGAAAAGACACCCGGCATCTTGTCGAAAAGTCCCATATGTATGTTGTCCTGCCCGTATCCATACCCCAACTGGTCTGCAACTCGGGGGGCACAGACCGTCAGCACTTATAGTCGTGGGAGTCCTTTGAAAGAAAGGGGGTCGCGGGGCCAAATCAGCGTGAATATGCCGGAACGCCACGGCCGGGACCGTCTTCGGGGCAAATGTCAACCCGCCCGGGACAGCACCTCGTCGACCCATGCGGGAACCGTCTCGCTGGCCTTCCCCGGATCTTGCGGGCGAAAATCGAACTGACCTCGCTCGCGTCAAGGTTGATCTCCAGCGTGTCGGCCCCGACCGCGTTCGCATACTGCACGAAACCCGCGGCCGGATAGACGTTGCCGCTCGTGCCGATGGCCACGAACAGGTCGCATCCGCTGAGGTGCGCGTCGATCTCGTCCATGAAATACGGCATCTCGCCGAACCAGACCACGTCGGGCCGGGTGGGGGCCAGCCCGCAGCGGGGGCAGGGTGTGCGCAGGTCCAGCTTGCGCTCGAACGGCCAGTCCCAGCGATGCCCGCAGGCGTTGCACAGAAGCCCGTCGAGCACCCCGTGCATGTGGATCACCCCGGCCGAGCCGCCGCGCTCGTGTAGCCGGTCGACGTTCTGGGTGATGATCACCACCTCGCCGGGATAGTCGCGCTGCAGCCGCGCCAGCGCCTCGTGCGCGGCATTGGGCTGCACCTCCCGGTGCTTGCCCCGGCGCATGTTGTAGAAATCGGTGACCATCTGCGGATCGCGGGCAAACCCCTCGGGCGTGGCGACGTCCTCGATCCGCTTCTCCTCCCACAGGCCGCCGGCCCCGCGGAAGGTGCCCAGCCCGCTCTCGGCCGAGATCCCGGCCCCGGTCAGTATCACGATCTTGTCCATCAGCCTTCCTGTTCCGCACTCGCGCGTCCTGCTGGCCGGCCCGGTGCCCGTCGCGGTTGAAACGCACCGGCCAAGCCTCTATGCACACACGGGAATTGCCCGCGCCGCTCGGATCGGCGCGGCAATCCCAAGAAATCACGAGACAAGGCTAGCAGGCCGGGCAGCATGACGGAACAGAGGTTTGTATTCACCCCGATATGGGTGCGGGTGGTCTGTATCGGCGCGCTGACGTCGACCCTCGCGCTCGCGGTCTACTTCACCTGGCGCTATGCCGAAACGGCCAAGGAAACCTGGGTCCTGGTCAGCCTTTCGCTGGGCCAGATCTCCGCCTCGGGGCTGGCCATCGCGCTGCTGGTCTTCTTCTCGGAAAAGGACATCGGCGCACTGGGCGTCAAGGTGAAGGCCGACGAGTTCCTGGCCCGCACCCTGCCGGGCACGCTGGTCTTCATCGGCTACCCGATCGCGGCCGAAAAGCCCTGGAGCGATGCCAGGTTCAGCCGGCGCCTGATCCGGGACAACCAGCGCAAGTCGGCCACCAAGATCGCGATCCGGCACAATTCGGGCGAGCCCTTCGCCTTCTACCGGGTCCGGTCCGCCGACGGGGACGTCATCATGCGCTGCCAGCTCAACGTGGGCGAGATCACGGTGTCCTACTACGTCCCCGCGGACCGGCCCGAGGCGGTGGACGAGATCCGCGCCAAGCTCGAATGGGCCACCAGCCGCTACACCGACATCGGCGGTTACACCGCCAGCTGGTACTTCAGCCAAGAGGCGTTCGACGGCCGGACCTACGTCTCGGTCCACCTGTCGCGCGACTTCGACGCCACCTTCCTCGACAACGAACGCGCCAAGCTGCAGGTCGCACAGGACATCGCGCTCAGCACCGGCTCGCTGATCAAGGACTGCACGGCCAAGGGCGTCCGCCTGACCTACGCCGCGTGATCCGCGGCCCCGGCGGGCCACCGTTCCCAGTATCGCAAAGCCGCGATTTGCCGTATCACGGTGCCATGGACCACCCCCCGAACCCCGGCCCCCGCGCGATCCTCTTCGTCTGCCTCGGCAATATCTGCCGCTCGCCCGCGGCCGAGGGCGTGATGCGCGCGATGACCGGCGGGCGGGACCTCGTGCTCGACAGCGCCGGCACCGGCAGCTGGCACGTGGGCGAGGCCCCCTATCCGCCCATGCAGGAGGCCGCCCGCGCCCGCGGCTACGACCTCTCGGCGCTGCGCGCGCGCCAGTTCACGGCGCGGGATTTCGAGGAGTTCGACCTGATCGTCGCGATGGACGAGGACAACCTGGCGGGGATCGAGCGGCTGCGGCCCGCCGAGAATGACGTGCCGGTGGTGCTTTTCACCGACCACGCGCCGGAAACCGGCGCGCGGGCGGTGCCCGATCCCTATTACACCGGGGATTTCGACGGGGCGCTCGACCTGATCGAGGCCTGCGCCCGGGGCCTCGCGGCCCGGCTCTGACGGGTCAGGAGCAGGTGGCGGTCGCGATCTGGCCGAACTGTTCGTACCGCTGCCAGAAGGTGCTGTCGTTCGACGCCTTCGACATGCGCACGGTCTCGGCCAGGTCCGGCTGGGTAAAGAACTGCGCCGCACGCGCCTGGTCGGACCCGTTCAGCGTCATGTTCGCCACCGACTGGATGCAGCCGCAGAGCGCGCTGTTGCCGCCGGCGCGGTCGCTCGACAGGCAGGCGCGGGAAATCGGCCCGGCCTGCGCCGCGTTCATGGTCAGGGAAATAGCAACGACGGCTGCGCCCGCCGCGGGGATCAGAAATCTCATTTGTGCCTCTTTGCCATGCGGCCTGTCCCGGCCGCTTCGGTACTGCTCGGCGGGCTTATCTGCCCGCTCGGTTGTGCCCGGCAATATGCAATGATTCCGGTATTTTCGCAATTGGTCTTCATGCGGCCCGCCAAGGTCTCACGCGGCTGTGATGGCTTTGCGGCACCCCCTCCGGCCCCGCAGCCCGCTCAGGCGCGGGCCGCCGCATCCGCCGGGGCCGCGCCGCTCAGCCAGCGGGCAAAGGTGGTCATCGCCCGCGTCGTGGCCCGGTCCGACGGCCAGGCAAGGTAGTACCGCCCAACCGACACGGTGATCCCGTAGGGCTGCGCCAGCTGGCCCTGCGCGACGAACCGCTCGAACATCGCCACCGGCAGCAGGGCGGCGCCGGCGCCCGACGCGGCCAGTTCGGCCAGCGCGACCGAGCTGTCAAAAACCGCGCCGGTGATCGGCGGGCAGGGGGTGCCCGCGGCGGCGAACCAGCCCGGCCATTCGGCGCTGCGATAGCTGCGCAGCAGGGTCACCTGTCCCAGGTCCGCCGGGTCCCGCAGCCGCGCCGCCATTTCGGGCGCGCAGAGCGGGGCGAATGGCGTCGCCATCAGCGGGATCGTCTCGTGCCCGGTCCAGCCGCCGGTGCCGAAGCGGATCGCCATGTCGAGCCCCTCGCGCAGGATCTCCACCCGGTTGTTGTTGGTCGCGATCCGCAGGTCGATCTCGGGGTGCGCCTCGCGGAAGGCGTCGAGCCGGGGCATCAGCCAGCCCAGGGCAAAGGTCGTGTTCACGCCCACCGACAGCACCTCGATGTCGCGCCGCCCGCCCAGCCGGTCGAGCACCCGCGCCATGGCGTCAAATCCGTGTTCCAGCACCGGGAACAGCAGCCGCCCCTCGTCGGTCGGCACCAGCCCCTGCGAGGTGCGCAGGAACAGCGTCACGCCCAGCAGGTCCTCCAGCCGGGCGATCTGGTGGCTGACCGCCGCCTGGGTCACCCGCAGTTCGGTCGCGGCCTTGGTAAAGCTGCCCTGCCGCATCGCGACCTCGAACACCCGCAACGCGTTCAGGGGCAGGTCGGGACGGTCCATGGCATTACCTCGGCTAATGGCAGGTCATAAGATTTGTCGTTTGAGCGCGGCTGGCAAGCTCGATTACTCAGGTGCCATGACATCACTTGATGTCGAACCTCCCCGGCGCCCCTGCGCGCCCTTCCGAAAAGGACACCCCCATGCGGTTCACCGCCCTCGTCCCGTCGCGCATCGCGGCGGGGATCGCCCTTGCCCTGTCCCTCGCGGCGCCGGCGCAGGCCCAGCCGTCGTTCAACGCCCTGGCCGAGACCGTCGCTGGGATCGAGGCGCGCCTCGGCGCCCGCGTCGGCGTCGCCCTCGTCGACACCGGGTCCGACCGGAACTGGACGCACCGTGCCGACGAACGCTTCCTGATGAACAGCACCGTGAAGGTGCCGGTCTGCGCCGCCATCCTCGCCCGCCGCGACGCGGGCCTCCTGCGGCTGTCGCAGACGCTGCCGGTCACGCGCGACGACCTGCTGTCCTATGCCCCGGTCGCCGAAACCCGGGTCGGCGGCAGCATGACGCTGTCCGAACTGTGCCTCGCCGCCATCGACATGAGCGACAACACCGCCGCGAACCTGCTGATCGGGGCGCTTGGCGGCCCGGCCGAGGTGACCCAGTTCTTCCGCGACATCGGCGACCCGGTCAGCCGCCTCGACCGGGTCGAGCCCGACCTCAACTCTGCCGGTCCCGGCGATCCCCGCGACAGCACCACGCCCGTGGCAATGGCCGACACGCTGTGGGCGATCCTGATCGAGGACGCGCTCAGCCCCGGCTCGCGCGCGCAGATGGCCGAATGGATGCGCCCCGGCGGCGTGACCGGCGCCCTCCTGCGGGCCAGCGCGCCTGCCGGTTGGGACATCCTCGACAAGTCGGGGGCAGGCGAGCGCAACCGCAACCTCGTGGCCGTCATCACGCCGCCGGGCAGGGCGCCCTGGATCGCCGTACTGATGCTCGCGGATCTCGAGGCCGATGTCGCCACCCGCAACGCCGCGCTGCAGGAGCTGGGCGCCGCCGTGGTCGCCGTGATCGGCACCTGACAGCACAGGGAAAACCCCGCGCGGACCGGACCCGGCCCGCGCGGGAGGGATTGTCACGACCCGGCGGGGCTCAGCCGTACCACGGTCCCATGACCACCTCGGTCTCGGCATCCGTGTCGCCCAGCAGGGCGGCGAACTTCTCGGGGTCGCTGTCGCGGTAGTGGTAGGGATAGACAAAGGCCGGCTGGAACTCGGCCACCGCCGACGCCGCCTGTTCCTCGGTCATCGTGTAGGGCAGGTTGAACGGCACGAAGGCCACGTCGATGTCGGTCAGCGCCCGCATCTCGGGAATGTCCTCGGTGTCGCCCGCGATGTAGACCCGCAGCCCGTCGAAACCCAGGACATAGCCGTTGTCGCGCCCCTGCGGGTGGTACTGCAGCCGGTCCTCGGTGGTGTTGTAGGCCGGGATCGCCTGGATCCCCAGGCCGAGGATGTTGGTCTCCTCGCCGTTGGCCAGCGCCGTCGCCCGCGCCTTGAGCCCGTCGGGCAGCATCTCGAACACCGCCGGGTTGGTCACCAGCTGCGTGTTCGGCCCCACCAGCGCCGCCAGCGTGTCGGCGTCGTAGTGATCGCCATGCTCGTGGGTGATCAGGATCAGGTCGGGCGCGGGATGGCCCTCGTACTGTGCGGCATCGCCGACCGGATCGTTGTAGATCGTGCCGATCGGCGTCTCCATCACGAACGAGGCGTGGGCGATCGGCGAGATCGTCACCGGCCCGTCGGCGGCATCATAGCTCTGGCTCGTGCCCGCCTGCGCCATCGCGGCATAGGGCAGGATTACGCTGGCGCCGGTCACGGCCGCGCCGGTGGCAAGCAGTCTGCGTCGCGTGATCATCTCTCTCTCCCTGAGGTTCACGGTCCCGCAGAGGGTAGCGCGCGCGCCCGCAAAGTCAGGTCACGATTCCGTTGCGGCGGCGCCGGCGTCGAGGATCCGCAGGTCGTCGCGGCGACGGGTCGCCGCCAGGTCGGCCAGGTGCTCGGCCACCGCGCGCAGCCGGTTGGGCCCCGCGGTGGACTGGCGCGACACCAGCTGCAGGTCCGCCCCGCGATCGCGCCAGCGCGGCAGGATCTCGACCAGGCGGCCCGCCGCCAGCGCCTCTGCCACGACGTAGGACACGTTCTGCACGATCCCGGCCCCCGCCACCGCGGCCGCCACCGCCGCCTCGCTGCTCTCCAGGCACAGCGGCGCGTGCAGGCGCCGCAGCTCGGTCCGCTCGCCCTCCCGGAACCGCCAGTCGAGCGGCCGGCGGTTGGTGGCCGACAGGATGTTGATCAGCCGGTGACCGGCCAGCGCCTCCGGCGTTTCGGGCACGCCGTGCCGGTCGAGGTAGCCGGGCGCGGCCACCGTCACGACCGGAAAGGTCGCAAGCGTCCGCGCCATCAGCCCGCTGTCGGGCAGGGCGCCGGTGAAGAGCAGCAGGTCGATCCCCTCGACGATCATGTCCGGCATCTGGTCGCGCCCCAGCACCGCCAGCTCCAGCTCGGGGTAGCGCTCGCGCAGCTGGTCGAGCGACGGCGCCAGCACCAGGCGCGCAAAGGCCACCGGCGCCTGCAGCGTGACCCGCCCCCTCACCACGTCCCGCCCGGCGCCCAGGTGGTCGCGCAGGCTGTCGACCTCGGCCAGGATCGCCACCGCCCGGTCGTAATAGGCCGTGCCTTCCTCGGTCAGGGCCATCCGCCGGGTGGTGCGGCGCAGCAGCTGAACGCCCAGGTCCGCCTCGATCTCCTTCACCACGGTCGACGCCATGCCGTGCGAGAGGTGCAGATCGGCGGCCGCGGCCGAAAAGCTGCCGCGCTCCACAACCCGGACGAAAACGCGCATCGCGCGCAGCTGATCCATTATCCGCGCCTGCCGAATGGTGAAGTGGAAATTACGCCGATTATCGCCGTCGCGCTACTGGATTAGAGAAACGCCACGGTGGCCGTGGGCCCCATTTTACAGGAGATATTTCAATGACCGGATACACCCCGCCCGTCCCCGGGCGGCACAACATGTACTATGCGATTCACAAGACCCTGCGCCTTGGCCACGCCCGGCTGATCGCGCAGCTCACGGCCACCGACTGGCAGGACCCGGACGAAACCGCCGCCGCGCTCACCGCGCTGCGCGGGTTCCTCGCGATGGCGGCGAACCACCTGAACGGCGAAGAGACCTTCATCCACCCCGCACTTGAGGCCGCCGAACCCGGCAGCTCCGACACCGCCCACGAGGGACACGACCACCATGAACAGGCCTTTGCCGAGCTCGAAAGCCTCGCCCGCGCCGTCGAAACCGCAACCGGCCCCGCGCGCGACACCGCCGGGCAGCGGCTCTACTTCCGCTACGCCCTCTTCGCGGCCGAGGATATCGAGCATATGGCCGAAGAGGAAACCCACCTGCTCGGCGCCATGCACCGGCTGTTCGGCGATGACGACCTGCGTGCGATCGAGGGTCGCATCATTGCCAAGATTGACCCCGCCGACATGACCCGCACCATGGCGCTGATGGCCCCCGCGCTCAGCACGCCGGAACTGGCCGGGATGCTGTCCGAGATGCGACACGCCATGCCGCCCGAGGTTTTCTCGGGCTTCCTCGCGGCGGCTGTCGCACCGGCGCTGCCGCCGGTCCGCTTCGCCCGGATCGAGGCGCTGCTGGCCCCGCAGCCCGCCTGACCCGCCCCCGCGTCCCGCCACACGGCCGGGGCGCGGGCCTCAGTCGGGGTCGCCGTCGTCCGTGGCCTCGTCCTGGTCCTTGTCGTGGCGCAGGATCGCCAGGACCAGCCCGACACCGGCCCCGATCGCGGTCCAGAGCCACGGGCTCCCCGTCGCCAGGCCGATGGCCACGCCGATCAACACCCCGATCGCGATTGTCCCGCCCAGTCTCATCCCGGTCCCTCCGGTTGCGGCGGCGCCCCGCCCGTGACCTTGCGTGTTCCCAACATGGCCGCGTTCAAGCCATCTTCCAAGCCTCCGGGACCTCTGGTAATGGGGCGAGCCATGACCGACAGATCCCTGATCCGCAACTTCTCCATCGTCGCCCACATCGACCACGGGAAATCCACCCTGGCCGACCGGCTGATCCAGCTCACCGGCACCGTCGCGGAACGCGACATGCAGGAACAGCTCCTCGAACTCGATGGACATCGAGCGCGAGCGCGGGATCACCATCAAGGCGAACACCGTCCGCATCGAGTACCCGGCCAAGGACGGCAAGACCTACGTCCTGAACCTGATCGACACCCCCGGACACGTCGACTTCGCCTACGAGGTCTCCCGCTCCATGCAGGCGGTCGAGGGCTCGCTGCTGGTGGTCGACGCCACCCAGGGCGTCGAGGCGCAGACGCTTGCCAACGTCTACCAGGCGATCGACGCGGACCACGACATCGTCCCGGTCCTGAACAAGATCGACCTGCCCGCCTCGGAACCCGAGCGGGTGAAAGAACAGATCGAGGATGTCATCGGCATCGACGCCTCGGACGCGGTGCTGATCTCGGCCAAGACCGGCATCGGCATTCCCGACGTGCTCGAGGCCATCGTCACCCGGCTGCCCGCCCCGCCCGAGGGCGAGCGCGACAAGCCGCTGAAGGCGATGCTGGTCGATTCGAAATACGACCCCTACCTCGGCGTCGTCGTCATCGTCCGCGTCATCGACGGCGTCCTGAAAAAGGGCCAGCGCATCCGCATGATGCGCACCGGCGGCGTCTACGAGATCGACCGCCTCGGCGTCTACAAGCCCAAGATGGTCGAGGTGCCCGAGCTCGGGCCGGGCGAGATCGGCTATATCACCGCGCAGATCAAGCAGGTGCGCGACACCCGCGTCGGCGACACCATCACGACCGAGAAGAAGGGCTGCGAAACCGCGCTGCCCGGCTTCAAGCCGTCGATCCCGGTGGTGTTCTGCGGCCTCTTCCCGGTCGACAGCGCCGAATTCGAGGACCTGCGCGACGCGATCGAGAAGCTGGCGCTGAACGACGCCTCCTTCACCTTCGAGATGGAGACCTCGGCCGCCCTCGGCTTCGGCTTCCGCTGCGGCTTCCTCGGCCTCCTGCACCTCGAGGTGATCCGCGACCGGATCGAGCGCGAGTATGACATCGAGCTGATCACCACCGCGCCCTCGGTGATCTATCACCTGCACATGAAGGACGGCACCGTGCAGGACCTGCACAACCCCGCCGACATGCCCGATGTGACCTATATCGACCATATCGAGGAGCCGCGGATCAAGGCCACCATCATGGTGCCCGACGACTACCTCGGCGACGTGCTCAAGCTCTGCCAGGACCGCCGCGGCATCCAGCTCGAACTCACCTATGCCGGCACCCGTCCGCTGGTGGTCTATGACCTGCCCCTGAACGAGGTCGTCTTCGACTTCTACGACCGGCTGAAATCGGTGACCAAGGGCTACGCCAGCTTCGACTACCAGCTGCTCGGCTACCGCGAGGACAACCTCGTCAAGATGTCGATCCTGGTGAACGACGAACCGGTCGACGCGCTGTCGATGATGGTCCACCGCGACCGCGCCGAGATGCGCGGCCGGGCGATGTGCGAAAAGCTCAAGGAGCTGATCCCCCGCCACATGTTCAAGATCCCGATCCAGGCCGCCATCGGCGGCAAGGTGATCGCCCGCGAGACGCTGGCCGCGCTCCGCAAGGACGTGACCGCGAAATGCTACGGCGGCGACGCGACGCGGAAGCGCAAGCTCCTGGAGAAGCAGAAGGCGGGCAAGAAGAAGATGCGCCAGTTCGGCAAGGTCGACATCCCGCAAGAGGCGTTCATCTCGGCGCTCAAGATGGACAGCTGACGGCCCGGGTGACGCGTTAGTGACCGCGGCCGCGCGGCCCTCTCGGATAAGGGCCTTACACCCCGTTGGGTGCGTGCTTGCACGAACCTCACACCCCCGCCGTCGCGCCACGGTGCGTGAAATCACGCACCCTACGACACGCTCCACCGCGCGGCCCGCTCGTATACGGGCCTTGCCGCCCCGTAGGGTGCGTGCTCGCACGCACCTCACGCCCCAACTGTCGCGCCACGGTGCGTGAAATCACGCACCCTACGACGCGCTCCACCGCTCGGCCGCCTCGGATACGAGCCTTACCGGCCCGTAGGGTGCGTGCTCGCACGCACCGCACACCCCCGCCGTCCCGGCCCGGTGCGTGAGATCACGCACCCTACCACACTTGGCTGCCCGCCCCGATCACCTCGCCCACCTCCGCCCCGTCGCAATGTCCCGATGGATCGACGAGAACGGCCACTCCTCCGGGGCCTCGACAAACCCGTGCTTCACCGGGTTCATCCAGCAATACCGCACGTGCGCCGCGTGATCCGCCTCGTCCCGGATGTGATGTTCCCAGTAGCGCCGCTGCCAGATCCCGCGTTCCGCGCGGCGGCAGTGGCTGGCCCGGCGCTCTCCGATCGGCACCCCGCGCGAGAACCGCGCCTTGATCAGCCGCCACCGCGTCGGGTAATCCGCGTCCCCCTCGGGCAACGTCCAGACGCAATGCAGGTGATCCGGCAGCACCACGCAGGCGTCGATGCGGAACCCGCGCTCGGCCCGGGTCCGTGCCATCGCCGCGCGCAGCAGCGCGATCTCGCGCAAGAGAAGGTCATCCCCCCGCCGGGCGAGGGCCACCGTGAAGAAGATCGAGGCGCCGCCGATCCGCGGCCGGCGATAGCGGGACATGGCGCAGGATCGGCGCCAATTGGTTGAGACTTCGTTAACCGCCTCCGGGCTCCCGGTCGCAAGCCGCGGCTCCGTCCCGTCCGCCCCGTTAACGCGGCCCTGCAGCGCCGCGGACACCGACGCGATACCGACGCAATACCGACGTCATACCGACGTCCCGAAAACGCCGCCAAACCCCTTGTTAACAAGGCCACGGGCCCCGAGTCGCCCGCCGCACCACCCACCTCCATCGCGCGGCGCCGGGATCATTCGTCAACCTCTCCCCGCGACGGAACCCGCCGCGCCGGCCGTATCATCCGCATTGATCCAGACCGGAGTGCATCATGCCAAGTGCCTATTCCCGCAGCCAGAGTCTCCTTCATTGGGCGGTGTTCGCCCTGATCGCGGTGCAGTACCTCTTCCACGACGGGATCGAGGCCGCCTGGCGCGCCTTCCGCCAGACCGGCACCGCCACCGCGACCTCGGGCGCGCTCGTGCATATCGTGCCGGGCCTGCTCGTGCTGGCCTTCGCCCTCTGGCGCCTCGCCCTCCGCCTGACCCGCGGCAGCCCTCCGCCGCCGGCCGGAACGCCCGCCTGGATGGCGCGGACGGCGGGGCTGATCCATTGGGCGCTCTATGCCCTGATGCTGCTGGTCCCGGCCTCGGGGGCGGCCGCCTGGTTCCTCGGCGCGACCGGGGCAGGGGCGGCGCACGAGGTGCTGAAGACGCTTCTGCTGGTGCTGATCGGCCTGCACGTGCTGGCCGTGCTCTACCACCAGATCGTGCGGCGCGACGGGCTCCTGGCCCGGATGCGGCCCTGACCGCTGGCGCGGCCCCCGCGCCGCGCTACCTTCTCCGCCAGAAGGAGGAGGGTCCCATGTCAGATCACGTCTATCCCGTCACCGAGGTCTACGGCTCCTCGCCCAACTCGGTGGACGAGGCGATCCGCAACGCGGTCGCGGCCGCGGCGCAGAGCATCCGCAACCTCGAATGGTTCGAGGTCACGCAGATCCGCGGCCATGTCGGCGAGGGCGGCCAGGTCGGCCACTTCCAGGTCGGGGTCAAGCTGGGGTTCCGGCTCGACCGCTAAGGCCGGGAAAAGACACAAAAAAGGCGGGGCAAAGGTTCGCCCCGCCGGTTCGGCACGTCGCCAGGTCCGTCCGTTCAGCCGTCGACCTGCGCCTGCTGCGCCTCGCGTTCGACGGCCTGGCCCGCGTTCTGCATGTCGCGGCCTGCGCCTTCAACCGTCTCGCAGGCGGCAAGGGCGCCAAGGGTGGCGATGAGGATGAGAAGTCTGGTCATGGTACACTCCTGGTCTGAGCTTTTCCGATCTCGGAGCCTCAACCGGCCAGACCCCGCCGGGTTCCATCGCGGGCAGGAACCTCGGCGGCGATGCGCGCGTTTCCCCGGGAGGAGGGCTGCGCCATGAAAACCCGTCTCAGCTGGTTCACCACCATCCTCGCCGTGGGCTGCGTCGCCGGGGCTGCGCTGGTCGTGTTCTTTGTCCTCGGGATCTACAGCGTCACCGCCATCGTGGCCTCGGCCATCGCCGGGCTCGTCATCGGCTGGCCGCTGGGTCTGTGGGCCTCGAAGCGCATCAAGCGGCAGGACCCGGACTGGCCGCCGAACCCGGCCGAGTGATCAGGCCGAAAGCCAGGCGTCCACCGCCGCCACGAACTCGCGCGGCTTCTCGGCGTGCAGCCAGTGGCCCGCGCCGGGAATGCCAGCAAACCGCACCTTCGGAAACAGGGCCTTGATCCGGTCGCGATCCTCGCGCCGCACGTAGGTCGAGGTGCCCCCGGTCAGGAACAGCACGCGCCCGTCATAGCGGCCATCGACCTCGGGAAAGCCGATGATCTTCGGCATCTCGGCGTCCAGCACGTCGAGGTTCAGTCGCCAGCTCTTGTCCTTGAGGTCGAGCGACTGCGACAGGAAGGTCGCCAGCGTCCGGTCACCGAACTGCGCCTCGAGCAGGGCATCGACCTCGGACCGCCGGGTGACGGTGTCGAGGTCCACCGACCGCATCGCGGCGATCTTGTCGGACTGGCTGTGCTGGTAGGCAACGGGGGCGATGTCGGCGACGATTAGACGGTTCACCAGCTCGGGCCGGCTGAGCGCCAGCACCATCGAGGTCTTGCCGCCCATCGAATGTCCCAGCACGTCGGCCGGGCCGATCTCTTCCAGCACCTCGGCCAGGTCCCCGGCCATGTCCTCGTAGCTGTTGGTGTCGTACCACGGGCTGCCCGCGTGGTTGCGCATGTCCACCGCGATCACCTGCCGCTTGTCCGACAGGCGCTTGGCGATGACGCCCCAGTTCCGGCCCGACCCGAACAGGCCATGGGCGATCAGCAAGGGGGGCGCGTCGGTGGGCTCACCGTGGGTGATCGTGTTCAGCATGCCGCATCGGTAGTGCCGCCACGGCAGGAGCGCAAGGCATCACGTGCCCGGCGGCGGCACCCAGGCCTCGCGCCGGCAGGCGTCGCGGAAGACGACGAGCACGGTGGCGAAGCTGACGAAGAACAGCAGGTACCACGACCCCACCATGGCAAAGCGCACCGGGTCCCATTCGCGCTGCCCGGCATAGACCCAGGTGCCGGTGTAGGTGCCGATGTTCTCGGCCACCCAGAGCATGCACGCCACGATCAGCGCCGCGAACGGCAGCCGGATCGCCCGGTAGCGCCCGCCCGCGCGGGTCCACATCCGGGTCCGCCAGAACATCAGGACGGTCGCGGCGAAAAGCGCCATGCGGATGTCGGGCAGGAAGTGGTGGGCGAAGAAGTTGGCATAGATCGCCACCGCCAGCACCACCACAGTCCAGAACGGCGGGAACGGGGCCAGCACGATGTGGTAGAGCCGGATCGACCGCGCGATGTAGGAGCCGACCGAGGCGTACATGAACCCGGTGAAGAGCGGCACGTCGAAAAGCTTGATCACCCCCGCCTCGGGGTAGGACCAGCTGCCGGCCTGCACCTTGAACCACTCCATCACCGTTCCGGTGAGGTGGAAGAGCAGGATCACCTTGAACTCGTCCCAGGTCTCGAGCCGGAAGGCCAGCATCAGCACCTGCGCCGTGACCGCGACGATCACCAGCGCGTCGTAGCGGGTCAGCGCCCAGTCCGGCTGCCAGATCAGCTTGGTGGTGAGGATGGCGGTCAGCAGGATGACGGCAAAGAGCGCGGCCCAGAGTTGCTGGCCCGCGATGCGGAGCGCGGTGGCGAAGAAGCCGCCCCGCCGGTCCGGCTGCGCGTCGAGTGGAGTGTCGGTCATGTCTCTCCCTGCGGACAGGGGGCGCTGCCCCCTACGGCCTGCGGCCGACCCCCGGGATACATGGACCAGAGGAAGAGGGCCAGAGGAAGCGCCGGGATCGGCGGGCTTCCCCGGCGGGCAGGGGCGCGAACGCCCCCGCGCGGGATCAGAGGCCGGGGTAGAGCGGGAAGCGGCCGCAGAGCTCGGCCACCTCGGCGCGGACCTTGGCCTCGACCTCGGCATTGCCCTCGTCGCCATTGGCGGCCAGGCCGTCCACCACCTCGACGATCCAGTCGGCGATCTGGCGGAACTCCTCCTCGCGGAAGCCGCGGGTGGTGCCGGCGGGCGTGCCCAGCCGGATGCCGCTGGTCACGAAGGGCTTCTCGGGGTCGAACGGCACGCCGTTCTTGTTGCAGGTGATGTGGGCACGGCCGAGCGCGGCCTCGGCCGCCTTGCCGGTGACGCCCTTGGGCCGCAGGTCGGCCAGCATCAGGTGGTTCTCGGTCCCGCCCGAGACGATGTCGATCCCGCCCTTCATCAGCTGGTCGGCCATCGCCTTGGCGTTCGACACGACCTGGACGGCGTAGTCCTGGAACTCCGGCTTCAGCGCCTCGCCGAAGGCCACGGCCTTGGCGGCGATGACATGCATCAGCGGCCCGCCCTGCAGGCCGGGGAAGACGGCGGAGTTCACCTTCTTAGCGATGTCTTCATCATTGGTGAGGATCATGCCGCCACGAGGACCGCGCAGGGACTTGTGCGTCGTGGTGGTCACGACATGGGCATGCGGCAGGGGCGAGGGATGCGCGCCGCCCGCGACCAGGCCCGCGATATGGGCCATGTCGACCATCAGGTAGGCGCCGACCTCGTCCGCGATCTCGCGGAAGGCGGCCCAGTCCCAGATCCGGGAATAGGCGGTGCCGCCGGCCAGGATCAGCTTGGGCTTGTGCTCCAGCGCCTTCTGGCGAATGTCTTCCATGTCCAGCAGGTGATCCTGCTGGCGCACGCCGTAGGACACGACGTTGAACCATTTGCCCGACATGTTGACGGGCGAGCCGTGGGTCAGGTGCCCGCCGGAGTTCAGGTCGAGCCCCATGAAGGTGTCGCCGGGTTTCAGCAGCGCCAGGAACACGGCCTGGTTCAT